>NZ_JBHZPL010000019.1:0-31357 GCF_042788095.1 Kosakonia sp. YIM B13571 | reverse complement strand
GCGATGGACGATGGTCTGCGTTTCGCAATCCGTGAAGGCGGCCGTACCGTTGGCGCGGGCGTTGTAGCAAAAGTTCTCAGCTAATCGCTGATAACATTTGACGCAATGCGCAAGAAAAGGGCATCATTTGATGCCCTTTTTGTACGCTTTCGAACCAGAACCTGGCTCATCAGTGATTTTATTTGTCATAATCATTGCTGAGACAGGCTCTGAAGAGGGCGTTAGTCCGAATCTCGCCAGAGCATTTCGGTTTGGTTGCCTCGCTTATGCGGGGCAAAAATGTTTGTCTGAATTCTTGTGACAGGTTGGTTTATGAGTGCGAATACCGAAGCTCAAGGGAGCGGGCGCGGCCTGGAAGCGATGAAGTGGGTTGTTGTTGCAGTACTGCTGCTCGTGGCTATCGTTGGCAACTATCTTTATCGTGACATGATGCTGCCGCTCCGCGCGTTGGCAGTTGTTATTTTGATTGCTGCAGCAGGTGGTGTCGCGCTGTTGACGACGAAGGGTAAAGCGACCGTTGCTTTTGCCCGTGAAGCGAGAACCGAAGTACGTAAAGTGATTTGGCCCACTCGTCAGGAAACATTGCACACCACATTGATCGTGGCTGCCGTAACTGCAGTCATGTCACTGATCCTGTGGGGACTGGATGGTATTCTGGTCCGCCTGGTTTCCTTTATCACTGGCCTGAGGTTCTGAGATGTCTGAAGCTCCTAAAAAGCGCTGGTACGTCGTTCAGGCGTTTTCCGGTTTTGAAGGCCGCGTAGCCACTTCGCTGCGCGAGCATATCAAATTACACAATATGGAAGAGTTGTTTGGCGAAGTCATGGTGCCGACGGAAGAAGTGGTCGAAATCCGTGGTGGTCAGCGTCGCAAAAGCGAACGCAAATTCTTCCCGGGCTACGTCCTTGTCCAGATGGTGATGAATGACGCCAGTTGGCACCTGGTACGCAGCGTTCCGCGCGTAATGGGCTTCATCGGCGGCACGTCCGATCGTCCGGCGCCGATTAGCGATAAAGAAGTGGATGCGATCATGAACCGCCTGCAGCAGGTTGGTGATAAGCCGCGTCCGAAAACACTGTTTGAACCGGGTGAAATGGTCCGCGTTAGCGATGGTCCGTTTGCCGACTTTAACGGTGTGGTTGAAGAGGTGGACTACGAGAAGTCTCGCCTGAAAGTTTCCGTTTCTATCTTCGGTCGTGCGACCCCGGTAGAGCTGGATTTCAGCCAGGTCGAAAAAGCCTAAATATTCGGCGATCAAACGTTGCACAGGGCGCGAAATTGACATACAATTTCGCGCCTTTTGTTTTTATGGGTCTCGTATCCGTAAAACGTATTCAAACACGGGGAGCCTTTCGGGGCGCTATACCCAAACGAGGAAATTTCAATGGCTAAGAAAGTCCAGGCCTACGTCAAGCTGCAGGTTGCAGCTGGCATGGCAAACCCGAGCCCACCGGTAGGTCCGGCTCTGGGTCAGCAGGGTGTTAACATCATGGAATTCTGTAAAGCGTTTAACGCCAAAACTGATTCCATCGAAAAAGGTCTGCCGATTCCGGTTGTTATTACCGTTTACGCTGACCGCTCCTTCACTTTCGTTACCAAAACGCCTCCGGCAGCAGTTCTGCTGAAGAAAGCGGCTGGTATCAAGTCTGGTTCCGGCAAGCCGAACAAAGACAAAGTGGGCAAAGTAACCCGCGCTCAGGTGCAGGAAATTGCTCAGACTAAAGCCGCGGACATGACCGGTGCTGACATTGAAGCGATGACTCGCTCAATCGAAGGTACTGCACGTTCCATGGGCCTGGTAGTGGAGGATTAAGAAATGGCTAAACTGACCAAGCGCATGCGCGTGATCCGTGACAAAGTTGATGCGACCAAACAGTACGACATCAACGAAGCCATTGCTCTGCTGAAAGAGCTGGCCACTGCTAAATTCGTAGAAAGCGTAGACGTTGCTGTTAACCTCGGCATCGACGCGCGTAAATCTGACCAGAACGTACGTGGTGCAACTGTACTGCCGCACGGTACTGGCCGTTCTGTTCGCGTAGCCGTATTTACTCAGGGCCCGAACGCTGAAGCTGCTAAAGCAGCTGGCGCTGAGCTGGTAGGTATGGAAGATCTGGCTGATCAGATCAAAAAAGGCGAAATGAACTTCGACGTAGTTATTGCTTCTCCGGATGCAATGCGCGTTGTTGGCCAGTTGGGCCAGGTTCTGGGTCCGCGTGGCCTGATGCCAAACCCGAAAGTTGGTACCGTAACACCGAACGTTGCTGAAGCGGTTAAAAACGCTAAAGCGGGTCAGGTTCGTTACCGTAACGACAAAAACGGCATCATCCATACCACCATCGGTAAAGTGGATTTCGACGCTGATAAATTGAAAGAAAACCTGGAATCTCTGCTGGTTGCGCTGAAAAAAGCAAAACCGTCTCAGGCGAAAGGCGTGTACATCAAGAAAATTAGCATCTCCACCACCATGGGTGCAGGTGTTGCGGTAGACCAGGCTGGTCTGAACGCAGTAGCGAACTAATATTCGCCTTTACGTGGGTGGTGGATTTGTCTACAATCTTACCCCCACGTTTTGCTAGCGTAAGTTAGCAAGCAAACAGATTTGTTCGTTGGAGCCTGGCCTAATCCAGGCCTCCGTCGAAGACCGCAGGTGTTTCGTAAGAAGCTTAATTCCCTGCGTAGACGGTGACAGAACCTAAAGATTATTTTTAAAGTACTCTTTGGCTTGTTTCTGCTCACCGTATTAAGACGCTCTTTTCATTGAAAAGAGTGAAGTGAGTTCCAGGGCATGAGCCCTGGCAAACATCCAGGAGCAAAGCTAATGGCTTTAAATCTTCAAGACAAACAAGCGATTGTTGCTGAAGTCAGCGAAGTAGCCAAAGGCGCGCTGTCTGCGGTTGTTGCGGATTCCCGTGGCGTTACCGTAGATAAAATGACCGAACTGCGTAAAGCAGGTCGCGAAGCCGGCGTTTACATGCGTGTTGTTCGCAACACCCTGCTGCGCCGTGTTGTTGAAGGTACTCAGTTTGAGTGCCTGAAAGACGCGTTCGTTGGTCCGACCCTGATTGCATATTCTATGGAACACCCGGGCGCTGCTGCTCGTCTGTTCAAAGATTTCGCGAAAGCGAATGCAAAATTTGAGGTCAAAGCCGCTGCCTTTGAAGGTGAGTTGATCCCGGCGTCACAAATCGATCGCCTGGCAACCCTGCCGACCTACGAAGAAGCAATTGCACGCCTGATGGCGACCATGAAAGAAGCCTCTGCTGGCAAACTGGTCCGCACTCTGGCTGCTGTACGCGATGCGAAAGAAGCTGCTTAATCGCAGTTTTCTTTATAAAGCATTTGCTTACGTATAAACTTATTCTGATATTCAGGAACAATTTAAATGTCTATCACTAAAGATCAAATCATTGAAGCAGTTGCCGCTATGTCCGTAATGGACGTTGTAGAACTGATCTCTGCAATGGAAGAAAAATTCGGTGTTTCCGCTGCTGCCGCTGTAGCTGTTGCTGCTGGCCCGGCTGCTGAAGCTGCTGAAGAAAAAACTGAGTTCGACGTAATTCTGAAAGCCGCTGGCGCTAACAAAGTTGCTGTTATCAAAGCAGTACGTGGCGCAACTGGCTTGGGTCTGAAAGAAGCTAAAGACCTGGTAGAATCTGCTCCGGCCGCTCTGAAAGAAGGCGTGAGCAAAGATGACGCTGAAGCTCTGAAAAAATCTCTGGAAGAAGCTGGCGCTGAAGTTGAAGTTAAATAAGCCAACCCTTCCGGTTGCAGCCTGAGAAATTAGGCTGATGGCTGGTGACTTTTTGGTCACCAGCCTTTTTGCGCTGTAGAAGGTACCGGTAGCGTTTCACACTGTTTGACTACCTGTATCCTTTACAATGCTTGTTTCTATCGACGACTTAATATACTGCGACAGAAAGTTCTTTCTGTGTAAATCGCAATGAAATGATTTAAGCGTGATAGCAACAAGCATTGCGGAAAGTGCTCCACTTTCCGGTCTAAAAAAATAGTGTTGCATAAACTGTCCCTTTCGACGGACAGAGTGGGTCGACTTGTCAGCGAGCTGAGGAACCCTATGGTTTACTCCTATACCGAGAAAAAACGTATTCGTAAGGATTTTGGTAAACGTCCACAAGTACTGGATGTCCCATATCTCCTTTCTATCCAGCTTGACTCGTTTCAGAAATTTATCGAGCAAGATCCTGAAGGGCAGTACGGTCTGGAAGCGGCTTTCCGCTCCGTGTTCCCGATTAAGAGCTACAGCGGCAATTCGGAACTGCAATACGTCAGCTACCGTCTTGGCGAACCTGTTTTTGATGTTAAAGAATGTCAGATCCGTGGCGTAACGTATTCCGCTCCGCTGCGTGTAAAACTGCGTCTGGTGATCTACGAGCGCGAAGCGCCGGAAGGCACTGTTAAAGACATTAAAGAACAAGAAGTCTACATGGGCGAAATTCCGCTCATGACGGACAACGGTACCTTTGTTATCAACGGTACTGAGCGTGTTATCGTTTCTCAGCTGCACCGTAGTCCTGGCGTCTTCTTCGACAGCGATAAGGGTAAAACCCACTCATCGGGTAAAGTGCTTTATAACGCACGTATTATTCCTTACCGTGGGTCATGGCTGGACTTCGAGTTCGACCCGAAAGATAACCTCTTCGTGCGTATCGACCGCCGCCGCAAACTGCCGGCGACCATTATTCTGCGCGCGCTGAACTACACCACTGAGCAGATTCTTGATCTGTTCTTTGAAAAAGTTATCTTTGAAATCCGCGACAACAAATTGCAGATGGAACTGGTGCCGGAACGCCTGCGTGGTGAAACTGCATCCTTCGATATCGAAGCAAACGGCAAAATGTATGTTGAAAAAGGCCGCCGCATTACCGCGCGCCATATTCGTCAGCTTGAAAAAGACGAAATTCAACATATTGAAGTACCGGTTGAGTACATCGCAGGTAAAGTTGCCGCTAAAGACTACGTTGACGAATCCACTGGCGAGCTGATCTGCCCGGCAAACATGGAGCTGTCGCTCGATCTGCTGGCGAAGCTGAGCCAGTCTGGTCACAAACGTATCGAAACGCTGTTCACCAACGATCTGGATCACGGTCCGTACATGTCTGAGACGGTACGCGTCGACCCAACCAACGATCGTCTGAGCGCGCTGGTAGAAATCTACCGCATGATGCGCCCGGGTGAACCGCCGACTCGCGAAGCTGCTGAAAGCCTGTTCGAGAACCTGTTCTTCTCCGAAGACCGCTATGATCTCTCTGCGGTAGGTCGCATGAAATTCAACCGTTCTCTGCTGCGCGACAGCATTGAAGGTTCCGGTATCCTGAGCAAAGAAGACATCATCGAAGTGATGAAAAAGCTCATCGGTATCCGTAACGGCATCGGTGAAGTGGATGATATCGACCACCTCGGCAACCGTCGTATCCGTTCCGTTGGCGAAATGGCGGAAAACCAATTCCGTGTTGGCCTGGTGCGTGTAGAACGTGCGGTGAAAGAGCGTCTGTCTCTGGGCGATCTGGATACCCTGATGCCGCAGGACATGATCAACGCCAAGCCTATCTCTGCCGCAGTGAAAGAGTTCTTCGGTTCCAGCCAGCTGTCGCAGTTTATGGACCAGAACAACCCGCTGTCCGAGATTACGCACAAACGTCGTATCTCTGCACTCGGCCCAGGCGGCTTGACTCGTGAGCGCGCAGGCTTTGAAGTTCGAGACGTTCACCCGACCCACTATGGTCGTGTATGTCCGATCGAAACGCCTGAAGGTCCGAACATTGGTCTTATCAACTCCCTGTCCGTTTACGCACAGACTAACGAATACGGCTTCCTTGAAACCCCGTATCGTAAAGTGACTGACGGCGTGGTGACTGACGAGATTCATTACCTTTCTGCAATTGAAGAAGGTAACTACGTCATCGCCCAGGCGAACACCAACCTGACAGAAGAAGGTCGTTTTGCAGAAGATCTGGTTACCTGCCGCAGCAAAGGCGAATCCAGCCTCTTCAGCGCAGACCAGGTTGACTACATGGACGTATCCACCCAGCAGGTAGTTTCTGTTGGTGCGTCTCTGATCCCGTTCCTGGAACACGATGACGCCAACCGTGCATTGATGGGTGCGAACATGCAACGTCAGGCGGTTCCGACTCTGCGCGCTGACAAGCCGCTGGTTGGTACCGGTATGGAACGTGCTGTTGCCGTTGACTCCGGTGTAACCGCGGTTGCTAAACGTGGCGGTACTGTTCAGTACGTGGATGCCTCTCGTATCGTTATCAAAGTTAACGAAGATGAGATGTACCCGGGTGAAGCAGGTATCGACATCTATAACCTGACCAAATACACCCGTTCTAACCAGAACACCTGTATCAACCAGATGCCGTGTGTTTATCTGGGTGAGCCCATTGAGCGCGGCGACGTGCTGGCAGACGGCCCGTCCACCGACCTCGGTGAACTGGCGCTCGGTCAGAACATGCGCGTAGCGTTCATGCCGTGGAATGGTTACAACTTCGAAGACTCCATCCTCGTCTCCGAGCGTGTGGTTCAGGAAGATCGTTTCACCACTATTCACATCCAGGAACTGGCATGTGTGTCCCGTGACACCAAGCTGGGGCCAGAAGAGATCACCGCAGACATCCCGAACGTGGGTGAAGCCGCGCTCTCCAAATTGGATGAATCCGGTATCGTTTACATCGGTGCAGAAGTGACTGGCGGCGACATTCTGGTGGGCAAGGTAACGCCGAAAGGTGAAACCCAGCTGACGCCGGAAGAGAAACTGCTGCGCGCGATCTTTGGTGAGAAAGCGTCTGACGTTAAAGACTCTTCTCTGCGCGTACCGAACGGTGTTTCCGGTACCGTTATCGACGTTCAGGTCTTTACCCGCGATGGCGTGGAAAAAGACAAACGTGCGCTGGAAATCGAAGAGATGCAGCTCAAACAGGCGAAGAAAGATTTGTCTGAAGAACTGCAGATCCTCGAAGCTGGCCTGTTTAGCCGTATCCACAGCGTGCTGGTTTCCGGCGGTGTTGAAGCTGACAAGCTCGACAAACTGCCGCGCGACCGCTGGCTGGAACTCGGCCTGACCGACGAAGCGAAACAAAATCAGCTGGAACAATTGGCTGAGCAGTATGACGAACTGAAACACGAGTTCGAGAAAAAACTCGAAGCGAAACGCCGCAAAATCACTCAGGGCGATGATCTGGCACCGGGCGTGCTGAAAATCGTTAAGGTTTATCTGGCCGTTAAACGTCAGATCCAGCCTGGTGATAAGATGGCAGGTCGTCACGGTAACAAGGGTGTTATCTCTAAGATCAACCCGATCGAAGATATGCCATACGATGAAAACGGCACGCCGGTTGATATCGTACTGAACCCGCTGGGCGTACCGTCTCGTATGAACATCGGTCAGATCCTTGAAACCCACCTGGGTATGGCTGCGAAAGGTATTGGCGACAAAATCAACGCTATGCTGAAACAGCAGCAAGAAGTCGCGAAACTGCGCGAGTTCATCCAGCGTGCATACGATCTGGGCGCTGATGTTCGTCAGAAAGTCGACCTGAGCACCTTCAGCGATGAGGAAGTTCTGCGTCTGGCGGAAAACCTGCGTAAAGGCATGCCGATCGCAACGCCGGTCTTCGACGGTGCGAAAGAGTCTGAAATCAAGGAACTGTTACAGCTGGGTGGCCTGCCGACTTCCGGTCAGATCACACTGTTCGACGGTCGTACCGGTGAGCAATTCGAGCGCCAGGTTACCGTTGGCTACATGTACATGCTGAAACTGAACCACCTGGTTGATGACAAAATGCATGCGCGTTCTACCGGTTCTTACAGCCTGGTTACTCAGCAGCCGCTGGGTGGTAAGGCGCAGTTCGGTGGTCAGCGCTTCGGGGAGATGGAAGTGTGGGCGCTGGAAGCATACGGCGCGGCATACACCCTGCAGGAAATGCTTACCGTTAAATCTGATGACGTGAATGGTCGTACCAAGATGTATAAAAACATCGTGGACGGCAACCACCAGATGGAACCGGGTATGCCTGAGTCCTTCAACGTACTGTTGAAAGAGATTCGTTCGCTGGGTATCAACATCGAGCTGGAAGACGAGTAACTCTCGCTCAAACAGGTCACTGGTGCCGGGTTAATCCCCGGCACCAGATTGTGCTAACTCCGACGGGAGCAAATCCGTGAAAGACTTATTAAAGTTTCTGAAAGCGCAAACTAAAACCGAAGAGTTTGATGCGATCAAAATTGCTCTGGCCTCGCCAGACATGATCCGTTCATGGTCTTTTGGTGAAGTTAAGAAGCCGGAAACCATCAACTACCGTACGTTCAAACCTGAGCGTGACGGCCTTTTCTGTGCGCGTATTTTCGGGCCAGTAAAAGATTACGAGTGCCTGTGCGGTAAGTACAAGCGCCTGAAACACCGTGGTGTGATCTGTGAGAAGTGCGGCGTTGAAGTGACCCAGACAAAAGTGCGTCGTGAGCGCATGGGCCACATCGAGCTGGCGTCTCCGACCGCCCACATTTGGTTCCTGAAATCTCTGCCGTCCCGTATCGGCCTGCTGCTGGATATGCCGCTGCGCGATATCGAACGTGTTCTGTACTTCGAATCCTATGTGGTTATCGAAGGCGGTATGACCAATCTGGAACGTAACCAGATCCTGACCGAAGAACAGTACCTGGACGCGCTGGAAGAGTTCGGTGACGAATTCGACGCAAAAATGGGCGCCGAAGCTATTCAGGCCCTGCTGAAAAGCATGGATCTGGAGCAAGAGTGCGAACAGCTGCGCGAAGAGCTGAACGAAACCAACTCCGAAACCAAACGTAAGAAGCTGACCAAGCGTATCAAACTGCTGGAAGCGTTCGTACAGTCTGGTAACAAACCGGAGTGGATGATCCTGACCGTCCTGCCAGTGCTGCCGCCGGACCTGCGTCCGCTGGTTCCGCTGGACGGTGGTCGTTTCGCAACGTCGGATCTGAACGATCTGTACCGTCGCGTGATCAACCGTAACAACCGTCTGAAACGCCTGCTGGATCTGGCGGCACCGGACATCATCGTACGCAACGAAAAACGTATGCTGCAGGAAGCGGTTGACGCCCTGCTGGATAACGGCCGTCGCGGTCGTGCGATCACCGGTTCCAACAAACGTCCGCTGAAATCTTTGGCCGATATGATCAAAGGTAAACAGGGTCGTTTCCGTCAGAACCTGCTCGGTAAGCGTGTTGACTACTCCGGTCGTTCTGTAATCACCGTAGGTCCTTACCTGCGTCTGCATCAGTGCGGTCTGCCGAAGAAAATGGCACTCGAGCTGTTCAAACCGTTCATCTACGGCAAGCTGGAACTGCGTGGCCTCGCCACCACCATCAAAGCCGCGAAGAAAATGGTTGAGCGCGAAGAAGCTGTCGTTTGGGATATCCTGGATGAAGTTATCCGCGAACACCCGGTACTGCTGAACCGTGCACCAACACTGCACCGTCTGGGTATCCAGGCGTTTGAACCGGTACTGATCGAAGGTAAAGCTATCCAGCTGCACCCGCTGGTTTGTGCGGCATATAACGCCGACTTCGATGGTGACCAGATGGCTGTTCACGTACCGCTGACGCTGGAAGCCCAGCTGGAAGCGCGTGCGCTGATGATGTCCACCAACAACATTCTATCTCCGGCGAACGGCGAGCCTATCATCGTTCCGTCTCAGGACGTTGTACTGGGTCTGTATTACATGACCCGTGACTGTGTTAACGCCAAAGGCGAAGGCATGGTGCTGACTGGCCCGAAAGAAGCTGAGCGTATTTATCGCGCTGGGCTGGCCTCTCTGCATGCGCGCGTTAAAGTGCGTATCACTGAATATGAAAAAGACGCTAACGGCGAATTCGTTGCAGTCACCAGCATTAAAGACACGACCGTTGGCCGTGCCATTCTGTGGATGATCGTACCGAAAGGTCTGCCTTTCTCCATCGTCAACCAGGCGCTGGGTAAGAAAGCTATCTCCAAAATGCTGAACACCTGTTACCGCATTCTGGGCCTGAAACCGACGGTTATTTTTGCTGACCAGACGATGTACACCGGCTTTGCTTATGCAGCGCGTTCAGGTGCATCCGTTGGTATTGATGACATGGTCATCCCGGCGAAAAAACACGAGATCATCAGCGAAGCGGAAGCTGAAGTTGCTGAGATCCAGGAGCAGTTCCAGTCTGGTCTGGTTACCGCTGGCGAACGCTATAACAAAGTTATCGATATTTGGGCTGCGGCGAACGATCGCGTATCCAAAGCGATGATGGATAACCTGCAGACCGAAACCGTTATTAACCGTGACGGCGTTGAAGAGCAGCAGGTTTCCTTTAACAGCATCTACATGATGGCCGACTCCGGTGCGCGTGGTTCTGCAGCCCAGATTCGTCAGCTTGCTGGTATGCGTGGTCTGATGGCGAAGCCGGATGGCTCCATCATCGAAACACCGATCACCGCGAACTTCCGTGAAGGTCTGAACGTACTCCAGTACTTCATCTCCACGCACGGTGCGCGTAAAGGTCTGGCGGATACCGCACTGAAAACCGCGAACTCCGGTTACCTGACCCGTCGTCTGGTTGACGTGGCGCAGGATCTGGTCGTAACCGAAGACGATTGTGGCACGCTGGAAGGCATCACCATGACGCCGGTTATCGAAGGTGGCGATGTTAAAGAGCCGCTGCGCGATCGCGTACTGGGTCGTGTAACCGCAGAAGACATTCTGAAGCCGGGTACCGCAGACATTCTGGTTCCACGCAACACGCTGCTGCACGAACAGTGGTGTGACCTGCTGGAAGCGAACTCTGTTGACTCAGTGAAAGTGCGTTCCGTTGTATCGTGTGACACCGATTTTGGTGTGTGCGCCCACTGCTATGGTCGTGACCTGGCGCGTGGTCACATCATCAACAAAGGTGAAGCCATCGGCGTTATCGCGGCACAGTCCATCGGTGAGCCGGGTACACAGCTGACGATGCGTACGTTCCACATCGGTGGTGCGGCATCTCGTGCGGCTGCTGAATCCAGCATTCAGGTGAAAAACAAAGGTAGCATCCGTCTGAGCAATGCGAAGTCGGTTGTTAACTCCAGCGGTAAACTGGTTGTCACCTCGCGTAACACTGAGCTGAAACTGATCGACGAATTCGGTCGTACCAAAGAAAGCTATAAAGTGCCTTACGGTGCGGTAATGGCGAAGGGTGATGGCGAGCAGGTTGCTGGCGGTGAAACCGTTGCAAACTGGGATCCGCACACCATGCCGGTTATCACTGAAGTGGCTGGTTTCATCCGCTTCACCGATATGATCGACGGCCAGACGATTACTCGTCAGACCGACGAACTGACCGGTCTCTCCTCGCTGGTGGTTCTGGATTCTGCAGAACGTACCGCGGGTGGTAAAGACCTGCGTCCGGCACTGAAAATCGTTGACGCCAATGGCAACGACGTACTGATCCCAGGCACTGATATGCCTGCACAGTACTTCCTGCCGGGTAAAGCGATCGTTCAGTTGGAAGATGGCATCCAGATCGGTGCAGGTGATGCTCTGGCGCGTATTCCGCAGGAATCCAGCGGTACCAAGGACATCACCGGTGGTCTGCCGCGCGTTGCGGATCTGTTCGAAGCACGTCGTCCGAAAGAGCCGGCAATCCTGGCTGAAATCAGCGGTATCATTTCCTTCGGTAAAGAGACCAAAGGTAAACGCCGTCTGGTGATCACGCCGGTTGACGGTAGCGATCCGTACGAAGAGATGATTCCGAAATGGCGTCAGCTCAACGTGTTTGAAGGTGAACGTGTAGAACGTGGTGACGTGGTTTCCGACGGTCCGGAAGCACCGCACGACATTCTGCGTCTTCGTGGCGTACACGCGGTAACGCGTTATATCACCAACGAAGTACAGGACGTTTACCGTCTGCAGGGCGTTAAGATCAACGATAAGCACATCGAAGTTATCGTTCGTCAGATGCTGCGTAAAGCCACCATCGTTAACGCAGGAAGCTCCGACTTCCTGGAAGGTGAGCAGGTTGAATACTCTCGCGTCAAGATCGCTAACCGCGATCTGGAAGCGGCTGGCAAAATTGCGGCAACGTATGCACGCGATCTGCTGGGTATCACCAAAGCGTCTCTGGCGACCGAGTCCTTCATCTCCGCGGCATCGTTCCAGGAGACAACTCGTGTGCTTACCGAAGCAGCCGTTGCGGGCAAACGCGACGAACTGCGCGGTCTGAAAGAGAACGTCATCGTGGGCCGTCTGATCCCGGCTGGTACCGGTTATGCGTACCACCAGGATCGTATGCGCCGTCGCGCCGCTGGCGAACTGCCGGCAGCACCGCAGGTGACTGCGGAAGATGCGACCGCGAGCCTGGCAGAACTGCTGAACGCAGGTCTGGGTGGTTCCGACAACGAGTAATCGTTTCGCGTAATAAAAACCCGCTTCGGCGGGTTTTTTTATGCCTGAAATTCAGGTTTTAAGACCTCGATCGCGTTTCAGGACGCATTGTACGCACGGCGAGTTGCAGAATCTTCGCGACGGTTAACTCACCAGGAACGTACTATGACTTCACGTATCACCCTTCTGTTGCTCACTATTTTGTTTGGCGGCATGTCACATGCCGAAACCGCTTTTCGCCAGCTACGCATGGATGAAAATAGCCCCCGTCCGCTGGATGTCGCGGTCTGGTATCCCACGGTAGAACGCGGTAAAGCGGAAACTGTGGGAGAGAACATCGTTTTTAGCGGTACTGCTGCGTTACGCGATGCAAAACCCGCTGCTGGCGCTCATCCGCTGTTATTGATTTCGCACGGTTACGGCGGCAACTGGCGTAATCTTAACTGGCTGGCGCAGCAGATGGCGGAAGAAGGGTATATCGTCGTCGCGCCCGATCATCCGGGGACTACGACGCGCAATAAAAAACCGCAAGATGCAAAACGACTTTGGCTACGTCCGCAGGATCTCCGCCACGTGCTGGATAAATTGCTTGCTGAGCCTGATCTGGCGGGGCTGGTGGATACGCAACGTATTGCGGCGCTGGGGCACTCACTGGGAGGCTGGACGGTGCTGGAACTCGCTGGTGGGCGTTTTGATAGCCGGCGTTTTATGGCTGATTGTCAGCGACATGCTGTGCTGTCGAGTTGCAAGCTGGCTACTACGCTGGGCATCGATCAGCCCTCAGCAAGCGACATGTTGTCGCTGAATATGCGTGACTCACGGATCAAAGCGGTGGTTTCGCTTGATCTCGGCCTGGCGCGGGGCTTCACGCCAGAAAGCCTTGAGCAGGTAAGTATTCCAGTACTGATCATGGCGGCGCAGGCAGACAGCGATGAACTGCCTGCCCGTCTCGAATCGGGTTATCTTGCAGAACACATCCCGGCTGCTCAACAGCGTTATGTTCACGTAGAGGGAGCGACGCATTTTAGCTTTATGCAATTATGCAAGCCGGGTGCGGCTGCATTAATCGACGCGCAGGATCCAGGTGAAGGGATTGTCTGCCAGGATGGTGGTGGCTTTAGCCGGGCAGAAATCCATCAACGCCTCTTTAAGCAAATCAGCGCGTTTCTGCAGCAGACACTGGTTTATTCTCCGACGCGAGACGGTAATCAGTCGGGCTCATCCCACTAATACGGATAAACTCGCGGTTAAAGTTGGACTTGGTGGCAAACCCTGAGTCCAGCATGATCGCTGTCACCGACGCGTCGGAATTGCGTAATAGCTGCTGGGCATAGTGAATACGAAAACGGTTGATCCACTGCGAGACATTGCAGCCGCATGTCTGGTTAACTGCTCGCGAGATCTGTCGTGCAGGAATACCCAATTTTCTTGCCAGCGTGTTAAGCGTCAGGTCGGAATTCAGGAAAAGGTGTTGCTCGCGAACGCGGGCTTCAATGCGCTGATAAGTGGCAAGCAGGTCTGTGTCATCCGCACTGGCTTCGTGTTCTACAGGTGTGGATGGCAACTCAACGGGCGCGGCTTTACCACGATAAACAATGGCCAGGCAGATAAACGGCAGCAAGATTGCCTGGGAGATCGCCACCAGTTGTGGTGCCTGCTGGCCGTGATAAAAGTGAAAATCCAGCGCAATAGCCAGATCGGTCAGCGCGGAAAAGCACAGGAAACTCCCGGCCAGTAGCGCCATGCGCGATGTTATTGTGGCCTCGCTCAGACGAGAGAAGACAAATGCGTCCGCGCCTTGCCTGGCGGTTGTGATTAACCCAGCGCCGTAACCGAGATACAGCAATGCCAGCACGATGTCGGTGGTATCAGGTGCAGCCAAATTGAACGCCAAAGCAATGGCGGGTGGGAGTGCGCAGAGTGCGAGCTTTTGCCTGCGATTACGGCCGGTAAAGTGAGCGAAACAGCGCCATGCCAGCGGGGGCAGCGCTATGGCTACCGTCGATTGTAATTGACGTAAAAACAGAGCATCGAATTGCCAGCGCAGGGCGGACATCAGTACCAGCAGGGTGCAGGCGCCAATAAACACCGCGGTGCTGCGAAAACCTGATGCCCGTTGCAGGCAAACCTTCAATAGCAAAATCAGCAAGATGGAGAGCGTGTAAAAGGGAAATGGAATGGCTGGCACAAGTCACCTGGATCGCAAAAAACAGTATCGAATGCCATGTTGTGCCATAAATGGGGGCGAAAAACACGTCACGACTTTTAGCGGCGCGAAAAAAAGCCCGCCAGAGCGGGCATATTATTTGTATTGAAGCGATGCATTAATCGCGCGGCGGTATGCGGCGGTAAAGCTCGATCATATCGGTCGCCAGATCCTGAATCACCATCGCGTTCATCAAGTGATCCTGCGAATGAACGGTGATCAAATTCACCGGCAGCTTACCGGTGCCTTCATCCAGCCCGATAAGCTGGGTTTGAATTTTATGCGCGGCTTTAACGAATTCACGCGACTCTTCCATCGCTTTTTCGGCTTCAGCAAAATCACCTTTACGCGCCATCTGTAACGCGGTTAATGCCTGGCTACGCGCTGCGCCCGCGTTAACCAACAATTCCATAATGATGGTTTCTAAATCTTCCACGCATTCACTCCAGTAGCTTAAGGGCTTTTTCCAGAACGACATCGCCTTTCATCATGCCGTAATCCATCATGTCGATTACCGCTACTTTCTTGCCCAGCGGTTCCGCCTGCGCCTGCAATTTTGCCTGCTCGTATTTCACCTGCGGCCCCAGCAACACGATATCCGCTGTTGCTATTTCATCTTTAAATTCCGCAACAGGAACCGCTTTGATAGAGACCTCGACGCCTTTTTTCTGCGCCGCGTCTTTCATGCGTTGCACCAACATACTGGTGGACATACCCGCTGCACAGCATAAAACGATGTTTTTCATAGTCAGCCTCGGTGTGGATGGGATAGGTGATAATTATCCTGCGCTATCGGGTTCAACAACCGCTTTACCGCGATTGTGTGTAGGGCATCACAAAGAATTCCTGCATAACATGAAACCGGTTGCAACCTTGCGGCGCGCCGCCTGGTTACGAGTGATTTACCAGTAGAATCCGGTTCTTACCTTGCTGCTTCGCTTTATAAAGCGCTTCATCCACGTGGCCGACCAGTTGGTTCAACGGTTCCATGTTCCACTCGCCCAAACCGGCGCTAAAAGTGACCGACAGCGCCTTCTCGCGCCAGGTGCGGTTCTCCACTTTCACTCGCCACTGCTCCAGTAGTGCCAGCGCGTTATCGATATGCGCATGCGGAAAAATTACCGCAAACTCTTCGCCACCGTAGCGATAGAGCGAAATCCCTTGCGGCTGCAAGATCTGGATACCTTCTCGCGCCACGTTGCGCAGCACGATATCGCCATTTAAATGGCCCCAGGTATCGTTAATGGATTTGAAATTATCGATATCCACCAACGCCAGCGCAAACGGCTGATGATCGTTCATCAGCGCGGCAATATCAGCATCAAAGGCGCGGCGATTCTTACAATTTGTTAGCGCATCCATAGTTGCTTGACGCACCCATGTTTGTTCCCGCTCTTTACTGCTTTCAATCGCTTTGCTCAGCATTGCTTCGAGCCTTGGTGCGCGTGTGACATCACCGGTTTTTATCGCATCAATAATGTTGAGCAGCACCATGCGTGAGCTGTGGCGCAAATACAGGCCAAACAGAATGATCAACACCGCCGCGGTGGTAAATCCCCAGCCAACAAGCAAGCTCTGATGGCGAACGCGGGTATCGAGCGTGCTGGCGGAAACCTTGTAGATCACAAACCATTCCGGATTAGTGAAAGAGTAGTAGTAATACCAACTCGCGCTTTTTTCATCAAAGATCGCGCCTTCACCGCTGGTCATCGCCGCGAGCAACACCGGGCTGATAAAGGTCTTGAACAATGCTCCAGTATCCGGGTGCAACATCACTTTGCCTTCGCGGTCGACAACGAAAAACTCTCCCTGCATCGGTGCCTGCATGGTACGCAATGTGTAGCCCATCGATGCCAGATCAAGGTGAAAAGCCAGCGTTCCTTTTAGCTTGCCGTCTGGCGCGATCACCGGTTTATAGATGCTTACGGTCGGGTTATGGGTAAAGAAATCCATGTAACTTCGGGTGTAGTGGTTAAACATGCTGGCTTCCGCCTGATGCATAAACCACGGGCGTGTACTGGCATTAAAATGATCGCCACCGCCCATCACTTGTGGCGCTCGCAGATAAACGCCGCGCGAGTCAGCGAGAGAAATCGACGACACCGACGGCATCAGCGCCAGCAATTGCATCAGTAATTTCAGCCCCTTTTCCCGATCGCCGTTCACGGTAGCGTCCAGCTGGTTATCGTGGGCGAAGAACGCAGCGGCACGATTGAGAACATAGTCGTTTTCGCGCAGGATCGACTGGGTGTAATTCACCGCCAGGTTATGGGCGAAATTGCGGTTAACATCGTGGTACTCCTCCAGCGTCTCTTTGCGCATGCCAGCGATGATCATTATCGCGATTATCACAAAACTGAGGAAAATCCCGGTCAGGCTCACCAGAATCGGTCTTGTAAACGAAAGTTGTTTGATATGCATTTTCTTATCCTTGAACATGCAAAAGAGGAACTGTTAACAGTATAGGGGGTGCGCAAGAGATAGCGTACCTGAAGTGAGTAAGGCGGAGCGGAAGAGAGGAAGAGCGCCCGCTCCGGTCAGTCTCATGACCTGACAGCGCAAGCATGAACTTTCGGGCGACAAGCCGCCATCGCCCGATTTTGCTTTTACGTAGCAGGCCGAAAAAACGTTAACCCGTTATCTGTGCGTTGCGGCTTTTTTGCGGTGAGCGTCCCAGCCAGCTATCCCAGTCTTTCCACACCGGTTGCAGCCCACGGGCGATCAGCGCATCGGCAACCTCCTGCGGGCGGCGTCCATCATGGGGCGAGAATTGCTCCAGCTCCGGGTGATTATCGGCATAGCCGCCCGGCTGCGTTTTGGAAAAGGCGCTTACGTTATTAATCGCCAGTGGGATAACGTGATCGCGAAAGTGCGGCGATTCGCGCGTGGATAGCGACAGCTCAGTATCCGGTGCCAGCAGGCGAAACGCGCAAATGGTTTGCACCAGTTGCCGCTCATCCATCACCGATGCCGGTTCCACGCCTCCCGCGCAAGGGCGCAGGCGGGGGAAAGAGATGGAATAACGGCTTTTCCAGTAGCGCTGTTGCAGCCACAGCAAATGCTCGGCAACCATATAGCAATCCACTCGCCAGCTGTCGGAAAGGCCCATCAGTGCGCCAAGCCCAATCTTGTCGATACCCGCGCGTCCCAGCCTGTCCGGCGTCTCCAGCCGCCAGACGAAATCCTGTTTTTTACCACGCAGATGATGACGCGCGTACTGGCCTTCGTGGTATGTCTCCTGGTAGACCATTACGCCATCAAGACCAAGGGTTTTCAGCTCGGCATACTCCGCTTCGGAAAGCGGCTGTACTTCCATCTGCAACGAGGCGAACTGGCGACGGATCGCTGGCATATGGCGGCGAAAGTAGTCCATTCCGACTTTGCCCTGATGCTCGCCAGTAACCAGCAACAGATGCTCAAACCCCAGTTCGCGTATGGCCGCGCATTCACGCGCAATCTCCTGCTCATCCAGCGTTTTTCGCTTCAGGTGGTTGCTCATGGAAAAGCCGCAATAGGTGCAGTCGTTGGCGCAAAGGTTAGAGAGATAAAGTGGAACATAGAAGCTGACAGTATTGCCAAAACGCTGGCGTGTAAGCCGCTGTGCCTGCTGTGCCATCGGTTCAAGAAAACCCGCGGCGGCGGGGGAAAGCAGTGCCATCATATCGTCGCGCGTGAGCTGCCGGGCGTTAAGTGCGCGTTCAACATCGGCGGCGGTTTTGCTGTGGATGCGCAGGCGGATATCGTCCCAGTCCAGTTGCCGCCAGCGGTCAGTGAAGGTACTCATAATGTTCCCTCCAGAAAACCGGTGAGCGGGCTGGTGGCTTGTGCGTAACGTTGACGAGCGCCCGGAACTGCCTGGCGGGCCAGCGTTCCGGCCTCGACCGCCAGGCGAAAGGCGAGCGCCATGTTGACCGGGTCGTCGGCGACCGCGATCGCGGTATTGACCAGCACCGCGTCTGCGCCCATCTCCAGTGCCTGCGCTGCGTGGCTGGGCGCACCGATTCCCGCATCGACCACTACCGGCACATTCGCCTGCTCGATAATAATCTCCAGCATAGCGCGGGTTTCCAGCCCCTGGTTGGAACCGATCGGCGCACCCAGCGGCATGACTGCCGCACAGCCGACCTCCTCAAGCCGTTTGCACAGCACCGGATCGGCACCGCAATAAGGCAGAACCACAAAACCCATCTGCACGAGTTTTTCCGCTGCGCGCAACGTTTCAATCGGATCGGGCAGCAGCCAGCGGGCGTCTGGATGGATTTCCAGTTTTAGCCAGTGCGTGCCGAGCGCTTCCCGCGCCAGTTGCGCGGCGAAAATGGCCTCGTCGGCGTTTTTCGCCCCGGAAGTGTTAGGCAGCAACGTCACGCCCGCATCCAGTAAGGGTTGCAACAGCATATCGGTGCGCTGACGCAGATCGACACGCTTCATCGCCAGCGTCACCAGTTCGCTGCCTGAGGCGTGAATCGCATCGACCATCAGTTGCGGCGTGGCGAACTTGCCCGTGCCGGTAAACAACCGTGAAGTGAACTCTTTTTCTGCAATACGTAACATTTCAGCCCCCTGCGATAACCTGAAACAGCAGGATGTGATCGCCGTCCTGCACAAAGTGATTTTCCCACTGCTCGCGCGGTAGGATCTGTTGATTAACGGCCAGTGCGACACCCGGTTTGAGCTGATTGAGTTGCTCAAGTAGGGTCGCGACGGAAAGTCCGGCGACGCAGTTCATCGACTCGTCATTGAAGCGTATCTGCATGTCGCCCCCCACAAACCGGGCACTGACGGGAAGCGTGCAGCGCCAGCGTGCGCCAAAGATTGGTGCGGGCATCAAACAGGCGCAGCTCGCCGCTGGTGGTGTGCAGGCCGTTTAGCAATTTGATGGTTTCCAGCGCCTGCATGGCACCCATAATGCCGACCACCGGGCCGATAATTCCGGCGGTGCGACAGTTGCGTTCTGGCTCGCTGTCGTCCGGCCACAGGCAGCGGTAGCAGCCCTGTTGCCAGGGTGGTGTCAACACCATCAACTGGCCGCCAAAACCGACCGCACTGGCGGTGATAAGCGGTGTCTCCAGCGCCACGCAGGCGGCGTTGATCGCCTGGCGCGTCATCATGTTGTCGCTACAGTCGAGCACTACGTCGGCTTGCTGAACTTGCTGGTACAGCGCATCGCCACTTAAGCGCTGTTGGAGTGTAATCAGCTCGATATCCGGGTTTAACCTGTGCAGGCGCTGCGCGGTGACCTGGGTTTTCGGTTGGTTGATATCGTCCGTGGTGAATAAAATCTGGCGCTGCAAGTTGCTCAGTTGGACGGCGTCATCATCCGCCAACACCAGTGTGCCGATCCCCGCGCCAGCAAGATAGACCGCCGCCGGTGCGCCAAGGCCGCCAAGGCCGATGATTAATACCCGGCTGGCGAGCAGTTTTTGCTGGCCAGTAACCGCGATCTCCTCCAGCAGGATCTGGCGGCTGTAGCGCATAAAATCGCGATCATTCATCGCCCACCCCCGCCAGTTGCAGCAACTGATGAGTTGCCTGTTGCCAGTCATTCGCCTGGGTAATGGCGCTGACCACCGCAATGCTGCCCACGCCGGTTGCTAATACCTCCGGCGCACGCGCAAAGCTAATGCCGCCAATAGCAACGGTTGGATAATCTTTCAGCCGCGCAATGTGACGTGCCAGTTGTTCCAGCCCCTGCGGTGCAGAAGGCATCTGTTTGGTTTGCGTGGGAAAGACATGGCCCAGCGCGATATAAGAGGGGCGCGCCGCCAGCGCTACGTCGATTTCCATATCATCATGCGTGGAGACGCCAAGGCGCAAACCCGCCGCGCGAATGGCGCTTAAGTCGGTCGTTTCCAGATCTTCCTGACCAAGATGTACACCGTAAGCCTGGTGTTTGATCGCCAGTTGCCAGTAATCGTTAATGAACAGCCGTGCGTTAACGCGGCGGCCAAGCGCGATGGCCGCTACCACATCTGCTTCAACCTCTTCGTCACGCTTATCCTTGATGCGCAGTTGCAGGGTGCGCACGCCCGCTTCCAGTAAACGGGTAATCCATTCGACGCTATCGACCACCGGGTAAAGCCCGAGGCGGAAGGGTACCGGCGGGAAATCGGGCTGGTACATCAGGCTTCCTCCTTTTTCAGGTAGATCTCACCGCCGCGCGCGCGGAAGTCGCTGGATTTATCCGCCATGCCGACTTCAATTGCCTGGGTTGCCGCGTAGTCACGCACCTCTTGCGAGATTTTCATCGAACAGAATTTCGGCCCACACATGGAACAGAAGTGCGCGACTTTGCCTGACTCCTGCGGCAGCGTTTCGTCGTGATAAGCGCGTGCGGTAAAGGGGTCGAGCGCGAGGTTGAATTGATCTTCCCAGCGGAATTCAAAACGCGCTTTCGACATGGCGTTGTCGCGGATCTGCGCGCCAGGATGACCTTTGGCCAGATCGGCGGCGTGCGCGGCGATCTTGTAGGTGATCAGCCCCTGTTTGACGTCCTCTTTGTTCGGCAGGCCAAGGTGCTCTTTCGGCGTGACATAACAGAGCATGGCGCAACCAAACCAGCCAATCATCGCCGCGCCAATGCCGGAGGTGAAATGGTCATAACCCGGCGCGATATCGGTGGTTAGCGGCCCCAACGTATAGAACGGCGCTTCGTGGCAGTGCTCCAGTTCTTCAGTCATGTTGCGACGGATCATCTGCATCGGCACATGCCCTGGGCCTTCAATCATCACCTGGACGTCATATTCCCAGGCGATTTTGGTCAGCTCGCCGAGTGTGTGCAGCTCGGCAAACTGGGCTTCGTCGTTCGCATCCTGAATGGAGCCAGGGCGCAGACCATCGCCAAGCGACAGCGAAACGTCATAGGCGGCGCAGATTTCGCAGATCTCGCGAAAGTGGGTGTAGAGGAAGTTTTCCTGATGATGGGAGAGGCACCATTTCGCCATGATCGAGCCGCCGCGCGAGACAATGCCGGTCAGACGCTGCGCAGTCATTGGCACATAGCGCAGCAGTACACCGGCGTGGATGGTGAAGTAATCCACCCCTTGCTCCGCCTGCTCCAGTAGCGTGTCGCGAAACGCTTCCCAGGTGAGATCTTCGGCGATCCCGTTAACCTTCTCCAGTGCCTGGTAGATCGGCACCGTCCCGATTGGCACCGGGCTGTTACGCAGGATCCATTCGCGGGTTTCGTGGATATAACGCCCGGTGGATAAATCCATTACCGTGTCCGCACCCCAGCGCGTCGACCAGACCAGTTTTTCCACCTCTTCTTCGATGGAGGAAGTCACCGCTGAGTTACCGATATTGGCATTCACCTTCACCAGGAAGTTGCGGCCAATAATCATTGGTTCCGATTCCGGGTGGTTAATATTGGCCGGGATAATCGCCCGTCCGGCGGCGACTTCATCACGCACGAATTCCGGCGTGATATTTTCCGGCAGCCGCGCGCCAAAACCTTCGCCCGGATGCTGCCTGCGCAACACTTCGCTGCGAATGCGCTCGCGGCCCATGTTTTCGCGAATGGCGATGAACTCCATCTCCGGCGTGACGATCCTTTTGCGGGCATAGTGCAGTTGCGTGACGCAGTGGCCTGACTTCGCGCGGCGCGGCGTCAGTAAACCGCTAAAACGCAGTTCGTCGAGGCCGTCATCAGCCAGCCGTTCGTTGGTATAGGCAGAGCTGCGCTGTTCCAGCGTTTCGCTGTCATCGCGGGCGTCAATCCATGGTGCGCGCAGTTTCGCCAGCCCTTGCTGGACATCAATCGCAATGTCGGGATCGCCATACGGGCCGGAAGTGTCGTACACCGGCACCGCCTCGTTCTCTTCAAACTGCGGGTGTTCTTTTGTGCCGCCGGTAAGCGTCGGGCTCAGCTGGATTTCGCGCATCGGAATACGGATATCGGGTTGCGAACCGGTAATGTAGATGCGGCGCGAGTTGGGGAAAGCGGTGCCTTCCAGCGTGTCGATAAAGTGTTGCGCCTGGGCGCGTTGTTCACGGCGTGTAAGTTTTGCAGACATAGCTCATTCCAGAATGTAAAGGATATGGCTTGTCAGACGACGGATGGAGTAATGGCAACAAACCGCCCGTGAGGGTGGTTGATGTGAATGGATTACTCTTGTTCCCTTCGCAGGTTTTAACCTGATCAGGTTCCGCGGATCCCGAATTAACGGTCTCAGCCTTTTACACTTCATCTTTCGCACTGTGTCTGTGTTGACTACGTTCGCTCACCCCAGTCACTTACTTGATGTAAGCTCCCGGGGATTCACGAACTTGCCGCCTCAACGCATCGCGAATGATGTTGTGGAAATATAGGCACTCCGACAAGAAAAACCCGTCCGAAGACGGGGACTGCTTTTTAAATTACGCGTTAATGTTTAAGAACTCAAGCCGGTCGCGCGACACCGCTTTCGTCGTTGGCGCTCTCTTTGATGTTGTTATCAAAGGCCAGCACGATTAACTTGTCTTCGAGGGTAAAGCGGGCGGCCAGCGCTTCACCGATGTCGGAGAGCGCTTGCTGGAACTCCAGACAGTTATCGTCATCGATGGCGTTTTCCAGACTGGAGTCGTAATAGTTCATGATTTCTACTGTATTCGCCTCAAGCATTGGGTAAAGCTGCGTCGCCGCTAAAAGTGGGCTGCTCCCTTCCAATTCGTTGCTGATGCGTTCATAAATATTGAAGTGACCTGCGGAAAGGTATTCCACCAGGCTGTGGCAAAAATCGTCCAGCGCTTTTTCGTTAAGCTGCATGTAGGACCCTTTGCCAGGTTTAATGCCAACCAGATTGTAATAAGAAACAAGAAGTTGCTTACGCGCTTGCAGCCAATGGTCGACAAGTTTGTTACTTCCTCCAACGCGCTCTGTCAGGCTTTCTAACTGGTTTAGCATAAATGGCTCCGCAAATATGTAAGATCAAAACGATGTAATAATAATGTTAATAACATGCCTGTAAAGCGAAGGTAGTGCACCTAATGGTACGTATTATTGAAGCACACGATCAGGGCTGGTGGATCGTCAGCCATGAACAAAAATTATGGTTGCCAGGTGGAGAATTACCACACGGCAAGGCAGGAAATTTCGATCTTGTGGGGCAGAGCGCGCTTCACATCGGCGAGTGGCAGGGCGAAGCGGTATGGATGATCCGCCAGAATCGTCGTCAGGATATGGGATCAGTACGCCTGCTTATCGATCAAGATGTGGGGCTGTTTCAACTCGCGGGTCGCGGCGTACAACTGGCGGAATTTTATCGTTCACACCAGTTTTGTGGCTACTGCGGACACACAATGCACCCAAGTAAAACTGAGTGGGCAATGCTGTGCGATCACTGCCGCGAACGCTATTACCCGCAAATCGCCCCTTGCATCATTGTCGCCATTCGCCGTGATGACAGCATTTTGCTGGCGCAGCACACGCGCCATCGCAATGGCATTTACACGGTGCTCGCCGGGTTCGTCGAAGTGGGCGAAACCCTTGAACAGGCGGTGGCGCGTGAAGTGATGGAAGAGAGCGGCATCAAAGTGAAGAATTTGCGCTATGTCACTTCGCAACCGTGGCCATTCCCGCAATCGCTGATGACTGCGTTTATGGCGGAATATGACAGCGGCGAAATCCACATTGATCCGAAAGAGCTGCTGGATGCGGGCTGGTATCGCTATGACAATTTACCGCTGTTGCCGCCACCGGGTACGGTTGCGCGCCGCCTCATCGAGGATACGGTGGCGATGTGTCGGGCAGACGACGAATAAGGTGTATATACTGGCGGCCTGACGCTTGAGGAACTGACAATGACCGAACTGAAAAACGATCGTTACCTGCGCGCGCTCCAGCGCCAGCCAGTAGATATAACGCCGGTGTGGATGATGCGCCAGGCAGGCCGTTATTTACCGGAATATAAAGCGACCCGTGCGCAAGCGGGCGATTTTATGTCGCTGTGCAAAAACGCCGAGCTGGCCTGTGAAGTGACGCTACAGCCGCTGCGCCGCTACCCGCTTGATGCGGCGATCCTTTTCTCCGACATTCTTACCGTGCCGGACGCGATGGGGCTGGGCCTCTATTTTGAAGCCGGTGAAGGGCCGCGTTTTTCCTCGCCCATTACCAGTAAGGCGGACGTGGACAAATTGCCCGTGCCAGACCCGGAAAACGAGCTGGGCTATGTGATGAATGCCGTGCGCACTATTCGCCGTGAGCTAAAAGGCGAAGTGCCGCTGATCGGCTTTTCCGGCAGCCCGTGGACGCTGGCAACCTATATGGTGGAAGGCGGCAGCAGCAAAGCCTTTACCCTGATTAAAAAAATGATGTACGCCGAACCGCACACGCTGCATGCGCTGCTGGATAAGCTGGCGCAGAGCGTCACGTTATACCTGAACGCGCAGATCCGCGCGGGCGCGCAGTCGGTGATGATTTTCGATACCTGGGGCGGCGTGCTGACCGGGCGCGATTATCAGCAATTTTCGCTCTACTACATGCATAAAATTGTCGATGGCCTGCTGCGTGAAAACGAAGGTCGTCGCGTACCGGTGACGTTATTCACCAAAGGCGGCGGCCAATGGCTGGAAGCGATGGCAGAAACAGGCTGTGATGCGCTGGGCCTCGACTGGACAACCGATATTGCCGATGCGCGCCGTCGCGTGGGTCATAAAGTTGCGCTGCAAGGCAACATGGACCCGTCTATGCTTTACGCGCCGCCTGCGCGCATTGAAGAAGAGGTCGCGACGATTCTCGCGGGCTTCGGCAAAGGCGAAGGTCACGTGTTTAACCTCGGTCACGGCATTCATCAGGATGTCCCGCCGGAACATGCAGGAGTATTTGTCGAGGCGGTGCACCGTCTTTCGGCCTCCTGGCATCAGTAAGGAGAGAGTATGGATCTCGCGTCACTACGCGCACAACAACTTGAACTGGCTTCTTCGGTGATCCGTGAGGATCGTCTGGATAACGATCCGCCCACATTGATCGGCGGGGCCGATGTCGGTTTTGAGCAGGGTGGAGAAGTGACGCGAGCGGCGATGGTGCTGCTCTCCTGGCCCTCGCTGGAGTTGGTTGAATATCAGGTGGCGCGTATCGCCACCACCATGCCTTATATCCCTGGTTTCCTCTCGTTTCGCGAATACCCGGCGCTGCTGGCCGCGTGGGAACTGTTGTCGCAAAAACCCGATTTGCTGTTTGTTGATGGCCACGGTATTTCTCATCCGCGCCGTCTCGGCGTTGCCAGCCATTTTGGCTTGCTGGTGGATGTGCCCACTATCGGCGTGGCGAAAAAGCGGCTGTGCGGCAAGTTCGAGCCGCTGGCGGACGAACCGGGTGCGCTGTCTCCGTTGATGGATAAAGGCGAAAAGCTGGCCTGGGTGTGGCGCAGCAAGGCGCGCTGTAATCCGTTGTTTGTCACCACCGGACATCGTGTCAGCCAGGATAGTGCGCTCACGTGGGTGCAGCGCTGCATGAAAGGCTACCGGTTGCCGGAACCGACGCGCTGGGCGGACGCGGTAGCATCCGGGCGGCCTGCGTTTACGCGTTGGCAGGCAATTCAGCGCGATATCAGGTAAACTGCCGCGCATTACCGATTTTGAGAAACGATCATGTTACAAAACCCAATTCACCTGCGTCTGGAAAAGCTGCAAAGCTGGCAGCACGTCGTCTTTATGGCTTGCCTGTGCGAGCGTATGTACCCCAATTACGTCATGTTCTGCCAGCAGACAGAGTTTGGCGACGCGCAGCTTTACCGCCGGATCCTTGACCTGGTGTGGGAAACGGAGATCGTCAAAGACGCGAAGGTGAACTTCGACAGCCAGCTGGAGAAACTGGAAGAGGCGATTCCGGCGGCGGACGACTACGATCTGTACGGTGTCTATCCGGCGATTGATGCCTGTGTGGCACTCAGTGAACTGATTCATTCGCGCCTTAGCGGTGAAACGCTGGAGCATGCTATTGAAGTCAGTAAAACGTCGATCACCACCGTTGCGATGCTGGAAATGACCCAGCAAGGTCGGGAAATGACCGACGAAGAGCTGCGAGAAAACCCGGCTGTTGAGCAAGAATGGGATATTCAGTGGGAGATTTTCCGCCTTCTGGCTGCCTGCGAAGAACGCGATATTGAGCTGATTAAAGGGCTGCGCGCAGACCTGCGCGAGGTCGGTGAGAGCAATATCGGTATAAATTTGCAGCAATGAGACAATAAAACGTGATTTAACGCCTGTTTTGTCGTGCCTGAAGGCTTCCCTTAATACCCCCGTCTGGTCTACATTTGGGGGGCGAAAATAAGTGGCTATCGGTGCGTGTATGCAGGAGAGTGCTTTTGAGGCATTTCCGTCGCACTCGATGCTTAGCAAGCGATAAACACATTGAAAGGATAACTTATGAACAAGACTCAACTGATTGATGTAATTGCAGACAAGGCTGATCTGTCTAAAGCGCAAGCGAAAGCTGCACTGGAATCCACCCTGGCTGCCGTTACTGAGTCTCTGAAAGCAGGTGATGCGGTACAACTGGTTGGTTTCGGTACCTTCAAAGTGAACCACCGCGCTGAGCGTACTGGCCGCAACCCGCAGACCGGTAAAGAAATCAAAATCGCCGCTGCTAACGTGCCGGCATTTGTTTCTGGTAAAGCACTGAAAGACGCAGTTAAGTAAGACCGCGTGGCAGTGAACAGTTTTGTCGAAGGGGCGGTTTCGCCCCTTTTGTCATTCTGGCGTCGCCCGCTGCTATTGGCGGGCGCAGCACTGTTGCTGACAGCCTGTAGCCATGATTCCTCGTTGCCGCCTTTTACCGCCAGCGGGTTTGCCGGCGATCAGGGCGCGGTGCGGGTCTGGCGTAAAGATTCAGGCGGTGAGACGCACTTGCTCGCCGCGTTTAGCCCGTGGCACCACGGGAATACATCGCTTAGCGAATACCGCTGGCAGGGCGATACGTTAACGCTCATTGAACTCAATGTTTACGGTAAACCGCCGGAGCATATTCGCGTCCGTTTTGACGATCGCGGCGAGCTGAGCTTTATGCAGCGTGAAGTCGACGGGCAGAAACAGCAGCTTTCCAGCGACCAGGTCGCATTGTATCGCTACCGGGCAGAGCAGATCCGTCAGACCAGTGACGCACTGCGTCAGGGGCGTGTGGTGCTGCGTCAGGGGCGCTGGCAGGCCAATCATACGGTACAGACCTGTGAAGGGCAGACCGTGAAGCCCGATCTGGATGATTTCGCCTTAAATCGTATTGAGCAGCGTCAGAACCGCTCTGCGGTTGCGGTAAGCGTCGCATGGCTGGAAGCGCCGGAAGGCGCGCAGCTATTGCTGGTGGCGAATGAGGATTTCTGCCGTTGGCAGCCGACGGAAAAGAGTTTCTGAAAACCCTCTCCCCGGCGGAGAGAGGGGGAAAGGGCGGGCGTTACTTGCCCTGCTCGCGCGCAATGGCGCGGTAACCAATATCCCGGCGGCTGAAGCTGCCATTCCAGTGAATGTCGGTCATTAAGGCATACGCGCGCTGCTGCGCTTCGGCAACGGTGTTACCCAGCGCGGTAACGCACAGTACGCGCCCGCCGTTGGTCAGGACCTGGTCGTCGGCGGAGAGTGTGGTGCCCGCATGGAACACTTTGCCGTCTGCCACTTCTTCCAGCGGCAAACCGTGGATAACATCGCCATTGCGGTAGTTGCCCGGATAACCACCGGCGGCAATCACAACGCCCAGCGCAGCACGGTTATCCCACTCTGAGGTTTTCTCATCCAGCTTGCCTTCACACGCGGCCAGGCACAGATCCACCAGGTCAGACTGCATACGCAACATAATGGGCTGTGTTTCCGGGTCGCCAAATCGGCAGTTGAACTCGATAACTTTCGGGTTGCCCTGCTTATCGATCATCAGCCCGGCGTACAGGAAACCGGTATAGGTGTTCCCTTCCGCCGCCATGCCGCGCACGGTTGGCCATATGACACGTTCCATGGTGCGCTGATGCACTTCATCCGTCACCACTGGCGCAGGCGAGTAAGCGCCCATACCGCCGGTGTTCGGGCCGGTATCGCCATCACCGACGCGTTTGTGATCCTGGCTGGTGGCCATTGGCAGAACGTGTTCGCCGTCAACCATCACGATAAAGCTGGCTTCTTCGCCATCGAGGAACTCTTCAATCACGATGCGGTGACCCGCGTCGCCAAACGCATTGCCCGCCAGCATATCGTGAACGGCTGCTTCAGCTTCTGCCAGCGTCATGGCGACGATCACGCCTTTGCCCGCCGCCAGACCATCGGCCTTGATCACGATAGGTGCGCCTTTCTCACGCAGGTAAGCCAGCGCAGGCTCGATGTCGGTAAAATTCTGGTACTCGGCGGTCGGGATATTGTGGCGCGCGAGAAAGTCTTTGGTGAAGGCTTTGGAGCCCTCCAGCTGCGCGGCGCCCTGTGTTGGGCCAAAAATTTTCAGGCCAGCCGCGCGAAACGCGTCGACAACGCCGATCACCAGCGGCGCTTCCGGGCCGACGATGGTCAGATCGATCTTCTCGTTCTGCGCGAAGCTCAGCAGCGCCGGGATGTCGGTTGCGCCAATCGCGACGTTTTGCAGCGTCGGTTCCAGTGCTGTACCGGCGTTACCCGGTGCGACAAAAACGGTATCAACCAGCGGCGACTGTGCGGCTTTCCATGCCAGCGCGTGTTCGCGCCCGCCGTTGCCAATTACTAATACTTTCATTGTCTGCTCCGTGGATTAATGGCGGAAGTGACGCATGTCGGTGAAGATCATCGCAATGCCGTGCTCATCAGCGGCGGCAATGACTTCGTCATCGCGGATGGAACCACCAGGCTGAATAACGCAGGTCACGCCAACAGCGGCGGCAGCATCAATACCATCGCGGAACGGGAAGAACGCGTCAGAAGCCATGGCGGAACCTTTCACTTCCAGCCCTTCGTCACCGGCTTTGATCCCGGCGATCTTCGCCGAGTAGACACGGCTCATCTGGCCTGCGCCGATGCCGATGGTCATATTCTCTTTTGCATAGACAATAGCGTTGGATTTGACGAATTTCGCCACTTTCCAGCAGAACAGCGCATCGCGCAGCTCCTGCTCGGTCGGCTGGCGTTTGCTGACCACGCGGAGTTCACTTGCGCTTACCATGCCGAGATCTCTGTCCTGAACCAACAGGCCGCCGTTTACGCGTTTGAAATCGAGACCAGGAACACGCTGCGCCCATTCACCGCAGGTCAGTACGCGCACATTCTGTTTTGCCGCAGTGACTTTCAGCGCTTCTTCGCTCGCGGACGGGGCGATAATCACTTCGACAAACTGACGAGAGATGATGGCCTGCGCGGTTTCAGCGTCCAGCTCACGGTTAAAAGCGATAATGCCGCCGAATGCGGAGGTCGGATCGGTTTTATAAGCGCGATCGTAAGCATCCAGAATCGAACCACCAACAGCGACACCGCAAGGGTTGGCGTGCTTCACAATCACACACGCTGGCTCGCTGAACGCTTTCACGCACTCCAGTGCCGCATCGGTATCGGCAATATTGTTATAGGAGAGCGCTTTGCCTTGCAGCTGCTGCGCGGTGGCAACAGAAGCTTCTTTGATCTCTTCTTCTATATAGAAGGCTGCTTGCTGGTGGCTGTTTTCACCGTAGCGCATATCCTGCTTCTTAATGAAGTTCAGATTCAGGGTACGCGGGAAGCGACCGGCGGGCTCTTTGCTTTCGCCGTGATAGGCCGGAACCAGGCTGCCGAAGTAGTTGGCAATCATGCTGTCGTAGGCAGCGGTATGTTCAAACGCTTTAATCGCCAGGTCAAAACGAGTGGCAAGCAGAAGTGAGCCTTCGTTGGCATCCATCTCAGTAATAATGGCGGTGTAGTCGCTGCTCTTTACAACGATAGCCACATCTTTATGGTTCTTCGCGGCGGAGCGCACCATGGTTGGACCGCCGATATCAATATTCTCTACCGCATCTTCCAGTGAGCAACCTTCACGTGCGACGGTTTCAGCGAACGGGTAAAGGTTAACGACTACCATATCGATCGGCGCGATCGCGTGTTGCGCCATGATCGCGTCATCCTGACCGCGACGACCCAGAATGCCGCCGTGTACTTTCGGATGCAGGGTTTTCACACGTCCATCCATCATTTCCGGAAAACCGGTGTAGTCGGAGACTTCAGTCACTGGCAGACCTTTTTCGGCCAGCAAACGCGCGGTGCCGCCGGTAGAGAGCAGTTCTACGCCACGCTGAGAGAGCGCCTGTGCGAATTCGACAATACCGGCCTTGTCAGAAACACTGAGCAAAGCGCGGCGGACTGGACGACGTTGTTGCATGGTAAATCCCCTGGATTTGGCTTTAACAGAGAGCGTTAGCTAAATATTAGGATCTTTATTGATCCTAAAACTTAGCTAATGCCCCAGCGAGGGCTCATGTTTTTTGCGCGGGCATTGTAACGAAAACGTTTGCGTAGCGCTCGCGAATTTTTGTACTTTTGCCTGATTGTGGATAAGTCTGTGCGTAAATGGGTATAAACGCGGGTTTTGCTGTGGAATGCAGCAGTCAGTCATTTTTATGTCATTTTTCTATTGCGGGGGGCTGAGAACTCCCTATAATGCGCCTCCATCGACACGGCAGATGTGAATCATTTCACACAAACAGCCGGTTCGGTTGAAGAGAAAAAATCCTGAGATTCAGGGTTGACTCTGAAAGAGGAAAGCGTAATATACGCCACCTCGCGACAGAGCGCCAAGGCGCGTCGCAACTGCTCTTTAACAATTTATCAGACAATCTGTGTGGGCACTCAGGGTGACTGGATTCTTGATGTCTTCGGACACTAA
>NZ_JBHZPL010000018.1:0-41177 GCF_042788095.1 Kosakonia sp. YIM B13571 | reverse complement strand
GCCGGGCCGGTCGGCGTGATGGCCGCCGCGAAGGAAGGTGCCACGGGCTGCCAGACCAGCAGGCCGATAATCAGCCAACTGAGTGCGCGCTGCGAAAAACGAACCGGTTTATCGGTATTCATCCTTGTCTTCCTTTAAAAAGTGACAGCCACTCGCCAGTTAAATATCAGGTGGTCCGGGCCGAGCCAGTCCGGGTAACGCAGCGGTGTGCCGACAGAGACCTGGCTTGCGAACCAGCGCCCGGCGCTGCCCAGGCCCGCAGAGGTTCCCCAGAGCGTGCCGGCGGCGTACCGGTCAAGCCGGTCTTTCTCCAGCCAGCCGCCGTCCAGCGCCGCGGTGGCGCTTATCTGCCCGAGCACCGGCAGCGTGAAGAGGGTGTAATTCACTTCGTTGCGCCAGTAACCGCCGTTATCGCCGGAGATGTACTGCTCTTTGAAACCACGCACCGAGCTTTCACCACCAAGCGTCAGGCGCTCGCTGCCGTAGAGCCGGTCCGGCGACCACTGCCCGTACAGGCTGGTCAGCCACAGCAGGTCGCTGGTGAGCGGGCGCTGAAAACTGGCGCTGAGGCTCCCCTTGCGGAACTGCGCGCGCGGCACATCACCGGTTTTGCCTTCATCGGTTTCGGCGTTAAACCACGGCATGCCGTGGCTGTAGGTCGGGTTAAAGGTCGCCACGCCGCCCAGTAGTTTCTGTGTGTGGCTGATGCCAAGCTGCAGGCTGGAGAGGTTGCGCGTGCTGCTGACCAGCGGGGCGTCGTTAAGCCAGTTGCGCGATGCGCGCTGCGTGATGCCGGCGCTGAGCGCGGTTTTGATATCGCCGTTGCGGAACACCACGCGCGAGAGGTTCAGGCGGTGGGTTTTCGTGTCCCCGGTGGAGACCCACGGAAACCCCTGGTTGAGGATGGTGGTGCGGTAGTTGCTCCAGGCGTAGCTGTAATCCAGCAGGCTGTAACCATACGGAATACTGAGCCCGGCCTGAAAACTCTGCGCGTCATACCCGGTGGCGAAATCGCTGCTGCGCCCGCCGCTGACAAACCATTTATCCGCCAGCCCCAGTAAATTGTTGCCGGTCAGTGAGCCGTTCAGCTGATTTTCACCGGTGCTTTTCTGCCCGCTGTTATCCAGCGACACAGAGGTACTTAACGGAAATTCCGGCGTGGCGGTTAAATTCACGGTGGAATAACCGGGTTCGCTGTCCGGCACTATTTCAATCTGTACCGGCTGACTGCGCAGACGGTTAATCTGCTCCATGCCCTGCTCAATATCCCGCAGGTTGAGAACTTTCCCTTCCCGCCCCGGAAATACCATTTTCAGCATGCGCGGGGATTCACCTTCCAGACGGATATGACGTAATTTCCCCTCCAGCACCACAATGCGTAATTCGCCGTGGGATAAATCCTGCTCGGTAAGAAACGCGCGGCTGGTAATATAGCCCCGGCTGATATACCAGTCGGAAATGGCGGCGGTGAGTCCGGTTATTTTCGCCATATTCAGGCACTGGTTCTGCCAGGGCGCGAGCAGCTTCTGCTGCGCTTTTTCACTGATGAGCGTCACGCCGGAAAGGGTGATGGTGTGGATATCAAAACAGGGGCCACCGGCCTGCGTGTCAGACGGGGTGCGGCCTGCGCGCGGCAGCGGTGTACTGCGCTCCAGCTCGTCGCGCTGCTGCTGGTTCTGGCGCAGCAGTTGTTCCTGCTGCTGACGGACGGCATCACGATCCGCCGGTGATAAGGGTGCGGCCTGCAATGCCGCCGTGACAAAAAATAACCACACCACTAAATAGCGCACGTAAGCCCATCCCTGACCAGAATAAAGGTAACCCTCACCAGTAAATTTTGGTTAGGTTAGTTATAGTCATCATTTTTAAGTATTTTCTTATGGGCTTAATGAAAAAACAATATTCAGGACGCAAATAGACAAATCCTATCTAAATTTAGGTTTAGCGCCGGATATATTCCATATTCATTATTTAGAGTAACCTAACCGATTGGAGAAACATAAACTGAGCAGGATTAACAATAATCCAACAGTTCACATCGCTATTTGAAACTATTTCTCATGACCTTTCGTTATACATAAACCGAAAAGTGGAAAATTCACTAACACTTCATGAGCGATGATTTAATAATTTCAAAGGTAAAGATTAAACACATGAGCATGGTGAGCGTATTCTAAAACGGCTAATCAGCCATGACAGAATAAAATGATTAACTGCCGTGAGAAAATACCAGGGATTAAACTCGAAATATATTATGTATCGTTGCATTATTCTAAACAGGATCTTATGAAATTGAGCATTGACCACAAATAAATAAGATCCCCTGTTCCCCCCTATTGAAAGAAAAGCCTCACCTTAACAGGTTTGCCACCAACAACGATGATTTGCTCAAGCGGTGCTCAATGAGTTTCACTTTCCCCCAGGCAACCCTGCTAATTCATCATCGTCGGATTGTGATTGGCTCCCGATGGCTTAACATGCCGGGGAAAAGTTAGCCTCGGGCACAGGAGAAAATTCAGTTATTCAATGACATCGGTTTGTCGCCGCCTGGTGGTAAGCCAAACAGCTTACGCACCGCATTAAGAAAAGCACCATAAGGGCGCCCCAGAAAGAGCATCATCAACGCTGCACCTAAAGTCCCTTTTATCAGCCCGCTTCCCGAGGCCCCACTCACCGCAATGATCACTGCATAAATAGGCACTTGAAAACTTACAAGTGCAACGCTGTCCCATAGCAATTTTGAAAGCCGACTTGTACCGGCACGCTTCATTAACCAATCCCGCCATATGCCGTATGGCCTTGCCACCGGAACCATCAGCGCTGCCCCGAGAAGCCTGGCATGAAACACTTGTTCCCACGACATGCCCGCGAGAACGCGTTCATTAATGATGCCCGTGATGGTGAAAAAAACGATTAACGCGGTGGTGTCTGCCAAAAATGCAGTTCGACGTTTTGTCTGCTCCGGACGCTGAGGCAAATTTTATTTCCTGTCGTGGTGTGGTGTTAAAACGCGCATTCATCAAAAACAGATGACTCGTAATAGTAGTACAAAGGGCGGAGTGAGCCGCTCAGGCCGCTATTGCTCAGAAAGCGGTAAATCACGGGCAGCGAACTGCGTTTGCGAATTTCTTATCGCTTTGCAACCGCGGATTCCTGAACGTCATCGCCGTAATGCACCACACCACGCCAAAAATATTAGGTTGAAGCCGGGCTCTTTATCCGGAACCAGATGGCATACATGGCAGGCAGGAATACCAGCGTAATGATGGTCCCACCCAGTGTCCCACCTATCAGGGTATAGGCAAGGGTTCCCCAGAACACCGAATGTGTTAACGGGATAAAGGCCAGAATGGCCGCCATCGCCGTGAGCAGTACAGGCCTGGAGCGCTGTACCGTTGCCTCAATGACCGCATGGAATGGTTCAAGCCCTTCCTGCTCATTATGATGAATCTGCCCTATAAGAATCAGCGTGTTACGCATCAAAATCCCAGACAAAGCAATCAAACCAACCAGCGCATTGATGCCAAAGGGCTGGTTGAAGAGCAGCAAGGTTGGCACCACGCCTACCAGCCCCAGAGGTGCAGTCATAAACACCATCACCATCGCCGCCATCGAACGCACCTGAAGGATAATGATCAGCAGTGTCATGGCTATCATGATTGGGAATAAGGGGGCCATCGCTTTGGTGGCTTTCCCTGACTCCTCAATCGAGCCAGCTTCATCAATACGGTATCCATCCGGAAGCGTTGTGATGATGGGCTGCAGTTGCTTCATAATTGCAGTGGAGACATCCGGCGGCTGCTGGGATTCAGCGATATCACCCCGCACGGTAATGGTTGGCGTACGGTCACGACGTCGCAGGACCGGGTCTTCCATGCGCACTTCGACCTCGCCAACCTGCGATAATGGGATACGCTGCCCTGCGGAGCCGACCAGGGTGAAACCCGCTATTTTCGCAGGATCAAGCCTGATATCCCCGGCAGCACGCCCCATAACCTGCACCGAACGAATATCTTCTCGCACAGCGGTGATCGGGATGCCCGAAAGCAGGAACTGAAGCTGCTGTGCAACGGCGTTTGATGTCAGCCCTACCGCCTGCAGGCGATCCTGATTCAGGGTGAAATGCAGTGTCGGTACGCGTGAGCCCCAGTCCGTGTTGACCGTTCTCATCAGCGGGCTGGCCTGCATCAGCGTTTTCACCTTATCTGCAATGTCGCGTAATACAGTCGGATCAGGCCCTGTCACACGGAAGGCAACCGGATAGGGTGAATAGGGGCCAAACACCAGTTGGGTCACGCGAACCCGCGCCTCAGGAGCCAGTCCATCGGCCACCGCCTGGCGAAGACGGAACTTGAGTGCCTCACGGGATTCCTGACTGTCCGTCAGGATAACAATTTTCGCAAAAGAGGGATCGGGCAGTTCCGGCGCCATGGCGAGATAAAAGCGGGGTGACCCTTGCCCGATATAAGCCGTCACGATTTTTGCTTCTTTCTGGCGCTTCAGCCAGACCTCAATTTTTGTCACGGCGGCGCTGGTTTGTTCAATGGAAGTGCCATACGGCATCTGCACTTCTACGAGAACCTCAGGCCGATCAGACGTCGGGAAAAACTGTTTTTTCACCAGCGCCATACCGAGAATGGCAACGGTGAATACCGCGATGACAGAACCTGCGACCAGCCATTTTCGCGCGATTACCCGCGTCAGCAACTGACGAAAACGGTTGTAGCGGCGGGTGTTGTAGATAGCATCATGCCCCCCTTCAACCGTTTTGATGTCCGGCAGCATTTTCACCCCGAGATACGGCGTAAACACCACCGCCACCACCCAAGAGGCGATTAAGGCAATTCCCACAATCCAGAACATGTTGCTGGTATATTCACCCGCCGTGGATTGCGCAAAGCCGTTGGGCATAAAGCCGACGGCCGTGACCAGCGTACCAGCCAGCATTGGCGCAGCGGTGTGGCTCCAGGCATAGGCCGAGGCTTTGATCCGGTCGTATCCCTCCTCCATTTTCACCACCATCATTTCGATGGCAATAATGGCATCATCCACCAGTAGCCCCAGCGCCAGGATGAGCGATCCCAGGGTTATTCGGTCAAAATTCTTGCCCGTGGCTTCCATCACCACAAAAACAGCCGCCAATGTTAAAGGAACCGCAGCGGCAACCACGACACCGACGCGCCAGCCCATGCTGAGAAAGCAGACCACCATCACCACCAGCAGCGCCACAAAAAACTTGATCATGAACTCGTCTACGGCGGAGCTGATGTTAACGGACTGATCGGTGACTTTCGCAAAAGTCATGCCGAGAGGCATGTCCGCATTGATGCTGGCGGCTTCCTTATCCAGCGCTTTACCCAACTCCAGACCGTTCCAGCCCTCACGCATCACGATACCCAGCAGAAGTGCAGGTTCGCCCTGGTTACGCACCATAAAGGTCGCCGGATCTTCGTAGCCGCGCTCGACCGTCGCCACATCAGAAAGCTTCAGCGTCCTTCCCTGCGCCACAACCGGCGTTTCACGAATTTTTTCCAGTTTGTCAAAAGCGCCATCCAGACGGATAAAAACCTGTGGCCCGTGTGTGTCTATCGAGCCGGCAGGTGTCAGCATGTTCTGGTTGTTCAGGGCAGCAAAGATATCCTGAGCAGAGACCCCCAGGGTTGCCAGACGGTCATGGGAAAATGAGACAAATATCCGCTCGGCCTGCTCACCGATAATATTGACCTTTTTCACCCCGGGAACATGCAATAAGCGCTGGCGTAATGACTCGGCATCGCGCACCAGTAGCCGCTGTGGCTCTCCTTTTGCCTTCAGCGCAAAGAGCGCAAACGTGACATCAGAGAACTCATCGTTGACCATCGGTCCAGATACCCCTGCCGGCAGGTTTTTAGCCTCATCGCTGAGTTTTTTGCGTGCCTGATAGAATTCTTCCTGGACCTCTGAGGGGGGAGTACTGTCCAGCAATGAGAGCATGGTAAAAGCCAGACCGGGACGCGTGTAGGTCTCGGTACGGTCATACCACTTGAGCTCCTGGAGACGCTTCTCCAGCGGTTCGGCCACCTGATCCTGCATTTCCTGAGCCGTCGCGCCGGGCCAGGCAGAAATGATGGTCATCTGCTTGACCGTAAAAGGCGGGTCTTCTGCGCGCCCCAGTCCAAGGAACGAGAGAATACCGGCAACCGTAATCAGCAGAATGAGAAACAGTGTGATGGAACGCTCGCGCACCGCGAGCGCGGAAAGATTGAAACGCCCGCGACTCATGGACGACTCCCGGCGACACTGACATCGCTCTGCTTCGCCAGCCGGACAGTCTCACCGTCATGGAGCAGATGAGCCCCCAGCGCCACGACCTGTTCGCCAGGCTTAAGGCTGCCGGTCACGCTTGCCGCATCATCCCCGAGGCTGACGACCTGCACGGGCCGCCATGTCACTCTGGCGGGATTGCCTGAAATGCGCCAGACCCCCGGACCTTTACCCGCGTCAAACACGGCTGCTAAAGGCACCTGCAGCAACGGCTGCGATGCTCTGCTCTGCGCAATATGGATGGTGACAGTGGATCCCAGAGGGGCGCCAGACAATGGACCGTCGAGCACATACCTTGCCTCAAACGTGCGCGTTAGTGGGTCGGCTGCATCAGAGAGTAACCGCAGTGTCGCGGAAACAGATTGTGTATCGCTGCCGTACAGTGAGGCTTGTGCCGCGCTTCCAACTACCGGGCGCAGCGTCTCAGGTAACTGGACGACCGCTTCGCGTTGTCCAGCCCTCGCAAGCCGGATTACCGGCTGTCCGGCACTGACCACCTGACCTGGTTCGGCCAGCGTATCCATCACCACCCCGTCGGCATCGGCCACCAGGACCGCGTAGCTCATGGCGTTTTGCGCCACATTCGCCTGCGCCTGGGCGGCACTGAGGTCAGCCCTGGCTGTATCTGCGGCAGCCTTAATCTGATCGTAAGCGGATGCCGATACGGCTCCGGTAGTGACCAGACCGCGATAACGCGATTCGTCATCCGCTGTCTGTCGGGCACGCGCTTTTGCTGCGGCGACAGTCTGCTGCTGAGCCTGAGCCTGCAGGCTCAGATCAACCGGGTCCAGCCGCATTAACGGCTGACCACGTTTCACGGCCTGACCGGTATCAACAAGACGTTCCAGGATTTTGCCTTGAACCCTGAAACCAAGGTCGCTCTGAATTCGTGCAACAACCACCCCCGTAAAAGCGCGGGAAATGTCGGTTGCATTGATCGCTGCGGCAGACCTGACCAGAGGCGGCAGACTGCGTGGATCGCTGTTATCGGAAGCATCACCGCAGGCCACAAGGGCAAACGGCAACAGGCAGACAGCAAAGGTGACAGGTTTCAGCCCGAGCATGGGTTCCCTTAATTAATTAAACAGGACAGGAACCCATACTTATACTTGTGACTAATTTTGTCAATAGTCACAATATCAGGGTGACAAACTTCTCAGAATCAGTGATGGCAGCAACACCGCCGCTGCCTGGGCGGTTTCCAGATTATATTGCAGCTGAACCGGGCTGATATAGGGACGCATGACCATAAAAATCGCATCCGCTGCTTCGTCCAGTGGCGTTTTTCTTTCGAACTCACCAGCCTGGCGCCCTTCAACAATGATCTGCTCAATGAGCTGCCGCAGCTGCTGCTCATGAGCTTGTGCTGAGGGCCATTTGTCACGCACAGCAACGGCCGCGATGTCGTGCAACTTACGGTCATGAAAAAATAAATCGCATCCGGATTCTGATAACGCCCTGAACAACCGCCTTATTTTCTCTGCGGCTGTTGGTGCATCCACAATCGCTGCGTTGACAATGTCCCTTATGATCGCCAGCCGGTTAGCGCAGATCACTTCTCCGATCGCCTGTTTGGAATCGAAAAATTTATAGATATAAGCCTTTGAAAAACCAATTGCTTTGGCGAGGTCGGAGACAGTTGTTTTTTCGTAGCCAAAGTGACCGAAATGCTCAGTGGCTGCGTCAACGACCTGTTCACGAACGCTATGGTCGGAAGGTCCCCTGGAAGGGGTTTCATTCATTTGTTTAGTCATTTTTCCATCTTAGCTCAATGAAGCCTGATTGACAACGAGTGACCATTTGGTAATGTAGTCACAACTCAAATTCGACTCAAGGGTTCTTCATGTTTTCCCTAAATACACTTGCACTAATTGTAGGTGCCTGCACTCTGGCAGGCTGTACCGTTGGGCCAGACTACCATCGCCCTGCGGCTCCACTTGCGGAACGTTATCAGGCTCAACCGGCCTTACAGCAACGCAGTACTCCCCTACCTGCCAGTTTATCTGTCTGGTGGGAGGGTTTCAGAGACCCTCTGTTGAGCAGGCTCATTTCAGATGCACTTGCGCAAAATCTCGACCTTGCACAGGCTTCCGCCAGAATGGCTCAGGCCCGGGCCGGGCTGGGAGCCGCAACAGCGGCACTGCTACCTTCCGGAAGTGTCAGTGGGCAAGCTGCGCGCGCTTATCAGTCGGTTGAAACACCATTGGGTCAGGTGGTCAGTTCAACGCCGGATTATAATCGCTACGGCAATTCCTATGAAACCGATCTCAATGCAGGCTGGGAGATAGACCTGTTCGATGGCCTGAGACGAGGCCGTCAGGCGGCCCAGGCCGATTATCAGGCTTCTGAGGCCGGTGTCGCGGCGACACGTCTTGCTGTCGCCGCGCAGACTGCGGATATCTATATCACCCTGCGTGGATTACAGACCCGTCTGGATATTGCGAATAAACAGGTCATCACAGAGCAGCAACTTCTGGAAAAAATTCAGCGTTTATACAGCAAAGGGCTGGCGCCTCAATACCAGGTCCACCAGGCTGAAGGCGCGCTGGCACAGGTGCAGGCAACAGTACCAGTTCTGTACAACGGGCTTGATGCCGCCATGAATGCGCTGGACGTTATGCTCGGTACCCCGCCCGGGAGCCACAGGGCTCAGCTCTCTTTGCCGGGTGCTATTCCGCAGACACCCGAAATCACCGCAATGGGTACGCCTGCAGATCTGCTTCGCCGCAGACCCGATATTATTGTCGCCGAGCGTCATCTGGCCGCATCAAGCGCCCGTATCGGTGTGGCTGTCAGCGAGTATTATCCAAAGTTTTCCCTTAACGCACTGCTTGGCAGCGCAACGGCAGTGTCAGGCGATAATCTTTTCACTGCCGGTGCCAGCCAGTCGTCGGGTGTGCTGGGATTACGCTGGCGGCTTTTTGACTTTGGTCGTATTAACGCCCAGATAGAGCAGGCTAAAGGCCAGGAAGCAGAAGCTCTTGCCGCTTATCGTCTGTCAGTGTTACGCGCAACCGAAGATGTTGAGAATGCCTTCTCGGCACTGGTCAATCGCCAGACACAAGCAGCCACACTGACCCGCGGTGAAACCGCCCTGTCCAGCGCCCGACAGTCTTCTTTTATCGCTTTTCAGCAAGGAACAGCCAGCCTGATTGACGTGCTGCACAACAATGAAACGCTTCTCCAGGCTTCCGATGCCAGAGCGCAGGCGCAGACAGAATCGGCCCGTGCAGCAGTGGCGGCATTCAGGGCGCTGGGCGGTGGCTGGCAATCGTCATTACCTGGCGAAATAACAAATAAACCCGGTTAAAGGAGCCGCTGGTTTTATCAGTACGAGCAAAAAATTGTTTATTCGAATGAGCGTAACGGAAAAACGGTGGCTATATGATGACGCGAATTGGCATTCTTGGAATAAATGATCTGACTGAAACCTTTCTGTCTGAGTTATTCCGCCTTGACCCTCACGCTTATGTTTTTCTTTCATCCGGGGATCATGAGCGCGCAAACCTGCTGGCAAGGAAGTTTCCGTGCTGGATTCAGGATGATGTTCAGGCGGTAATTAACGAAGCAGATACCATTATCATTACGACAGAAACATCTTCCTCTGAAAACCCGCAGGAAAAACTCGAGTACCGAAAATCACAATTAGTCTTTTTTTTGGAAGCATGGCCATCAATAAACAGTCAGGTAATTTCACCCCAGACGGATAAAAAAATAAACTTTACAACCAGACATGTGGCGCTGGCTAACATTTCACCATTCATTCATTTAACAGAAGTGCAGATTGATGATTATCTTTTTATTCTTAAGGTCCTGTTAGTGGCAATGAAACCCGTGCATACGCTTGATGTCAATTTCAGATCGTCATCTGAATGAACCCTATCTTGACAGCAATCTTTGCAGGCGCCAGCTAAGACGCCTGGGCGTTACGTTGCGACCAGGATGGAACCGGGAATATGTGGCAGGATCACATCCGTGCTAGCGTCCCCTGGATGCCACCGTGTGCAGCGATGAACATGGCGACGGCCGACCGACAATAGGATTCGATTTCGTTGTCATCCTCTGCTCTGGTCTCATCAAAGCGCGCGATCATCAGAAGGTCGGAGCCTTTGAAAAGCGCGGCAAACAAGCGAGCGGACTGAAGAGGATCGGGAACGTTCAGAAGCTGCTTCGCGTGCAACTGACGCAGAAGGACCTCGATTTGGGCGATGACATGAACGGGCCCGGCTTCGTAATGGAGTTTGCTTAACGACTTTTGATTCGTCTTGTCGGCCATGACCATAGCTTCGACACTACTGACGTCTGATCTCAACAGCGTGCGAAGCAGTAATGATCCCACCGCCATCAGCTGATCTTCAACCGAACCATCGACGCCTTCAAGAAGAGCCTGTGGCGCAAAAAACTGATGGCAGCCGGCCACAATAGCCGCACTGAACAGCGCCTCCTTGTTATCGAAGTGCCGATAGATGCTGAGCTTGGATATTTTCGCTCGCTGGGCGATTTTGTCCAGTGTCGTCGCCTGAAATCCCAATTCCACAAAGAGTTCGGACGCGGCATCAATGATTGTCTGGCCAAGCGCCTCGTTGACGGGCCGGCCCCGCCGGGTCTGGCTGTTTTTATTGGTCACTAAATATAGTCCTTGACAGTATCATAATTCCATAATTAAGATACCACACAGTTTCATAAATATGCAAGGTACGCCAGACGCAGCCCATCTCCCTCCATCCAAAACCCGGAGCCCATCACCATGAATGACGTCATTATCATCGGCGGCAGCTTTGCAGGCCTCGCCGCCGCCCTGCAGCTTGGCCGTGCCCGTCGCACGGTCACCGTTCTCGGTACTGGCCTTCAGCGCAACCGCTTTGCTAGCCGCTCGCACGGTGTACTCGGCCACGATGACAAGCCACCGTCCGACATCCTGGCCGCGGCGCGGGAGCAACTCGCGCGCTACCCTGCTATCAGGATGGTTAATGTCCGCGCGGACAGCATCTCCGGTACCATCGAGAATTTCTCCGTCCTCACTAGTGATGGTGAAACCCTGAGCGCGCGCCGCCTGATCCTCAGCTATGGCGTTGTTGACCAGATGCCTGATATTCCTGGCTTTGCTGAAGACTGGGGCACATCCGTCATCCCATGCCCCTATTGTGATGGTTTCGAAGTTGCTGACCAGCACTGGGGCCTCGTCTGGTCTGGCCCGCAGTCGATGAATCAGGTCAGGCTGTTTCACGACTGGACCGACAGGTTGACGGTCTTCAGCAATGGTCACGACATCACCCCCGATATACGGGCCGATCTGGCGGCCCGCCAGGTACCTCTCGTTGATGGCTGGATCTCCGAAATCGCACGTCACGGGAGCCATAGTGCCACCATCAGGATCGATACCGGCCCCGATGTCGCAGTCGATGTCCTGTTCGCGCATCCGCGTACCAGGCCGTCCGCAAGCCTTCATGACGCACTGGGCCTCGCCACGGTCAATACGCCGACCGGCATCGCCCTCAAGACCGACGAGCGCCGCGAAACCAGCATGCCCGGTATCTACGCCGCCGGTGACCTTGCCAACCCCGGAATACCCTCGGTCACCACGGCAACATGGCAGGGCGTGATGGCAGGTATTTTCGCCCAGCAGTCGATGCTCGTCTGAGTGCAGGCAGCATCGATCACCCCAGTTCAATTTCACCATAGACAGGAGCGCCACCATGGCCGCCATAAAACCATTCAAACCTTTAGACGAGAAATTTCCGTTTGACCGCCAACTCGGTATTGCGGCCGCACCTCTTGTGCTCATCAACCTCTTCACGGTCGTCGATCCCGCCGATGAAGCGGGTTTTTTGGACGCTTTCCGGGCGGCTGCAGAAGTCATAACGAAGGCACCGGGCTTCATTTCCATGCAACTACATCGGGCGATCGGCGATAGCCCGACTTACCTGAACTATGTAATGTGGGAATCCACCGAGGCGGTCCGCGCCGCCTTCGCTGATCCCGGGTTCCTCGCGAAACTTCCGGCTTATCCTTCATCCGTCGTGGCCAGCCCGCACCTGTTCCAGAAGGTCGCCGTTCCCGGTTTCTGCACTGCCTGACTCCGGAAATATGACAAGGCTCGACGGCGGGAATCTTCGCCAGCAGTCGATGCGGGTTTGAGAGCATAGATTCTTCTCCGGTTGTGTCGTCGCCTTCGCAGAGGTTGGTGTAGATCAGAGAGGTGGAATACGTATCGTCGAGTTTGACGGAGTGGCAGGAGCGCGGCTCCCTCGACTTGCGACGCCCGAGATGATAATGCGCGGGTCTGGTGTCTTATCTCTGATATTGAGTAGCGTCATATTTGAGTCGCTGCAGATTTGACGGACATGAACGCGCCAATTCATCGTCCGCTCCTCGCTGTGAGTTCAACGGGTCGATGCAACGCTATCCTTAATCGAAGGGGGACGTTGCCATGAAACGAAGAACTCGCATCTACTACACACCAGAACAAAAGGCGATTATCTGGGACAGATATAAGCAAGGTGATTCCCTGCATGATATCGCCAGAATGTTCGACAGATTTCACTCTTCTATTATGCCCACAATCCACCAGACAGGTGGCTACCGTCCTCCCGTGCGAAAGCGGCACCGGTTAGCGCTTTCGCTAGGTGAAAGAGAAGAGATATCCAGAGGACTGGTAGCAAAACGCAGCATCAGGGACATTGCTGCCAAATTATCAAGAGCTCCCTCAACGATTAGCCGCGAGATCAGGAGGCACGGCGGTGCAAAACAATATCGTGCAGCAAAAGCCGATACTGCTGCGTGGGAAAATGCTCTGAGACCAAAACCCTGCAAGCTAATTGAAAGCCCCGCATTGTGTAAAATCATTGCAGAGAAGATGCATCAGGACTGGTCACCGGAACAGATCGCCGGTTGGCTGACACGCTGTTATCCGGATAGTCAGGAAATGCATGTGTCACACGAAACGATATATAAAACGCTTTTTATACAAACCCGGGGAGCGTTAAAAAAAGAACTGCAGCAATGCCTCAGAAGCGGAAGAGTCGTGCGTAGATCCAGAACATCATCGCTTAAAGGGAAAGGATTAGGGTCAATCCCGGATACGATCTCTATCAGCGAAAGGCCACCTGAAGCAGCTGACAGAGCCATACCCGGTCACTGGGAAGGTGACCTGATTCAGGACTCTAAAAACTCCTATATCGTCACCCTCGTAGAACGTCATTCCCGTTTTGTTATGCTGGCCAAAGTCAGGGACAACAAGACCATAACGGTTATATCTGCACTCATCAAACAAGCCCGGGAATTACCTGCTGAGCTTTATAAAACATTAACATGGGACCGGGGTGCTGAAATGACCAGCCATACCCGGTTTACCGTAGCCACAGATATTCAGGTTTACTTCTGCGATCCTCAATCCCCCTGGCAACGCGGCTCAAATGAAAATACAAACAGGTTACTCAGACAGTATTTTCCAAAAGGAACTGACTTATCAGTTCACAGCCAGCAAAGACTAAACAGTGCATTTAACTGCATTTATTTCTTTGCAAGTTTGAACCCCGTCAGCGCCAGTCCCGGCGCGGCCTGATCCCGGTCATGCATATGCATTTAAACTGCCCTGTAAAGCGGGCAGGCGAGGCGGGGAAAGCACTGCGCGCATAAATAAATAAAATAAATATCAATACTAAAAAACCCCTCAGAGATTTCCGAACTCTGAGGGGTTTTGATGCAAGTCATGCCCTCTTAAAAAGATCTAAACCTTCTCTTTCTGGAAGAGCTTTACTAAGAAGTAAATCAACTATTCTTTCGACAACCTTTTCAAAGGCCACATTCCCTTCAAACTCACTACCGGGGCTCACCATAGCTATATTCAAGGCTGGAAGTACTGGTACAGGCGCCAATATATTGAACCCCTCACCATGATAATGATTCACTTGAGGCTGCTCATTTGGAGCAATTAGAGTTAGCCCTAGAAGGGTACTTTCACCATGCTTTGAATGCAGCCCATGAAGATATTTCAATGTCAACTCAGGTAAGTAATGTGTGAATGCTTTTTTAGGGGTTGTATATTTAGCATCTAAAATATAATGATAAATATTACTTTCGCTTTTGACTTTTATAACAAAGTCAGGAGAACGATGAGAGAAAAGTTTATGATGACTCCTAACACTAAGGGTGTCGTTATGGAATGTCCAAGCTTCAGTATTTACTAAATCTGCTGAGTCAGCATTTTTGTTAAGTGACATCCAATACTTTGGCTCATATTGCAGAGTGATATAATGCCCATATAAATGGTAAGTAAAATCAAGAGAACTTACTCCACTATCAAGCGAAGGTTGCATTCTTAATTTTTTATCAAGTTGCTCTTTAAGATAAAACAAACAATAATATTCAAAAAGTTTAGGTATGCTTTTAATTGATAGCAACTCATCCTGTTTGCTCCAGTCAGGACTCCCAAAGCGATACCAACTTATTATCTTGTTAAAGATAGTCAAATAAGCTCGATTGTATTTCGCCTTCATTGTTAGGGAGGGGATGCCAACCACTTTCCTTTTTACGGGTATGAACTTATTAATTTTGTTTTGAATTAAATTTAAGAGCAACAGGATGTCATTGCATTTAACGATTTTCCTTTCATTAATTTTGCGCTGAAACCTATTTATTTGGTTATAAAAACTAACATAACCATCACTTACGGGCTTAATTTTCTTTTGCGATACATCGGTATCATAACCTGCGAGCAAACCTGAAACTGAAATTTTCAAAGTATGAATAAAGCCATGTATCACCTGATTTTCATATAGGTCAGTATCTCTTATCAGAACATTTTCTCTTATTTTAGTACTGCCATAAAAATTGCCATCTAATTTAATAATCGCACTAGCATCATCCTCGGTCTCAAATAACTCTTCTGCGTTATCACAAAGCCAACTCAACGTGCGATCGTCAATATTTGAACTTAAAGCAGGAGTAACTAACTTATAAGAAGATACCAACTTAGTTACCGGTTCAGCAATAACGTCACCAATAAGTTTAACTAATGAATTAGTATTATGCTCTATCCATTCCAAAAATATATCCGCAGGCGTATCGCCATCTTTATATCCCGCATTACGCCGCGTTACACGAAAAAAAGCACATAGGGCGTCATTATTATGTTTTGAAAGAAATGACAACATGTTTTCGACACGATCGGCATTTAACTTTTTAGCCAAAACATCAAGCCGTGCTAAATGAAAGTATTTCTCTTCTTTACTACAGCACGTATAAAGATATAACTCGGCTATGCCAAAGAAATTATGGAAGAAGCTTTCATAATACTTACCTCCGATTTTTCTTGGTATCCATGAGTAAATCCACTCATCATTAACTGAGTCATGCTCGCATTGGCTAAATTCAACTTCATTTTCATGTAAGTAAAGCGTAACAGTATCATACTCAACAGTGCTTCTAAATTTCAAAATAACAGATTCATCTTCAAGAAGGAAAGGAGTTAGACTTTGAGCATAATCACGTAAGGGGAGCACAAACGAGCTCCCTTTGCGATTGCCATTCAAGACAACAAACTCAAGCATAACAGCCCCCTAGAAAAATGAATAGGAATCACCGAAAACGTCGCCTTGGTTTATTATGCTATTCAGAGCAGCTTTCGATATTGTGAAATCATACTCATTTAATTTTTGCTCCAAATCGACGAGGCGTTCTTTAAAAGCACTACCATAGCCATCTATCAACGGTAGAATATGTTGACTTACAGCATAATCTAACGGTGGCGTGTGCATACCCTCAATCTCATTTGCAACATGACAATATCGTTTCATAGCATTTATTTTACGCTGACTAACTTTGATAGATGTTGTTCTTTTTATAGGCGCAGCAAGGGCTTCAACTATATTATTCAAAATATTTTGCTCTTCTTGTGTAAAAGAAGCATCAATAGAGTTTATATTGAAGCTATCTTCAAACATATTGAAGTCAATCGCTCCATCATAGTTATTATGCTGCTGCGATACAGCATTTAAATTAAAACTATGATCCATCGTGATTACAGGAACCCTATCTATCAAGCGCGGGGATAGCCTTTCTGTGGTAGAATCATTATTTATAGTTGCAATGAATCTGATATTCTTCCCAACATTTAAATAACGTTCCTTTTGGTTGGGTATACCGGTGTCAAGCACTCTGTTCACTCCCTCAGGATCACACATCCCCAAGAAATCTGACCAATAATGTTCAATACTAGATAAGTTTGCTTCATCTAAAAGTATAAGTTTTAAGAAATCATTATTTTTATCATTTGTCAGGAACTCATACAGCCCTGTTCTCGCCGGTTGATAAGAATCTTTAAGAGAGTTATAAAACCCCAGTATATCTCTTCCAGAAACCCATGCCCTGCCTACTGCGATGTTTAAGAAATTTGTGCCGTTAAATTTGAAATCATCGTCGGTTAAATTCAAATGTCTAGCCAAGCGAATCGCTGTCGAAGTCTTGCCGGTACCGGGAGGACCAGCTAAAACAGTCATAAGAGATTGAGATGTACATATTACCAAATTAGCCATTTCATCAAAGGAAAACGTTCTTCCTCCGTCCGCATCAAACCGCTGGATCAAATAGTTTATATAATCAGCTCGGTTCTCTTTTTCATAGGAAATATCCGACTTTTTAATCTTATTTATAATAACAGTTGTTGTATCATTCTTTTTCTTATCGCCGCGCAAAATTGTAGTTAACGTACTAATTTCAGCGAGTTTATCAGGCAACTGGGGTGATTCTAGCATTGCTTTCTGAGTTATAAATGCGTTTTCTATAACACGATTTTCTGTTTCCATTTCGTGTTTACGACGCTTCAAATAATCCAGTTCCTTATGCAGGGAACCAAACTCCTTAATGTTTTCATGCATCGATAAGAATGAATCAATTGTTTTCTTATGCTCGACAATGCTTTTCTCTAACTTCAGATTATCTTCAGTCAGTTCTCTTTGTTTAACTAAAAGAGCTTGATGAGCATCTTCATCTGATTGTTTCTTTATTTCTTCAATACGTTCTTTAGCTCTTTTCTTTTCGACTTCTATCTTTAGGTTTTCATTAGAAAGCTCTTCTTTTTTAAGATGTAGCTGTCTTTCTATTTCCTTTATTTCAGCATTGATTTCATTTTTCTTATTAGCAAAGTTTTTTTCTAACTCCTCATTTTTCTCTTTAAGCAAAAAGTCTCTATTTTTTTCGAAGTAACTGTTAAGGTAAAGACTTCCTTCTCTGTTATCAGTGAGATATTCGTTGATAATGTCCTTACCATAGTCGCTTTTATCCAAAAAATCAGACAACAGATGCTTGAGGCGTTCAAGCCTTTCATTATTACTTATTGCTTTGTTTTTCTTTACATAATCTTCAATTCCTTGTGATAAACGCTGTGCCTCACTTTTACCCAGCAAAGAATTCTTACCCTTCCCAAAATTATTTTTGGTAAAATAAGAAATAAGCCGCACATCAGAAATGTAATCTATCTGTTCAAAGTTTATAGTCGAAATATCCTTCAGATTACGAATGAATGTTTTTTTAGAGCCCTTTATCTTAAGGTCAACAACTAGCCCTTTTTCATTTAATTCAGAAAGAGGTATTTTAGCAATATAATCAGTATTAAGTTGTAGAGGAGATGGGGTAGTTAGAGGCGATAATAACCAGTTATCATCTTGTTTCGTGGCCTTAAATGGCCCGTACAGGCTGTCCTTGTCGCTTATAAAAAAATAATTACTAGGTAAGTCGAATGCATAATCTACAAAGCCAGTGGCAATATCAGGAAGATTGATATTAAGAACCGGAATAAATAAATGCCTCTCCAGTCGCTCGCTTTTATTTCCTAATGTATAATGCTTTTGCAGTCTTGAGTTTCTTTTCCAGTCATCTTCATCACTCTCGAAGTATTCATTAAGGATGAATATTTCATCGTTCTTAAATGACTGATTCATGCTAAGAAAATTCTTTGAAACAAATATTGCGCCATTCGGAAATTCACCTGGCTGGATGTCAGTGAGGCTTCCATCAAGGCTATAGTGTGACAAAGGTATAACTAATCCCATATCAGGGTTTGCTGAATGATTTTCATCTTTAACAACGAGTAAACGATCGTCCATAACTTCCCCATTAGTCCCTCCAGAAGAGGAGGATTATTAAATAAGATTAATCTAACAGGAATTTGTAAGAAAACATTATTTTTTTATAAAAATTAAGGTGATCGAATTTCATTTATTATCAATTACTTATATGACTTATTGATTTTCGCGAACTCAAAAGCTGTAATAACTTTAAAACGGTTATAGTCTATAAAATCTGCCCACCACTGAACCATTAACCTACGCTCTTCCAAATGCTCAGAAGTATGAGTATACGCCGCACGAACATTGTTGCGCTCTGAGTGGCTTAGTTGACGCTCAATCGCATCGTCGCTCCATAAACCTGACTCACCCAGCGCACCGCGCGCCATAGTTCTAAATCCATGCCCGCAAACCTCGGTTTTCGTGTCATACCCCATTGTGCGTAAGGCACTATTAACCGTGTTCTCGCTCATGACTTTCGCAGCATCGTGATCACCGGGGAAAAGTAGCTCTTTACCGCCACTAATCTGCTTAAGCTGCTCAAGCAAAGCCAACGCCTGACGACTAAGCGGAACGATATGTTCCTCTTTCATCTTCATGCCACGATGAGAGTAACGCACGCCTTTAATTTCTTCTCTTTTTGCAGGTATACGCCAAAGAGATTTATCAAAGTCGAATTCATCCCAGCGCGCAAAACGTAATTAACTAGAACGCACAAAAGTCAATAAGGAAAGTTCAACCGCGATCCGTGTCATTACACGGCCACGATATGCAGCAAGACGTGCAAGGAACTCAGGGAATCTGCCAGAGGGTAAAGCGGGGTAATGTCGCGCTTTGGTTGTAGATAGCGCACCGGCCATATCACTGGCCGGATTAGAGTCGATGTAATCGTTCTGTACTGCATAACGCATAATGGCCGTGACACGCTGTTGCAGGCGCTGCGCGACGTCATGCTTACCGCTGGCATCAACTTTCTTGATCGGGGCTAGCAGATGGCTGGTTTTAAGCTGCCGGATATCAGACGAGCCGATATAAGGAAAGATATACAGCTCAAGGTAACGGAGAACGCGTGATCGATGGTCTTCGCTCCAGCGCTTATTGCTGGCATGCCATTCGAGGGCGATGGTTTGAAAAGTATATGCCCCCGCGTTTTCGGCCAGAGCTTCCTTCTGTTCCGCTTTTGGGTCAATGCCCTGCACTAACAGCTTTTTAGCTTCATCGCGCTTTGTTCTAGCCTGAGCAAGCGTAACTGTGGGCCAGACACCAAAAGCTAGACGATCTTCTTTTTTGTCAGAGGGTCGTCTGTATTTCATCCGCCAGTATTTAGAACCCTTGGCCGAAACCTCAAGATACAAACCACCGCCATCGGCCATTTTGTAGGTTTTGTCTTTAGGCTTTGCAGTCTCTACCTGTCTGGCATTGAGCTTCATTTTGGGGGCACATTTCTAATCGAAGTTAAGATGCCCCCAATTATGCCCCCAGTGCCCCCCGGATTTCAACGGACGGACTCGGACAATACCGGATGCAGAAATCGCTAGAAGCCTTGATTTTAAAGGGTTTAGTGGACTTTCTCGGATGGTCTTGGAAGAGGTCTTGGTGCGAAGGCCGGACTCGAATTTAACACCTAATAGACTGATATCAATGTAGTTTAAAAGCAGGAATAAATGTTTATACCCGCACTTGTACCCACAAGTTAATATTCGTACAAAAAATAGACATTACTAGTGGGGTATAAAGCCATATCAGTAGAACACCGATATGGCCATCAAAGCAAGATTCAGGCAGGCAGGAACGTTTTCTTCAGAGGAACCAAAAGTTTGGTCTCGATATCAACCTGCTCGTAGTTCTCAATAAGCGCCCGGACGAGATCGTCCAGCGTCCAGAGCGTTAGCGGTATAGTCGAGCGGTCGGCTTCATAGCGAGCATCTTTTGTAAAACCACCGGTACTGACATAAAGCCCTCGATCGTCTTTATGACGTCCACCGATAAAGCTACGGATCTGTTGGCTTCCCATTTGCCCTCTACGATGTTTTACCTCAACGACAATACGTGGATTCTCAAATCCAAATCCATCAGGTGAAGCGATGATATCCTTACCACGATCTGGACCCACAGGAGACACCTGTGTTTTATATCCCATGCTGCGTAAAACACCTGCAACCAGATACTCCATCTCCTTCGGATCGAGCCCATTAACTCGATCTTTAATACCTTCACGCGCCAACGACTCCATATCGCGAAGCGGATCAGAAACGATCTCATCTTCATCTATCACAATTGGATTCTGAGTAATAACATCTGCAGTGGGTTTCTTATCCTGCAAAAGCTCCTCTAACGCATATTCTGGAAGCTGGAAAACCGTCAACGTGGAACCCAATGTGTTTTTGGTAGCAACAGACAGTCTATCGCGGTCGATTTCTTGAGTATTCCATTTAACCTGCCGAGCGATCCCCATCCCCTCTTCCACCCATTCAGGATGATATTGGAATTCTGAAGTGACTTTGCCTAGCAAATAAGTACGGTTGGCTGGCGAATAGGTAATAACCCAATCACCCTTTTGGATCTCATTCACAAAACGCCAGACCTGCGATGCACCAGAACGCGCAGTTCCCAGCTTTGTTAAGGGATCTGCCTCCTGGTATAAGGCGAGCAACTGGGCTCGGGACAGGCCGGGTTTGACTAATGGAGCCAGCTGAGACCAACCGATGCCTACAATTTGCTTATCGCGAAAATCGTCATAGAGTTTGCCGCCGTCACCGCGAATCATCCACATTCTGTTGCCCATACGCGTTCCTTCATGAGGAAAAGAAATTACGCTGGATCATAAGCTTGTTAGCCGTAGGCGTCAAAACTATCCAAAATTACTTCGCTAACATTCCTGGGTAGTGTTTAGCGATAATATCGTTCATCCTCTCAACCAACTCCAGGCGCTTAAAAGTCAAGTGCGCAGTGCCCTTCTGAAAGTAGCGAACGCGGAAGAACTCATCCTCATAAACATCCTTATTCGGGTTATCTCGAATATGCGCCATCAAGTGAGTAGTTATATCGCTACGGTTATCAGGCATTGATTTACCATCTAGCAAAAACAGCATTCGCTCCAGGTCTGCCAACTGATCCCTCCGCCAACCCCAGTTAAGGCTAAAGCCCCAGCGGTTATGTGTCACCAGATTGTTGACGATGATTTTCTTACCAAAGCTGCAGGGACTATTGGTTTTATAATCCCACGACAGACCTTTGAAGACGTTAATGATCCCGCGCTCAAAGACTTCCATTTTGTTCAGATGTAACTCTTCAAAAGTACTGAGAATGTTCGCCTCACTGATAGCAGGAAGATCGCCCTCTTCCAGGTTCTTGTGCCACTGGTCGCGAGCCTGTGCGTCCATCAATGCCATCATGCCGGACTTCAGCATCAAATCGCGCCAGATGCTGCGATCTATATTGCGGGTGACGGCAGGCATCGCTTTATCAGCCTTCTCAGTCAGCCAGCTATCGTAGCGGTGCCCGGACTTCATCGCCCAGTCTTGCGCCGTACCACCGCCAATTTCTGAGGTTAGCCGTGAAATGGCATCAAGCTGCTGGATGAGCTGTTCAATTTGCTGCAGCGCTGCATCGCGGCCAGAAACTACTCGTTCGATACTGGTCGAACAGATGAGTTCATTGTGTTCCGTTAATACATCGGGTTCTGTTTGCATCGTCAATCATCCATAAAAGCAAACACGCCTGCCGGAAATGGCAGGCGCATTATGCGATGAATAAAAAAGGTGGAAGTTCAGAGGTAAAAATAAGGAATGGTGCTCGAAGAATTTATATATTCATTAATCCGGTAGCTCGCCTGGCTCTGAGAATATCGATAGCGGTCAGAAATGGTGTCTGCTCTTGCCATGTAAACCCTTTGCGGTCAGTGCGTATTAGTTCATAGCGTTCCACCAGAAAGTTCACCGCATCAGCCAGTGTTATTCCTGCTTCGATATGTTCCTGAATAGCTGAATCATCATGGAATGGTGTGTCGTTTAGCGTTAGACCGTAATGGTGTTCTAGCAGATAAGTTAATAGTTGCTGCCAGACCTGTACAGGCGACAGACGTGACGAAACCGGCACCGTGACCGGTACAGTTGAAATGTGCATGGGTAGAATCCTGAGAAAAGGAGAAGAGAGAAGGTGTTACGGGGTTGGATAAATAGAAATGTAAACGTAACCGCAGCTACCACGGGTATCAGCTATACAGGTTAAACTCGCAAGTTGAATGTTCACCTGACGTTGCTGATGTGGATTTAGTTCGCCAGCACGCAGCATATCTTCCAGTTGTGCTACAAACAGCGGGAAATCTTGGTCCAATTTCTGTAGTTGCTCTGGGGTAAAACACCCCGTCAATCCAGCCCTGTCAGCCAGGTAATGCAGACGCTTGCCCTCCTGTACCAGCCTTGCGCCAAAGCGGGGGGTAATATCACTTTGCAGTCCCCATTGGGGAGAATCAGATAACGACATAACAGTTTCCTTTTGTTGATATTTTGCCGGACCTACAGCCAACCGCACTCTGCAAATGACATCACGTCATCCCCTACCACGAGGTGATCCAGCACACGCACTTCGACCAAGGCCAGTGCATTCATTACCCGCTTTGTGATGTGCCGATCTGCCTGGCTGGGCTCCGTTTCGCCGGATGGATGGTTGTGGGCCAGAATGACCGCAGCGGCGTTATGGCGTAGAGCCGCTTTGACCACTTCGCGAGGATGTACCTCCGTATGGCTGAGCGTGCCGGTAAACAGCGTTTCACGCTCCAGCAAACGATGCTGGTTATCGAGGTACAGGACGATAAAAAATTCCCGCTCAAGGCCCGCCATTTGCAGCTGCAGCCAGGTTTTAGTGAAGCTGGTTGAGGTAAACGACTCTCCCGGCAGGCGCTGATATTTCTCCAGCAGACGCAGGGCTCGACGGATAATGCGTTGTTCGTTAACCGGAAAAACGGGAGATAATGCGATTTCGGACATCACAGTTCCTTAAAACAAAAAGCCTCGCCGGTTTATTGGCAAAGCCTGAGGGAAGGGATAATAAAAAGGTTCATGAAGCAAGCTGCAGCATATTCTCGGCCATCACCCAGAGGGCGCGATTAAGCTTCACATCACCGTCGATACCTTTTACAGCACGGGTATGTGCACGTTTGCCTTTAGTCGTTCGTCCAGGCAGACCGCCTTTAATCAGGTTTTCCTGAATACGCTGGTAAGTGGTCCACAGGTCGTTGCTCTCATCCTGCCAGCGGCGCGGGGAAAGGATTTGCGATTCCGCCACCGGCTGATGCTCTTCTCCAAAGCGATAGGTTAATGCCGCTTTCGCCATTGCCTGCTGAGCAAGTGGCGGCAACAAAAGCGACTGCATGGCATCGCGTTTCTCTTCGACGCGGTCAAATATCCCCAATACTTCGTATGCCCCTTCGATTACTTTCTCTACTACGTTGCCTTTATGTGGAACACGTACCTCCCCAAAGCTTTCGCCACAGACAAGGCCATTCTGACAAACAAAGCGAAACAGGCCCGGCAGCATCTGGTATGAACTTGAGCCGTCGTGGCTGTTCAGCAGAATAATTTCCGGTACCTGCTTGCCTGTAATTTGTCCCTCACGGCGAAGGCGCAGCATATGTTTGGTATGTTCACGTTTGCTTTGATCGCGCACGCGAGTTTGACAGGCAAAGAATGGCTGAAAGCCCTCACGCTGTAGATTTTCCAGCAGGGTTATAGTGGGGATGTATGTATAGCGATCTGAACGTGATACATGTTTATCTTCTCCGAACACGCTGGGGACGACATGCATCATCTCCTCACGAGTTAACGGACGGTCGCGGCGTATCTGATTGATTTGCCCAAAACGGCTGGCTAATTTCATGAAAAATTCCTTATAAAAAAAGGCCATGCCCTTACGGGTCATGACCTTTTTGTTTTTTGGTGTAGTTATATCAAAGGGTTAATGATAATGATGATACCGAAATCACTTGCGCGGTGAATGAGTGAAACAACAGATACGATGACATCAATCAGGTTTAAATGTGAACGTACCTTTGTTTGTCTCTACAACCAGCTCAAGCAATTGACACTTAGAAAAATTTTCATCCGTTGTCACATTAAACTTTAACGTATCACCAAATTTCAGTGGAACATTAAAGCGGTCACCATTCCCATTCGGGCGGAGCGTGCAATTACCGCGATTCATAATGGCATTTTTTACAATGATATTATTACCGACACTGGTCAAAGTAATACGCCAGTTCGGGAACTGGTTAACAAGATAGAAATGCTCTGTAGAAACTTTAATGACAGGCTGGTCACTCACGTCCTCATCTGGCCTATTATTGGTCGTATCCCCGGTATGCGACACTTGTTTCTCCATACCGGCAATACCGTTCGTTAATAACCCGTTCGCTACTTTAATGGTGCCCGGCTTACAGGAGATACTTTTGGTTTCATTACCCAATAAATTTATCTCTGTATAGCCTGCTGATTTCACACCTTTATGTTCGGCATAAGTAATGGCAACAGCCCCTTCAATCTCTTCTCCGGTACCACGCAGGTTGAAAAATTTCTCGTAAAAAACAGGTCGGGAACCAACAGTCTGAACCGCTTCTCCCGATGGAACATCTAACTTAATGACCGCCCCTTCACTTTCTACATCTCCTGGGTTCGTAAAGCCGATATAGACAGTCTGAGCACTGTGTGAAAGCGTCATGATACTGTTATCAGCCAGCGTACATTTCAGATCAAAATCAGCAGCAGCACAGACAGTGGTAAACAGAGTAGACAGGGTAAAAATTACTGTAGGTAGGGTTTTCACAGGGAAATTCCTTGTTTGATTAAAAGCCATCTTGTTCAACAACATCGTCATTCTGAAGGTCATAACTGATTACATTGACGACAGCGGCAGGTTGGAGAGGAATATCAGCTTTGCGATGGCCCACTTCAGACTCTTCCCGTTATACGGTGAGGCCGGCAAAGAATTGCCACTTCATTACTGATTTCCGCTGAAACCTGGTAGCGGACATGTATGTCTCCTTACAAAGGTGAGTCAAAATGCGTGCCTGGTGACCAGACACATCAGTCACATTTAATTATTTACAGTTAAAACAGTAAGTTGTACTTACCTCGTAAAATCTTATATCCCTTCGGATTGAAGGTATAATGAGATAATCAGATCGTATCGATCGACAAGATCGATCATTGATAAACAAACTTGTTCGTAAGAAGAGGGACTAGCGAAGAAAAATGTCACAGGAAGGCATTAGAAGAACCAGTGCCAAAGTGTTGAAGCGGCGCTGGCGAGGCTTTCACGGATAGCGTGGAGTCGGTCCTTTAGTGCTTCTGGTAATGGCACCGCGTCAATAATGCGGCTAAATAACTCCCCCACCAGTTCACCGAAGTCCTGTCGAACAACCTGCTCAGCTTCAGATGTACGATGAATTTCTTTTATCTGGCAGAACACACCGCTGCTGGCTGATACTGGCAGGGCACTGACAAGGGTTTCGACCAGAAGGGGCAGATTATAACCGGTGCTGGCGGAAACAGGATGTACCGGATGAGGGGGGCGAAATTGTTGTGATACTGCATTGCACCTGGCGGCAAGAGTCAGTAATTGCTCTGCAGAGGGGGTGGCTGTTTCACGACACCACTCCAGGGAGGGTTCAGCCTTATCGGCCTGATTGATGACAAACACAATGCAGTCTGGTGAGACGCCGCATTCCAGCAGAAACTGATAAAACGCTTCATCAGTGGAGCAGGCCCGATCATCAGCTTTCATGATCCAGAGAATGAGGTTGAGGTCCGGTAATAGCGACTGGTACAGCGTGCGATACTTTTTGTCATACGCAAGACTTTCCCCTGCCCCAGGTAAATCAATCAATGTCATCTTCCGCTCTCCAACTTCAAATTTGAAATGGAGAGCCTCGCGGGTGCAGCCAGTATTATGGCTGACCGTGCTCAGTGGGTGCTGAAAAAGTGCATTAACCAGACTGGATTTACCAACTCCCGTTTTACCCATGATGCCAATTACGGGCTCATAAGTAATAGTGTTTCGTATTTTGTTAAGTACTTCATTCCTTATGTATTCAGGGTAAAGTGAAAGGTGAAGCCCCAGAATTTTTAACCCGTTATGTTTCTCGCTACTCATTTAGTATCTCCCGTTAAATTTAAATCATCTGATTTATATCTAACGGGTGATATAGGCTTAAATATAATTAAATTCTAAAAATAAACCACAACTACTTAAAAACCTTGTAACGCCGCCCAGAGTTTGTTTTGAACCCGTTATTTGTTCCCTCACCAAATACTACTGAGAACCGCTCACTAACTGAACGATGATCTACGCCAAGAATAATACACTTCGCAACTTCACCATCACCCAAACCAACACCCTTGATATTATCATCAGCGATTCTGTGTTGAAAGTTCGAACTGGCATCATACACAGGTATGAAAAAAGCGCCGTCCTTATACTTATCATCAAATATAGGGGTAAGCATTCTGATGCCAGAAAGTCTGGTTTTAGTCGTTAAATCGTAATAACTGTAATACTTTATGTTAAAGAAATCATAGCAACCATCATATTTTAACCACTCTTTTTCAGACACTCTTATTAAGGTAACTTTAACATCATAACGACCCTTTAAAGAGCCTGAATTAGTTTTTTGATACACACCTTTAATTAAAGTCCTTAATAACACAAAGCAGGAATCTCTGAGGTATTCAGGGTTGTTCTTCAACCGCTTTCGAATAATATCTTTAAAACTGGTAATTATACTTTCTGCTGTCTCAAGCATAACGTATTTGTACAAGTCTGACTTTGCAGCTCCGGGGAGATATTCGAATACTCCACTGCATACAAAATTTATATCTGTAGGGTAAGGCTTATGTAAGACAAGAGCTGGCCGACTGGTTTTTACAGACATAGATGCCGCTTCTTTTTCAACCAGACTTCCCAGGTATCTGGATTTTGACATACCTTGCTCCTCCGCTGAACGCTCCACAAATTCCTGTAACCCCTGCGCTGGAAGGTACGCAGTCTCCTGAAATTTTCCTGGCATATGCCCTCTTACTCATGTGTGTTTTTCCGTAATAATAAGGTACCGTACTTTTGTTGAAATTTACATAAATCAATAGATTATAATTTTAATCAATTCTTATCCTTATCCTCATCGAGGAATCCATGCAGGGATTAGTGAAAAAAAACTGGCATCCCTATTATGCGTAAGAACGATCACGCCCCCCTCCCGGATTAGCCTTAGGACATGTATAAGAGTCAGACCTGAACAAGCTGCAGACTCACTTAAGGTACAGATGTGACAACGCGCAAAGTGACCACAAGATACCTGGCCTCAACAAACTAACTTGCGGGTAAAAAAAACAGCATAAAAAGCATAGCGACTCTTTTCCTTCTTCTATTGGATCTTGACTTTCACCACAGCTCTTTTTGCCGGATTAATAATATATCTATAATTTAATTAACAAATACATTAACCAACAAACCCTAAGACAAGACAATTATTCCCCTCTCACACTAAGTCTTTCTTAAAACAAAAACTTACTCCATTTCCCATGTAATGAATTTTTAAGAACAGAGGTGAAAGCAATGGAAGATTATTCAGGATGCTATGGGGATTTGAGAGAGGAGTATTTGAAACGAATTCAGGAGAGTATCCGTAAAGCTCAGGAGGAGTACCCTCGCTTACTGGCTGTCAGAGTAGATTTCCGCTTACCCATGTGTAAAGAGAAACTGGAGAAAGCCAGAGTTGATGCTTCGGTTATCACGCGTTGTATGAAATCTCTGAAGGAGCGTATTAAGGCGGATTTGAAACGTAAAAAGAAAGCAGGTAAGCGGACCTACCCCTGTCGACTTCGTTATGTATGGGTGAGGGAATTTAATCTTGAAGGGAAAAAGCATTACCACGTCCTGCTTCTCCTGAATAAAGACGCTTACTTTCATCCTGGAGATTTCAACAAAGACAGTGGGACATTGGCGTCAATGATAGCCGGAGCCTGGGTGAATGCTCTAGGGCTTTCATATCCGGTTGACCGGGGCTTGGTTCACTTTCCAACAAATGGTTACTACCATCTGAACAGCAAAGGGGAGAAAGAGTTAATTACATCGATAAATACGCACATGGATGCGCTGAAGTTTCGTACTGCCTACATGGCTAAGGTAGCAACAAAAAGCAATGAAGATGGAGAGCGAAACTTTGGCTGCAGTCAGAACTAAAAATTATTAATTACTGAGAAACGGATGGTTATGGCGGAGTGACAGGCAATATCAAAAAATGATTGAACCTCGAGCTCCTGTCTTTCAACTCATAAAGACAAGAGAAATCGTCATGACCATACAAAGTAACAACATTGACCTGATGAACGACAAACTGGTGGATATGGTGTTCATCACCGAATTTACAGGACTGAGCGACAAGTGGTTTTACAAACTGATCAGCGAAGGGAAGTTTCCGAAGCCGATTAAGCTAGGACGTAGCTCCCGCTGGAAGGAAAGTGAGGTAAAAAGCTGGCTAGAGGAAAAGATTGAACTGTCCAGAGCAACGTAACTCTGGACATACGATGGTGAGAAATTATCGTAGTTTTTGATAAAAATTCTTGCGTACAGTACGGCTGATGTAACTGTTAAGCCCCTGACCAGCCCTTGCAAGCATTTTCATGTGGTCAACCGTAACTTGGCCTGGTCGGATAGAGTTGTATAGGTACAGAGAGTTATCACGAAATTGGACAGTGATTGAGTCATCCCCTATTTCAAACCCTACAACACCTGAATCGCCACCACGATTTTGATACTTTTCCATTTAATATCCTTGTTAAATAAATGCTTATTGCAGCTCAACAATAACCATTCAAATGAAAAGGATATGTGACAGAACTCTCTAAACTTAAGATAAAATTCACACACCATTAAAGCGAGCAGCTCAGTCAAATTAGGTTTAGCCCTGTATCGTGACGGTATCAGATCAGGTCTGAGCTAATACATCAAAACACAGTGTTTTTGGCCTGCTTCGCTTTTTGAACATAGTGCGCAGCGGTACATTATCTTTTTCCCAGAGAAGGTAAACCACCGGAGACAACAATCCTACGTCCGCCAATGTATTGGTCCATAATGTCTCGTGACTTGGCACCTTTGTTTTTTTTACCCTTTGCCGTTACTTTCTTGTTTTTGCTAGATTTGCTTTTTGCAGCAAGTCTTTTCTTGGCATGGGCAAGCAGAATGAGCCGCCCTGACATCAAACTCTGTCTGGAAGTATCCGCCGCATCATAGCCATTCACGATGGTCATTATTTCTTTTTCAATTTCAGATAACGTTTTTTCAGCAACGAATTTCTCTACTACAGCGGAGTATTTTTTATCGAGCGGTTGAGTTATCGCCCATTGATAGGAAATCGTCGTTACACTGTTTTTCTTTGAAGGATTACTACTGATGGGAGAAGAGCTTGGTCTTTCTGAATGGGCTTTATTTATATGCTTTTCTAATCTTTTCGCGTCCTTGAAAGAAACGTTACATACTGGACATTTGCAGGTTTGACGGGCAATAAGCGGTGCCTCAGCTACCGACTTAGCAAGATGAGGTGCCATCTTCCAGCCATGATTGGTTAGCAAATGACTGGACAGCACCGTCACTTCGACTGCGGTATTACACAGAGCACATATGATTTTTTCCATATCCTACTCCCTCATGCGATGGATGCTGCAGGATTGAAGCATCGCACGCCATTATGTTCAGCTTGTCATTATCATCCCAGCCATCCCGTCCAAACGCTTCTTGATCTTCTCCCAGTCAGGCATTACCTGCCCCATGAGCCGGTAGAAGCGTTCACTATGGTTATGCTCGGCCAGATGACATAGCTCATGCAAAATAACGTAATCGATGCACTCACGTGGGGCCTTTACCAGATTGGGATTCAGGGTCACCCTTCCATTGGGGGAACAACTTCCCCACTGAGTCTGCATGGTAAGAATACGCAATGGCGGTGAGTCACTGACCCATAACGCTTGCTCCAGCATAGCGCTCAGCCTTTTGGCGAAGACTTCGCGGGCTCGAGCCTTATACCAGTCAGTCAGCAACTGCAGAACCTTTTCAGCGCTCTTATGGCGTAAGGTGACTTCCAGCTTGCCACGCAACATTTTTACGCCCTGAGCCTCAGAGGGGGCCACTATCACCTTAAGCATGTACTGTTTGCCCAGGTAATAGTGACTCTCACCGCTGATATACTGTCGTGGAGTTATATATTCCAGCTGCTTACGGAAGTCCCGTAGCTGCTGATAGATCCAGCGCCCACGCTTTTCAACGGCATTCAGAACCTGTTGGTCATCGGTATCCTGCGGCGCGGATACTACAACCCGGCAGTCGGGATGAACTTTTATCAGGATACGCCCATTTACCAACGGTCGGGGTTTACACTCGAAGGTAATGCGTTCATCACCATAAATGAAGCTCATTGCTCTTTCGCCCAAAATTTAGACTCCGCTCAGCCCTACGCGGGTAATCTGGACGATCATTTCCACAATCTTTTTCGCCTGATCCATTCCGCCACCTATTGCCTTACACTCTTTAAACATCATCGGTAGAAGCTTCTTGCGAATATCAGCCTCGATATTTTGCGGATTGATCGAGTTCTCAGCCACTGAGATATCAACAGCCAGGTCTACTTCAAAAGCAAGCTTCACCCACTTATCGATAACCTGAGAATCGGTAATGGCAAAAACCTCCGGCAGTACTTTTTTGTACACGCCGAAGTAAGCCTGTGCATGGTGATTACCAGCAAATACGTCGGGTATTTCGTTCAGCCGCCGTTCCTGTACTTGCTCCTCAAACTCACGAAATAGCATGTACTGCTTGAGAGGGTGATCAAACAGTTTTTCGGCCTCTTCAATAGCCAGACGCAGTAACTTCGAGAAGGCTTCCTGGGCATAAGGATCATCACGTAAATCCTGCTCAATCATCCGGGTTACGCGGGTTTTAATAATATCCGTTTCGTTGCGAGTTTTATCTTCACTCCACTCTTCGGGCCGTTGTCCCATTTTGCTGACTTCATACACTCCATCAGGCTCGCGGACTTCTACACCAACAACGTGTTTATCCAGCAGCTTTTTAACCTGTTCCGTGTACTGATCATAATCTACCGTCTCACCGGCATCCTGCTTCACCAGCTGACGCAGGCTGGTAAATTGTCTGAGCGTCTCTTTATAGTGCTGGCGGTCTTCTTCGCTGAAACTCTTATCCTCAAAGAAGGTAGCCGACTGCAACGCCACTTTCAGGCAGCTGGCAAATTGCGTGAGTGCCTCATAAAAGTCTTCACGGACTTTAAGATGCACATCAACCATTTCGCCATGCTTTTCTTCCGTGCGCGGCACCAGCACCTGACGGAGTTGCTCAATATCGTTTTTGTTTTTTACACCTGCGAAAATCGCCCACAGATTTTTATACAGCTGGGGAAGGCGCTTGTACTCCGTACTCATCTGACCGTAAAGCCCCACCAGATCGTCGATGTCAAACCCGCCCTGCGTGCGAGATGCCAGCTTCTGGTAATCCTCAATGGTGGTATCTAGCTCTTTGAGGATGCCCCGATAATCGATTAGCAGACCAAATTTTTTCTTAGGGTGTAGGCGGTTAACACGGGCTATTGCCTGAATAAGGTTATGCCCTTTAAGAGGCTTATCGATGTAAAGCACGGTATTTTTGGGTTCATCAAAGCCGGTAAGTAATTTATCGACCACAATAAGTAGCTTCAGCGAATCATCTTTATCAAAACGCTCAATGACATTGCGCGTGTAAACCTGCTCATCCTGAGAGCCGACATTATCTTGCCACCATTTGGTCACATCAGGGATGCCAGATTCATCCACCTCGGTATTCCCTTCACGCGTGTCAGGAGAACTAATGACCACGGCAGACTCAAACAGTCCGGCTTCATCAAGATATTTTTTGTATTTTATCGCTGCTGCTTTACTGTCACAGGCAAGTTGCCCTTTCAAACCATCATCGATGTTTTTGACAAAATGGTTGGCGATATCCAACGCAATAAGGTGGATGCGGTCGTCGGCATTATAAACCTGCCCTTTACTAGCAAACTTACGCTTCAAGTCGGTTTTTTGTTTTTCCGTTAACCCCTCGGTGATACGGTCAAACCAGCTATCTATAGCTCGTTCATTAACATTCAGCTCAGGTGGCCGCTCTTCGTAGAGAAGCGGAGTGACAGTCTTGTCCTCTACCGCACGCTGCATGGTGTAAGCATGAACGATGGGACCGAATTTATTAGTAGTCTTATCATCTTTCAGCAACGGCGTACCGGTGAAAGCAACAAAGGCCGCGTTGGGTAGAGCCAGCTTCATGCGTTGATGACTCTCACCGCCATGGCTACGGTGGCCTTCATCAATCAGCACAATGATATCGGGGCTGGTATTCACGCACTCGGGCAAGCGAGTGGCCGTATTAAATTTCTGAATCAACGAGAAGAGAATGCGCTCAGTACCCTTGCCAATCTGTTCGGCTAAACTCCTGCCAGAGGTGGCAATGGCATCGGCTTTATCCCTTTTACCTGCCAGCTCCCCGGTTGAGATAAAGGTGCGACTGAGCTGGTTTTCCAAATCGACGCGATCGGTCACCACTACGATGCGGCACTGCTTGAGAGTTTCACTTAGAATCAGCGCCTTGCTGAGGAAAACCATCGTCAGTGACTTACCTGAACCCGTGGTATGCCAGATAACCCCACCGTTGCGGCTGCCATCAGGGTTCTTCGTTTCTATCCGCTGTAGCAGCCGTTTGATACTGAATACCTGCTGATATCGGGCAATGACCTTACCGGCTCTCTTATCAAACAATGTGAAGAAGCGAGCCATATCCAGCAGGCGCTCGGGTAACAGCAGACTGATAAGCAACTGGTCCTGACCCGTTATAGCCAAATCACCCGCTGTTGTCAGATTTTGATACCATTCCAGGCATGCAACCGGACGGTGGCTGAAGATTGAATCAATCTGCTGCGCTGTGAGCTTACGGTTTTTGATGGCAAGCATCTCCAGATCGGAGATATCTTCTTCCCGCCATGTAGCCCAAAATTTGGTCGGTGTTCCGCAAGTCCCATAACGTCCATCATGGCCGTTTATCGACAGTAAGATCTGGCTGTAGGCAAACAGTCGTGGAATTTCATCATGACGCTGGTTTCGCAGACTTTGAGAAATCCCCTCGTCAATAGTCGGCCCTTTTTTAGCATTGCCGTCCGGGCGCTTAGCCTCGATAACAACCAGCGGAATACCATTCACAAAGCAGACAATATCGGGCCTGCGTGCCTCAATGCCGTTAGCGCGTGTCACACTGAATTCTTCGGTGAAAACAAAGCTGTTATTTTGCGGGTTGTTCCAGTCAATCAACGAGATTGTTGGGTTCACCCGCTTACCATCAATAAATTCCGTCACTGAAATGCCGTACAACAAGTGGTTGTACAAATGTTCATTGGCGGTAATTAATCCCTGGTTTAATGCCGGGCTGTTAACTTCGGCGATAAGGCTCTCAATCGCTTTGTCGGAAATGACATGCTCTTTACCGGCAAAGATAAACGTTCTCTTGGCTAACTGTTCACGCAAAATCTGGTTTAAAACCACCTGATCTGCCTTGCCTGCTCGCGCAGACATGGCTTGCTGAGGTGAAATATACGTCCAGCCTAAATTGCTCAAGAGAGCCAGCGCCGGGAGCTTAGCACTGTACTCTTCCTGGAATTTTGGCGCGATTTGCATGCTCATGATGTTCCCTTATCTTTATCGGCTTTCCAGTGCAGCAGCTCGGTAATATCCTTTTCACCCTCGGCCTCTTTTAATAAACGCCGTTGCTCTGTAAATCTTGCATATTCAACCTGAGCTTTTTCAACTGCCATTTTCTTACTGACAGTACCAGCACCCTGTAGCACATTGCGGTCGTTGAACTGCAGGAACTGATCCAGCTTCTCCTGCCAGTCCTGTAAAAAAACCTGCTGACGGCGCAGCGCCTGATCTTCGGCATAGTCCAGCCACATATTCACTACACGGTTCAGCTCACTGACCTCTTTTTGGGTCAGGTAATTCTTAGCAACCGTGACATCGCCTTTTCGCACGTCACTGCCTTTATAGCTGGTGAGCCCCATATGAGGCTGGCTGGCATCTGCCCGCTGGTGGATCAGCTCAGCGGCTGTACGCCCAGTGCAGGCAAAGTGCAGTTTGTTCTGGATGGTTTGAAAGAAGAGGGTGGTCTCTTTCAGAGTCGGCTGATAATCAGCAGCCAGCGCGAAAATCTCCCGCACACGCAGATAGACGCGCCGCTCGCTGGCACGAATATCTCGGATACGTTCCAGCATCTCGTCAAAGTAGTCGGGCACCACAGAAGAGCCAACGGGCGGATTCTTTAGCCGCTCGTCATCCATCACAAACCCTTTAATCAGATATTCCTGTAGGGTTTGCGTGGCCCACTGGCGGAACTGAGTCCCCCGAACTGAGCGAACACGATAGCCTACGGCCAATATGGCTTCGAGACTGTAGTGCTCTATCTCTCTGGAAACCTGACGTTTTCCTTCCTGGCGAACTATCCGGAATTTCCGGATAGTTGAATTTTGACCAAGTTCGCCTTCTGAAAAGATGTTGATCAGGTGCTCGTTGATGGTACGAACATCCTTACCATATAGCTCAGCCATGGATGCTTGAGTGAGCCAAAGCGTATCTGACTGAAATCGGCATTCAACACGTGTGCGACCATCTTCGCTTTGGAACAGCAGGAATTCACCTGCAGGGGGCTGAGGTAACTGTTTATCAGTCATGTGGCCTCCACCTTTACCCGGCGTTTACCGGTGAGCAGTTGCTGCATCAAGGCTTTTTTTTCTTGCTTAAGCAAAAATAGTTTCTTTTCAAGAATAGAAATTTCCATATCAGCATCAGAGAACATCGAAGCAATTTTTATCTGCTCTTCATAGGGTGGCACCAAAACTTTCAAAGATTTCAATACAGATAACTGCAAAGCAGGGAGGCTGGTCCCTGCCGCATAACGGTTGAAATCTATGGAGCACATAAGGTAGAAAACAAAATCATCAGACACACCATCTTTAGCTTTTGCAAAACCGAGGTGGCTCACAATAAATGAGTTCTCTTTCAGCTGAGCCCTTTGATTTAAAAGAAGGGATGCTCCACTTTTTGTAAATAGAGTCGCCTTTGCTGGTACGACTCCAAGGCTACATTCTCTTATTGCTAATTGATTGACTTTGTCACGCGATTGTGGCGCCCATCGGCAGGTACTTGAACCCAAGTCGGAGACTCTGAGGAAATCATGATTCCCATCGATAAAATACTTTGCTTCTTGTGGGGCTGGTTGCCCTGCACCTAAAATACATATTTCAGATAATGCTCTCTTCTCCCACCGCCCCTTAAACTCTGGGAAACGCCTATTACCGGTAATCAATTGCTGCGTCAGTGCTTTTTTCTGCTGCTGGCTATTGGTAAGTAGTTGTTCAGTTGTAACGATCGCCTTATCCCAAGTAGAAAGTATTTTTACGATCTTTTTTTGTTCAAATAATAATGGTAATTTTACTTTTAAATTTTGGTAGGCACCCACATTAAGGTGTTTTTGTGCCATTCCACCCTGAAGGTTTAATACCTGTGACTTACCAACAGAAGAATTCGTATAAGCACATAAATACTCGGGAAGTACTTTTTCCTTTAGGGGTCTAGCTATGATGATATCAATAGCATTTGTCCCTTCAAATTCTGGTGTAACAACGCAGGCTGTGCCGGGATATCCTGTTCTTACAATTAAAACATCACCAGACTTAAGCTGGCTCTTCTTGTTAATCAAGTGCCCTTCTGGAGAAAAATAGACCCAATCAGAGTCGTTAATAAACCCTTCTCTGACATTTGCCGATCGAAACGCTTTAATACCCAAACTTTCGTCCACGTAGTATTGGGAAGGCTTAATAACAACGCCAACAGAAATTGACTCACAAATTTCGATAGTATCTACCAAGCTCCATCCCTCAGGCACCATAGCCCAACTCCTCCAAGTATTTCGCCATTTCTGCTTCTAGCTCAGTCAATCGTGATTGCAGTTGTCTACGCTCGGCGCGGACCGACATCAGGTCAATTTCATCTTCTTCTTCAAAGGTATCGACATAGCGGGAGATGTTCAGGTTATAGTCGTTGTCACGGACCTCTTGCTTACTAGCGAGATAAGCATATTTGTCAACATTATCGCCATCACAATAGGTTTTAACAATTTTGGCAATATTATCCGCACTCAACTGGTTCTGATTTTTACCCGGTTTAAACTCACGACTGGCATCGATAAACAACACGTTATCGTCCACTTTACTCTTTTTAAATATCAGGATTGCCGCAGGTATACCTGTACCGAAAAACAACTTTTCTGGCAAACCAATCACCGCATCGAGAAGATTTTCGTCTATCAACTTCTGCCGAATTTTTCCTTCGCTGGAACCACGGAACAACACGCCATGTGGAACCACCACCCCCATACGTCCAGTTTTCGGCTTCATGGTTTCGATCATATGAAGGATAAACGCAAAGTCACCCTTGGTTTTAGGCGGAAGCCCACGGCGGAACCGACCATAATGATCGTCAGCCACATCATCAATCCCCCATTTCTCCAATGAGAAAGGTGGGTTAGCGGTAACCACATCAAACAGCATCAGGTTGGCATTTTTATCGAGTAGCTTGGGGTTGCGGATAGTGTCACCCCACTCGATCTTGTGGTTGTCCTCGCCGTGCAGAAACATGTTCATTTTAGCCAGCGACCAGGTGGAACCAATTGCCTCCTGACCATAAAGCTCATAGTTCTTGCTATGGTGCTGTTGAGCCACCCACTTGCCACATTTCATCAAAAGCGAAGCAGAACCACAGGTTGGGTCACAGATAGATTCTCCTGGCTGTGGGTCAAGCAAAGCTGCGAGCAGATCTGACACTTCAGGTGGCGTATAGTACTCTCCGGCTTTCTGGCCGCTGTTCGCAGCAAACTTGCCAATCAAATATTCATAAGCGTTACCAATTACGTCTAATCCACCCACCCGGCTTGGCTTAAGATTCAGCTCTGGATGAGTAAAATCTTCGAGTAACTGCTTCAAAATCAGATTCTTTTGTTTTTCATCACCAAGCTTATTGGTATTAAATGAAATTTCCTGGAACACGCTCTTGCTGCCATCTTTCAGCTTAGTGCCGTTAGCTTCTTCAATTGCGTGTAGAGCTACATCGATACGTTCACCGTTACCCGCCTCACTTCGACGCTTATAGAGCGCATAAAAGCTAGCATCTTTCGGGAGAACAAAGCGTTCATTCTTCATCATCTCTTCAATCAGCTCTGGTTCATCGCCATACTGGGCTTTGTAACCATCATAGTGATCCTGCCAGACATCCGAGATGTACTTCAGAAACAGCATAGTAAGAATGAAATCTTTGTAAGTATCAGGGCTGATGGTGCCACGGAAAGTGTCACATACGCCCCATAGCACGCGATTGATGCGGTCCTGATCGATCATATTGCTCATAACAAGTTAATCCTTAAGTAATTTTTGTAAAATACCAAGTTCAAGCTGATGGCGATTTTCCTGTAACTTATTGATAAGTTCATCTTCTTTCTGCCATATACGCTGGAGCTCGATAAGCTGTAATTGAGTTTCAATAGGCGGAACCGGGATAGCGACATCCAGCAGCGCTGATTTCGTTATTAACTGAATGTTGGTGCCGCTCCGATGAAACCATTGCTGAATCATCGGATGGTTTAACAGCCAGCACACGTACTCAGGGGCAATCTCACTCTCTTTTCTTTTGAGACTAACAATCAGGAACTGGCTCGTAGCAACCACAGGAACCTGGCCACGATATACAACTGCCAGATTACGATTCCCTCTGGCGGCAACAACAATCTCCCCCTGTTCAAGAAATGGGGGAGCGATGCGTTGTTCCCACACGACAGTAGGTAGTGCTTTGTCATTGAACTGCCAGTCCTGATCGAGGTCTTTAATCTGTAACAGACGCACATCTCCTTCAGGGTCAGGCGTGATTGCTCCCCTTAGAGTGTGGCCTGAACGGATGCCTGCAATTTGGCCTAACTTTTTTAAAGATGTTGGCATACGGGCCCCTGATTTATTGCACCATCCCTGGCGCATCTATTCTTAAGCGTGGCGATTATAAGTTGTTTTTAAGCCATTGAGAGATATTGTCAGAAAGCCCATACCACGCACCGTCTCCCCGCAAACCAGTGACGAGTAGACCATCATCGTTATCCATAACGGCTTTGAGATAATCGCGAACTTGTGTTGCCGTTTGCTCGGTGACAATAATCCAGGTTGATTCCAGAGGATGACACCAGGTCCCATAAGACTTGATGCGCTCAATGAGCGGGGCATAATCTTTCTGCTTTCGCAGATCGTAAGAAATTTGATAAGCTGCCACAGATTTGATCTCCTAATTTAGACGTTTGGGTTTGAGTCAACGCGACAGATTGCAGTCTGTCGCACCTCACCACTCTAATCTGTAGCTTCTGTACAGAGTTAAAAGTGACTTGGTGAAGCTATGATTGAGCAAAAAGATCAGAATGTAAACCAAAAAAATAATGCAGTAGCAGCCCTACAGAAATGCGTGATCGTAAATTAAGTGCAAAAAAAACAAACGTCTTACGACTCAAGCGATTGATTTTAAATCAATAAAAAATAATCGAACATGAATGAAATATGCGCAAATATTTTTATAACCTGCGCACTTTTATGCATTTTTGTTAAATAATCTGTGTAACATCATTCAAAATTGACGCAAGATTATCCCATACACGTGTACCATCCCCCGTCTTCCCTCCAGATAGGGCGCATATTTATACATGCCACAAATGGCTTTCCGTTTGGTGGAAACCAAATCGTTCTCGTTTGCTAAATTTACTTAGTCTTCAACTTAGCAAAGTCAAACGGACTAATTGATTTTTCTCGATTAATATCCAGATAATCAGCCCACCACTGCAGCATCAGTCTGCGCTCATCCAGATGCTCGGCCTTATGAATATAAGCCGCACGCACAGAGTTACGTTCCTGGTGACTCATCTGCCGCTCTACCGCATCCCTCGACCACAATCCTGACTCAATTAATGAACTACAGGCCATTGTTCTGAAACCATGACCACATACTTCAACCTTCGTATCGTAGCCCATGACTCGCAGTGATTTATTAACAGTGTTTTCACTCATTGGCTTACGTGGATCATGATCACCAACGAAAATCAGCTCTCGGTTTCCACTCATGCTTTTGATCTTTTCCAAAATAGCGAGAGCTTGACGCGATAAGGGAACAAGATGCGGCGTCTTCATCTTTGAGCCTCGCTGAGAGTGTTTAATGCCTTCCAGAGGTTCACGCTCGCCCGGAATCGTCCACATAGCCGTTTCAAAATCCACTTCTGACCAACGGGCAAAACGCAGTTCACTTGAACGGATGAAGACCAACAATGTGAGTTCGACCACAAGTCGAGTTAACGGCCTGCCAGAATAGTGATCAATACGATGGAGTAATTCAGGTATGCGATTAAGTTCCAGAGCAGCACGGTGCTGTCTTTTAGCCGTAGCAACAGCACCGGCAATCTCTTGCGCGGGGTTGTAGTCGATTAAGCCGCTCTGAACAGCAAAGCGCATAATCGCGGTAGTGCGCTGTTGTAAACGAGCGGCAACTTCAAGACGACCTGATGACTCGACGGCTTTAATGGGTACAAGCAGATCCCGCGTTTTTAGTTCCGCAATGTTCCGCTTACCGATAGCAGTAAAGAGATTATCTTCGAGGCTTTTCAATACACGAGCACTATGAGACTCAGACCACTTTTGATTACTGGCATGCCAGTCTCTGGCTACCACTTCAAACGTTATAGCCTCTTGCTCCAGCTCTACCTTCACGGCTTTCTTGTTCTCACTGGGATCTACACCATTAGCTAACAGCTTACGGGCTTCATCCCGGCGAGCCCTGGCATCCGCCAGCGAAACTTCAGGGTATTTCCCCAACGCCAACATCTTCTCTTTACCACCGAAGCGATAACGTAGCCGCCAGTATTTGGAGCCGTTAGGGTGAACCAGCAAAACCATACCGTCGCCGTCAGTTAGTTTATAGGCTTTTGCTTCAGGCTTAGCCGAACGAACCTTCACATCACTCAGAGCCATGATGAGTATCCTTTCAAGGGTTCTGTGTGGGTACAAACATTATCGAACCGGGATATACCCGCAGTTGTACCCGCATCAGTAAGTTGATGTATATTGAATCAGGTTGACTTAGGTTGAGTGAAAAAGCGAGCAAGGCCTTGCGGATACTGGATTTCAGGCACAAAAAAAGACGTCCGTTGACGTCTATTGATGTTCCGATGGTGCCGAAGGCCGGACTCGAACCGGCACGTATTTCTACGGTTGATTTTGAATCAACTGCGTCTACCGATTTCGCCACTTCGGCACTGAAGGGGATGCGGAAACGTGTTGGATTATACCTGCCGCGGGCGGCTATGCAAGTCACGATGTTGTCATACGCCGCTAAGTGCTGAAAAAATCAACGTTCTATAAGCTGTCACCTCTCTCTTTATAAATTCTTTCCTCTTTAACCCCTAGCCTCTTAATCCCTTACTCGCTCTCCCCCCCTTCGATCCAGAACGTTCCTCCTTCCGGCTCCCACCTTTGAACATTCCACATCAGCCCCAGCCCTTCCAACATCACAATCCGCTAGCACTCCAACCTTCGCCCTTCGCCCTTCGCCCTTCGCCCTTCGCCCTTCGCCCTTCGCCCTTCGCCCTTCGCCCTTCGCCCTTCGC
>NZ_JBHZPL010000017.1:0-83237 GCF_042788095.1 Kosakonia sp. YIM B13571 | reverse complement strand
TGAGGTTTGAGGTTTGAGGTTTGAGGTTTGAGGTTTGAGGTTTGAGGTTTGAGGTTTGAGGTTTGAGGTTTGAGGTTGAAGGTTTGAGGTTGAAGGTTGAAGGTTGAAGGTTGAAGGTTGAAGGTTGAAGGTTTGGCAATGATCATCAATGGAGTAAATGCGAGGCAAAAAAAAGACATCTTGCGATGTCTTTTTCCGGAATATTGGTACCGAGGACGGGACTTGAACCCGTAAGCCCAATCGGGCACTACCACCTCAAGGTAGCGTGTCTACCAATTCCACCACCTCGGCACGACTTACTTCTTAGTGCGGGATATCGCTGCTCGGCTGTGCCGGAGCTACAGGCTGAGTTTGTTCACTCTTCGCCGGTGCGCTCAAATTATCCCACTCGCTTCCTTTATTGGTTTTATTGCTGTTTATGTTGCCCAGCACAAGGCTAATAATGAAGAACAGTGTTGCCAGCACAGCTGTCGCACGGGTCATGAAGTTACCAGAACCACTTGAACCAAACAGCGTACCGGACGCGCCAGCGCCAAAGGAGGCTCCCATGTCAGCGCCTTTACCTTGCTGCAGCATGATCAGGCCTACAAGAGCCAGCGCCACAATAAGGAAAATAACTAAAAGAGCTTCGTACATAATCAACCTGTTCCTTGCGGGGTTGCCGCAGCCAATGCTTCAAACCAATAAAAGTGGGATATTTATTGCTTTCCCACTGAAGCGGGTGTGAATACTAACCAAAGCGAATGACCTTCGCAAGGGCAATTTAAGTGCATTTCATCAAGTGCGGAAAAAAACAGCAAAATTGCGATCTCTGGCTACTAAAAAGAGGCAATGGCCGCCTTTTTAAGCACTTATCGCGCTATTTTACAGCCTTAACTGCATCGGCAATGCGATTCGCGAGCGATGTCACTTGCGCCTCGTCTTCCCCTTCTACCATAACGCGAATTAACGGCTCAGTACCGGATTTACGCAATAGCACACGACCGCGGCCAGCCAGTGTCGCTTCCACTTCTGCCGTCACCGTTTTGACCGTCTCGTCTTCCAGCGGATCGCCAATGCCTGCAGTAAAACGCACATTCACCAGCACCTGCGGGAACATCTTCATGCCGCTGCATAAATCATGCAAAGACATGTGGTTACGTACCATTGCAGCAACCACCTGCAAACCGGCCACGATACCGTCTCCGGTCGTCGTTTTATCCAGCAAAATCACATGGCCGGAGTTTTCAGCACCGATGCGCCAGCCCTTCTCCTGCATTTTTTCCAGCACATAACGGTCGCCCACTTTCGCGCGAGCAAAGGGTATGCCCAGTTGCTTAAGCGCCAGTTCAAGCCCCATATTGCTCATGAGAGTGCCAACTGCGCCACCGCGCAGCTGCCCCTGGCGCAGCCCCTCGCGGGCAATGATATACATGATTTGATCGCCATCGACCTTGTTACCTTCGTGATCGACCATGATGACGCGGTCACCGTCACCATCAAAGGCAATGCCCAAATCGGCTTTCTCAACCAGAACGCGCTGCTGCAGCGCGGCCACATCCGTCGCGCCACATTTTTCGTTGATGTTCACGCCATCCGGATCACACCCGATAGCAATAACCTTCGCTCCCAGTTCGCGAAAAACACTCGGTGCAATGTGGTAAGTCGCACCATTAGCGCAATCAACCACGATTTTTAACCCATTCAGGCTCAGTTCATTCGGAAACGTCGCCTTGCAAAACTCAATATAACGTCCAGCGGCATCAACAATACGACTGGCCTTACCCAGCTCGGCGGAGTCGACGCAGGTAAGCTCTTTTTCCATCTCGGCTTCAATCGCCTCTTCTACTGCATCCGGCAGTTTTGTGCCGTCAATAGAGAAGAATTTGATGCCATTGTCATAGAAAGGATTATGCGAAGCCGAAATCACGATTCCCGCTTCTGCTCGGAATGTGCGCGTGAGATAGGCTACCGCCGGCGTTGGCATTGGTCCGGTAAAGGACGCGGAAAGACCAGCCGCCGCAAGACCGGCCTCCAGAGCGGATTCCAGCATGTAACCCGAAATGCGGGTGTCTTTACCAATGATGATTTTACGCGATCCATGGCGCGCCAGTACTTTCCCGGCAGCCCAGCCCAGCTTTAGTACAAAATCTGGGGTGATCGGTGCGTCGCCCACACGGCCGCGAATACCATCAGTGCCAAAATATTTACGATTACTCATAGCGTTTGTTTTCCTTCGCTGACAGCGTGGCTTCCACCACCCGCATAGCTTCTACTGTTTCTTTTACATCGTGAACACGAATAATGTGTGCGCCTTGCATTGCCGCGATCACTGCGCAAGCCAGACTACCGCTTAACCGCTCGGAGGGGCCGACATTAAGTAGCTGGCCGACCATCGATTTACGCGACATTCCGACCAACAGAGGTAATCCAAAATGATGAAACTCAGCCAGGCGGGTAAGCAATTCATAATTGTGGGACAGATTTTTACCGAAACCGAATCCCGGGTCGAGCAACAATTTCTCTTTTGAGATCCCAGCCTGTTCGCATCGTGCTATATGCTCGATAAAAAAGTGATTCACATCGGCAAACACATCATCATATTTCGGCGCTTCCTGCATGGTTTTTGGCTGGCCTTGCATATGCATCAGGCAAACCGGCAGTCCGGTTTGTGCAGCAGCTTCCAGCGCGCCCGGTTCTGTTAATGAGCGGATATCATTAATGATGTGTGCACCTACTCGCGCTGATTCGCGAATGACTTCAGGTTTAGATGTGTCGACGGAAATCCATACCTCAAAACGCTGTGCGATGGCTTCAACGACCGGGATTACGCGTTCAAGTTCCTCTTCTACGCTAACATCGACCGCCCCAGGACGCGTCGATTCCCCACCGATATCCACAATTGTCGCCCCCGCATTGATCATCAGGTTCGCGTGCTTCACCGCCTCGATCAATGTGTTATGTGCACCACCATCAGAAAAAGAATCCGGCGTTACATTGAGGATGCCCATTACATGGGGGTGAGACAAATCCAGTGTTGAGCCCTGAGCATGGAGTTTCATGACTAAAAATCCCTGAGGTTGTGGCGATTAGAAATTAAAAGAAAAACCCCGGAGCAAGCCCCGGGGTTTTCATTAAAAGCAGATCATCAGCGCAAATACTTATTTGTCGCCCAGTTGTTCTGACATGGTATTGCCCGGGTTTGGCGTACGCGGTTCATCAACCGGACGCGGCGCTCGCGGCGTACCATTATTGTCAGAGTTGTTCGCACCAGGTTCTTCCCAACCTGCTGGCGGACGAACATCACGACGTGACATCAAGTCATCAATCTGCGGTGCATCGATGGTCTCATATTTCATCAGAGCATCTTTCATCGCATGCAGAATATCCATATTCTCATTGAGCAGTTGACGTGCGCGATTGTAGTTACGTTCAATAAGCAATTTCACTTCCTGGTCGATGATTCGTGCGGTTTCATCGGACATATGTTTCGCTTTTGCAACGCTACGGCCCAGGAAAACTTCGCCTTCCTCTTCCGCGTAAAGCAACGGACCGAGTTTGTCGGAGAAGCCCCACTGGGTGACCATGTTACGCGCCAGGTTAGTCGCGACTTTAATATCGTTCGACGCACCGGTAGAAACATGTTCAACACCGTAAATGATCTCTTCTGCCAGACGACCACCGTACAGCGTTGAAATCTGACTTTCCAGTTTCTGACGGCTGGCGCTAATCGCATCACCTTCCGGCAGGAAGAACGTCACACCCAGTGCACGGCCGCGCGGAATAATCGTCACTTTATGCACCGGATCGTGTTCCGGTACCAGACGACCAATAATCGCATGGCCTGCTTCGTGGTATGCTGTGGACTCTTTCTGCGCTTCGGTCATCACCATGGAGCGGCGTTCAGCACCCATCATGATTTTGTCTTTCGCTTTTTCAAACTCGACCATCGACACGACGCGTTTGTTACCACGAGCGGCAAACAGCGCCGCTTCGTTGACCAGGTTCGCCAGATCGGCACCGGAAAAGCCTGGCGTCCCGCGCGCGATGATTGCAGCATCAACATCCGGCGACAGCGGCACACGGCGCATATGGACTTTCAGGATCTGTTCACGACCGCGAACATCCGGCAGACCGACAACAACCTGGCGGTCAAAACGCCCCGGGCGCAACAAAGCAGGGTCGAGTACGTCAGGACGGTTAGTTGCGGCAATAACGATAATACCTTCGTTGCCTTCGAAACCATCCATCTCAACCAGCATCTGGTTCAGCGTCTGTTCACGCTCATCATGACCACCGCCAAGACCCGCGCCACGCTGGCGGCCTACGGCGTCGATTTCATCGATGAAGATAATGCACGGTGCTGCTTTCTTCGCTTGCTCGAACATGTCACGCACACGAGATGCACCAACACCAACGAACATTTCTACAAAGTCAGAACCGGAAATGGTGAAGAACGGCACTTTCGCTTCACCGGCGATCGCTTTCGCCAGCAGCGTTTTACCCGTACCCGGAGGACCGACCATCAGGACGCCTTTCGGGATTTTACCGCCCAGTTTCTGGAAACGGCTCGGCTCACGCAGATATTCAACCAGCTCGCCAACTTCTTCTTTTGCTTCGTCGCAACCGGCAACGTCAGCGAAAGTCGTTTTGATCTGATCTTCCGTAAGCATACGCGCCTTGCTCTTGCCGAACGACATGGCACCTTTGCCACCGCCGCCCTGCATCTGACGCATAAAGAAAATCCAGACCCCAATCAGCAGCAGCATCGGGAACCAGGAAATGAAGATAGTCGTCAGCACGCTCTGCTCTTCAGGCGGTTCACCTACAACCTTGACGTTTTTCGTCACCAGGTTGTCGAGCAGTTTCGGATCCTGAACCGGGATGTAAGTCGTGTAACGGTTACTATCTTTCTTGGTAACGTTGATCTCACGTCCGTTGATACGCGCTTCGCGAACCTGGTCCTGGTTGACCTCTTGCAGGAAGGTAGAATAGTCCACCTTACGGCTATTCGACTCGCTGGGCCCAAAGCTCTGGAATACTGACATCAGCACGACGGCAATGACCAGCCAGAGTATTAGGTTTTTCGCCATGTCACTCAAGGGATTAACCTCATATTACAACTGTGTTAAAAACAGCGTCAGGATACAACATAACCCATCTCTTTCAAACCAAAGGCCGAAATCGACGGGGTATCATTTTCGCCCGGTCGCTACAATATACACTTCACGTGAACGCGCACGTGAAGAGTCCGGTTTACGTACTTTAACCTTCGTAAACAGGGAGCGAATTTCGGTGAGATACTCATCGAAACCTTCGCCCTGGAACACCTTCACTAAAAAACTTCCGCCCGGCGCCAACACATCACGGCACATCTCCAGCGCCAGCTCCACAAGATACATGGAACGGGGGATATCAACAGCAGGCGTGCCGCTCATATTCGGTGCCATATCTGACATGACAACCTGAACTTTACTGTCGCCAACGCGATCCAGTAACGCTTTCAGAACTAATTCATCACGAAAATCGCCCTGAAGGAAGTCCACACCAACGATTGGATCCATCGGTAAAAGATCGCAAGCGATGATACGTCCGTTACCACCAATCTGTGTGACCGCATATTGCGACCATCCACCTGGGGCAGCGCCCAGATCGACAACCGTCATACCCGGCTTAAAAAGTTTGTCACTTTGCTGTATTTCATCAAGTTTAAACCAGGCACGGGAACGCAACCCTTTTTTCTGCGCCTGTTGAACATATTTATCGCTAAAGTGTTCCTGAAGCCAGCGGCTCGAGCTGGCAGAACGCTTTTTACCTGTCATTTAACTTTCCATCTGGGTTCATCGTCGACATCGAGAAATTTCGACGCGCAATTTGGCGATATAGTGGAGATGGCGGTAGAATGACCCGTTTTCAATCCCAACGTAAGCAAAATATACGATGAATCTGAGTACTAAACAAAAACAGCACCTGAAAGGTCTGGCACATCCGCTCAAGCCAGTAGTTATGCTTGGCAATAATGGTTTGACCGAAGGGGTACTGGCCGAGATTGAACAAGCGCTAGAGCACCATGAACTTATCAAGGTGAAGATCGCCTCTGAAGACAGAGAAACTAAGACCTTGATCGTGGAAGCTATCGTTCGCGAAACCGGCGCCTGCAATGTACAGGTCATCGGTAAAACGCTGGTGCTTTATCGCCCAACCGCAGAGCGTAAAATTCCACTGCCACGCTAAGGATATCCTGAATTGAACACAAAATCTGTGTAAAACGAGGGGTTTCCGCCAGCAGACGTGCAAAATGCCACGCTCCTGGAATTCATAAAAGGCCGCAGTGCGGCCTTTTTCTTTTCTTTACAATCCGTCAACAATCGACACGAACGCAACGATCAAAGATATTCCACTTTGATAATTTCGTATTCCACTTCGCCGCCCGGCGTGCGAATCACCACTACATCGTCTTGTTCTTTACCTACCAGCCCGCGGGCAATAGGTGAATTGACTGAAATCAGGTTCTGTTTAAAGTCGGCTTCATCATCGCCAACAATGCGATAAGTCTGCTCTTCGTCATTATCGAGGTTCAATACCGTGACGGTGGAACCAAAAATGACACGACCGCTTTTCGGCATTTTAGAAATGTCTATTACCTGCGCATTAGACAGTTTTGCTTCGATATCTTTAATTCGCCCTTCGCAGAAACCCTGCTGCTCGCGCGCTGCGTGATATTCCGCATTTTCTTTCAGATCGCCATGTTCGCGGGCATCCGCGATGGCGGCGATAATTTCAGGGCGACGAACGGATTTCAGAAACTCCAGTTCTTCGCGCAATTTTTCGGCACCACGTAAGGTCATCGGAATAGCTTGCATTGTTATACCTCTTGAACATTCCTGTAGGGAGCGGTAACCCACCCCATCTGATCTACCTCCCCCGTACACCGGCATATACCGTCGGGCAGGAGCAAAAGAAAACTGACCCGGGGACAAAGCCCCAGGTCAGCGCAATTTTTCAATTTGATACGTATTTTACCCGGAAGTTCACTATGGGTCATCGTTTACTTTCCGGGTCGTTGCGCCGTAGTATGACGGCTTGTTTACTGCTTCCTAGCGCGAGATTATGCGATTTTCCAGCTTTATCATCGGATTGACCACAAGTATAGCCCTGAACGTTCAGGCCGCGAATGTAGACGAATACATAAACCAATTGCCGGATGGTGCAAACCTGGCGCTGATGGTGCAAAAAGTCGGAGCTCAGGCGCCAGAAATTGATTACCACGGTAAACAAATGGCGCTGCCAGCCAGCACACAGAAGGTCATCACTGCCCTGGCCGCCCTGTTGCAACTTGGGCCGGACTTTCGCTTTACAACCACCCTGGAAAGCAAAGGTTCTGTCGAGAACGGTACGCTAAAAGGCGATTTAATTGCGCGATTTGGCGGCGATCCGACGCTAAAACGTCAGGATATTCGTAATATGATCGCGGCGCTGAAAAAGTCGGGTGTGCAGAAAATCCAAGGTAATGTGCTTGTCGATACCTCTATTTTTGCCAGCCATGATAAAGCGCCTGGCTGGCCGTGGAACGACATGACGCAGTGCTTTAGCGCACCACCTGCTGCAGCGATTATCGATCGTAACTGCTTCTCGATTTCGCTCTACAGCGCGCAAAAACCGGGCGATTTGGCTTATATCCGCATCGCGAATTATTATCCGGTGAATATGTTCAGCCAAGTGCGTACACTCGCGCGCGGCTCCGCAGAGGCGCAGTATTGCGAACTGGATGTCGTCCCTGGTGATTTAAATCGCTTTACACTAACGGGATGCCTGCCGCAGCGTGCCGACCCGCTCCCGCTGGCTTTCGCTATTCAGGACGGTGCAAGTTACGCAGGTGCGATTCTGAAAGCAGAATTAAACGATGCCGGCATCACTTATACCGGTACACTGCTGCGTCAAACGCAAGAGAACGAGGCCGGCACTGTCATTGCCAGCAAACAGTCGGTGCCGCTTCACGATCTGCTAAAGCAGATGCTGAAAAAATCAGACAATATGATCGCTGATACAGTGTTTCGTATGATTGGTCATGCGCGTTTTGGTGTACCGGGTACCTGGCGAGCAGGCTCGGATGCAGTACGGCAGATCCTGCGCCAGCAAGCTGGCGTCGATCTCGGTAACACCATCATCGCTGATGGTTCCGGTTTGTCGCGGCATAACCTTCTGGCACCAGCCACAATGATGCAAGTTCTGCAATACATTGCGCAGCATGACACCGAGCTCAATTTCATCTCAATGCTGCCGCTGGCGGGCTATGATGGCTCCCTGCAGTATCGAGCAGGCCTGCATGAAGCGGGTGTAGACGGCAAAGTTTCGGCCAAAACAGGTTCCTTGCAAGGCGTGTATAACCTGGCGGGCTTTATCACCACCGCGAGCGGTCAGCGGATGGCTTTCGTGCAGTATCTCTCCGGCTATGCGGTTGAACCTGCGGATCAACGTAATCGCCGCATTCCGCTGGTGCGTTTCGAAAGCCGTCTGTACAAAGATATCTACCAGAACAATTAACAAAAATGCCGGGGAGCGTGTGCTGACCCGGCATTTTGTTGGCGAAACACCCCGTTTAACCGGGAAAATCGCAGCGATTAGCGCTTGTAGATGAACTCAACGCCTTCTTCGTCGTCTTCATCCCAGTCGTCATCCCACTCTTCGTCTTCTTCAACCACTTCTGCTTCTTCAAGCTGCTGGCGATGATAATCATCCCACATAAACTCGACTTTCTCAGGCTGCTGCTCTTCCTGCGCCTGGGTAATCGGGTTTTCGATGATAAAGGTCATCACATCCCAGCACAGGTCTTTAACGCCCTGCTGGCTGGCCGCTGAGATAAGATAAAATTTATCCTCCCAACCCAGCGCCTCAGCGATGGCTTTTGCTTTCGCTTCTGCTTCCGCTTTATCCATCAGATCGATTTTGTTGAAGACCAACCAACGCGGTTTGGCAGCCAGTTTCTCGCTATATTTTTCCAGTTCACCGATGATGATACGGGCATTTTCAGCCGGATCGGAACCATCGATCGGATCGATATCGATCAAATGCAGCAGGACGCGGCAGCGTTCCAGATGTTTCAGGAAGCGGATCCCGAGGCCTGCGCCATCAGCAGCGCCCTCAATCAATCCCGGAATATCGGCAACCACAAAGCTCTTTTCATTATCCATACGGACAACGCCAAGGCTCGGCACCAGTGTGGTAAACGGATAATCCGCCACTTTTGGTTTTGCGGCCGATACCGCGCGAATAAATGTCGATTTGCCTGCGTTAGGCATACCAAGCATACCCACGTCGGCCAACAGCATCAGTTCCAGCTGCAGATCGCGCTTGTCGCCCGGCGTGCCCATGGTTTTCTGACGGGGCGAACGGTTAACCGAGGATTTAAACCGCGTGTTACCCAGACCATGCCAGCCACCTTTTGCGACCATCAGACGTTGACCATGCTTAGTCATATCGCCCATCGTTTCGCCGGTCCCCTGGTCGATAACACGCGTACCTACCGGTACTTTCACCGTAATATCTTTCCCGCGTTTCCCCGTACAGTCACGACTCTGACCATTCTGTCCGCGTTCAGCACGGAAAGATTTTTCAAAACGGTAATCAATCAGGGTATTGAGGTTTTCGTCCGCTTCCAGCCAGACATCGCCGCCATCACCACCGTCGCCGCCATCAGGGCCGCCTCTCGGGATATACTTTTCGCGGCGGAAGCTCACACACCCGTTACCGCCATCACCTGCCACGACAAGGATCGTAGCTTCATCAACAAACTTCATTTTACTCTCCGTAACTCATTCGCCTGAGCGGGGCACAGTGGCGACCACTTCGCGATTGAGCCTGCGTCCCAAAAGACGATGGCCAATAGCGGAAAACATCGCGCCCGCAACCACGACAAACGCACCGAGATAACCGATAAGGTTTAACATCGGTCTGGCGAAAACATCGGGCCAGGCCATTGATAATAAATCTGAAAAAAACAGCGTAAAGAGCGGTGTCAGCGTGATTAATGCGCTCACCTGCGCCGCCTGCCAGCGAGCCATCGCTTCCGCCAGCGCGCCATAACCCACCAGCGTATTGAGGCCACAAAACCCCAGGCAAGCCAGTTGCCAGTCACTCAACTGAAGCAGCACGGCGGGTTTTGCTAACGGCAACAACGCAATTGTACACAAAGTGTACAGCAAAAAGAGGATCTGCTGGGAGGCCAGGCGCCGCAATAACACTTTTTGCGCGACGCCGTAACTAACCCACACCGTGGCTGCCCCGACGCCAAAAATTACGCCCCAGGTGTAATCCGTCAGGCGGGTAAAAATCTCCGCCAGGCTGGTATTAAAAAACAACACCAGACCACAGATAAGCATCAGCGCGCCGATAACCTGAGTGCCGCGCATTTTCTCCTTGAGAATAACAACGCTGGCAATCATCATGCCCACAGGCGAAAGTTGACCGATCACCTGCGAAGCCGTCGGGCTAACGTATTGCAGGGAAGAGCTGAAGAGGATGAAATTCCCGAACAGCCCGCCAGTGGCAATGGCCAGCAAAACTAACCAGCGCGGCTTGCGAAAAAGATGCAGTGGAGGCAGTTTTTTTTTCCAGCCGAGAATCAAGCCAAGGCCGATTCCCGCCATCAAAAAGCGATAAAACACCACCGTTGGCGGTTCCATCACTTCCAGCACCTGCTTCATGGCGATGGGTAACGCACCCCAGCACATCGCGGTTGTGAGCGCCAGCGCAATGCCGATGCCTGCCTGCTGTTTCATGCCCGTATTCCCTGCCAGAATTTACCGGACTTCTAATGTAAAAAGCCCCGCAACGTGTTGCGGGGCTTTCTTCCGTTACCGGGACGCGAAAAACTTATTCAGCAACGATGCTGATGAATTTACGGTTTTTCGGGCCTTTAACTTCGAACTTAACTTTACCGTCAGTCAAAGCGAACAGAGTGTGGTCACGGCCGCAACCTACGTTAGAACCAGCGTGGAATTTGGTGCCACGTTGACGAACGATGATGCTACCTGCCAGTACTGCTTCACCGCCGAAGCGTTTTACGCCCAGACGTTTAGCTTCTGAATCGCGACCGTTACGAGTTGAGCCGCCAGCCTTTTTATGTGCCATTTAAATCTACTCCTCAGGTCTTAGGCGCTGATGCCAGTAATTTTCACATCAGTAAACCACTGACGGTGGCCCTGCTGCTTACGGTAGTGTTTACGACGACGAAACTTAACGATTTTAACTTTCTCGCCACGACCATGAGCAACAACTTCAGCTTTGATTACGCCGCCATCAACGAAAGGAACGCCGATTTTGACTTCTTCACCGTTAGCGATCATCAGAACTTCAGCGAATTCAACAGATTCGCCAGTTGCGATGTCCAGCTTTTCCAGGCGAACGGTCTGACCTTCGCTTACTCGGTGTTGTTTACCACCACTTTGGAAAACCGCGTACATATAAAACTCCGCTTCCGCGCACATATTCTGATCAATTCAGAGTGCGCTAAAAATATTCATAATAGGGCGCGAATATTACGCAACTTGCTAGCCTTTGACAAGAGTGATCGTCACTCCATGCAGAAAAAAAACACAACACGTAAGGTAACGTTTATCTGGCGCATTTTTTCAGTACAATCAACAATACTATTCTAACCCGTAACCCTTTGTTATCCCATTTTGCTATGTGGTAAACAGGACTGAAAGCCCGGCTTTTGCGATGAATTTAGAAAAAATCAATGAGTTAACCGCGCACGATATGGCGGGTGTAAACGCGACGATTCTGCAACAACTCAACTCGGATGTTCAGTTAATCAACCAGTTGGGTTATTACATCGTAAGCGGCGGCGGCAAACGCATCCGTCCGATGATTGCCGTGCTGGCGGCGCGAGCCGTTGGCTATGAGGGCAATTTGCATGTCACTATTGCCGCATTAATCGAATTTATTCACACCGCGACCCTTCTCCATGACGATGTCGTGGACGAGTCCGACATGCGCCGCGGCAAAGCCACCGCTAACGCGGCCTTTGGCAACGCAGCGAGCGTATTGGTCGGCGATTTTATCTACACCCGCGCTTTCCAGATGATGACCAGCCTCGGCTCGTTGAAAGTGCTGGAAGTGATGTCCGAAGCCGTAAATGTGATTGCTGAAGGCGAAGTCCTGCAGTTAATGAACGTCAACGACCCGAATATCACTGAAGAAAACTATATGCGCGTCATTTACAGCAAAACCGCCCGTCTGTTTGAAGCGGCGGCTCAGTGCTCCGGCTTGCTGGCTGGCTGTACGGAAGCGCAGGAAAAAGGGTTGCAGGATTACGGTCGCTATCTGGGAACGGCTTTTCAGCTCATCGACGATTTGCTTGATTACAGTGCAGACGGTGAAACGCTCGGCAAAAACACCGGCGATGACCTGAATGAAGGCAAACCGACGTTACCGTTGTTACATGCCATGCATAACGGCACACCAGAACAAGCACAGATGATCCGCGAAGCTATCGAACAAGGAAATGGCCGACACCTTCTGGAACCTGTTCTGGAAGCAATGGCGGCCTGCGGCTCACTGGAGTGGACGCGTCGTCGTGCGGAAGAAGAAGCGGATAAAGCGATTGCTGCTTTACATGTTCTGCCGGATTCACCGTGGCGCGAAGCGTTGGTCGGTCTTGCCCACATCGCCGTTCAGCGCGATCGTTAATCTTTCCAGGTTCCCGCGCATTGCCGCGGGAAAGTTCCAATAAGTTTCTTTAAACCACGTCAAAACCAAAAATAACCAGTAATATCAAGCCTTGTCATAATCCTAAAACGCAAAATATTACATGAGCTTTTCAGAACAAACGCTCCCATATGCGTATAGTAAGTAGCGTTGTTGGCGTAAATAATTGACACCTATTTTCTATCAGGGAGATGTTATGGAAACAAAAGTAATGGACTGGCACCAGGCAGATATCATTGCCGGGCTGCGTAAGAAAGGAACATCGCTGGCTGCGGAATCCCGTAAAAACGGGTTAAGCTCATCGACCCTCGCTAACGCTCTGACCCGCTCCTGGCCAAAAGGGGAATTGATTATTGCGCGTGCGCTGGATACCGATCCCTGGGTTATCTGGCCATCACGTTACCATGATCCTGTCACCCATGAATTTATCGATAAGACGAAGCTGATCAGGAAAAAAAGGGAGGAAAAATAAGCGGCCATGCAAGTAGCAGCTCCCCTTGCTTGCCAGAACAGGCGATAGAAAAAAAGGGAGCCAAGGCTCCCTTCTTACCGTTCAGCAGACAGGCTTATTCGCCTTTGATGCGCTCAATATTCGCGCCAAGCGCACTGAGTTTATCTTCAATACGCTCGTAGCCACGATCGATATGATAGATACGATCAACGATGGTGGTTCCTTCCGCAATACAACCCGCCAGCACAAGACTTGCAGAGGCGCGTAAATCGGTTGCCATGACCTGCGCACCGGAGAGCTTTTCTACACCGTGGCAAATCGCTGTATTGCTTTCTATTTCCGCATGAGCACCCATACGGATCAGCTCAGGGATATGCATGAAACGGTTTTCGAAGATAGTCTCGGTGATAACTCCCGTACCTTCAGCCACCAGGTTCAGCAACGTGAATTGCGCCTGCATATCGGTCGGGAACCCCGGATGCGGAGCCGTGCGCACGTTCACTGCTTTCGGGCGCTTACCATGCATATCAAGGCTAATCCAGTCTTCGCCAACCTCAATATCCGCGCCAGCATCACGCAGCTTAGCCAGCACCGCGTCAAGCGTATCGGGCTGGGCGTTACGGCAGACAATTTTACCGCCAGAGATCGCCGCCGCGACCAGGAAAGTCCCGGTTTCGATACGATCAGGCAGGACGCGATAAACTCCGCCACCCAGACGTTTCACCCCTTCGATGGTGATGCGATCGGTTCCCATACCGGTGATTTTTGCACCGAGGGTATTGAGGAAGTTTGCCGTATCAACAATTTCCGGCTCACGGGCGGCATTTTCGATAATAGTCGTACCTTCCGCCAGCGTCGCGGCAGACATAATGGTTACTGTCGCGCCAACGCTTACTTTATCCATCACAATATGTGCGCCTTTCAGACGCCCATTAACGGAAGCTTTGACGTAGCCCTCTTCCAGCTTGATCTCCGCGCCCAGTTGTTCCAGGCCGGTAATGTGCAGATCCACCGGACGCGCGCCAATCGCACAACCGCCAGGCAGAGAGACCTGCCCCTGACCAAAACGCGCAACCAACGGCCCCAGCGCCCAAATAGATGCGCGCATTGTTTTCACCAGCTCGTACGGTGCGCAGAAAACATTGACGTCGCCCGCATCGATCCACACGGATCCATTACGTTCCACCTTGGTGCCCAACTGGCTGAGCAGCTTCATGGTGGTATCGATATCTTTCAGTTTCGGAACGTTACGGATTTCAACCGGCTCTTCCGCCAGCAACGCGGCAAAAAGAATCGGCAGCGCGGCGTTTTTCGCGCCTGAAATTGTCACTTCGCCCTGGAGACGCGTCGGCCCCTGTACACGAAACTTATCCATTCATCTGATCTCTGTTAAGAATTCACACGCGCAGTGGGTTTATCCCCTACGCTCAAAAGCCGTTAAGTTTGCGATCCCGCGCCCACTCCGCTGGAGTGTAGGCCTTGATCGACAGGGCATGGATACGGTTGTCTGCGATGTATTCCATCAGCGGGCCATAAATGGTCTGTTGTTTCTTGACCCGACTCATGCCGTCGAAAATCTCACCCACAGCAACAACCTGAAAGTGACTGCCATCGCCAGTGACGTGGGCTTCCTGGAGAGAGAGTGCGTTCATCAGCACCGTCTGAATTTCATGATTTTCCATGGGTGTAAATATCATCTAATAGTGAAAACAGTCACACATCTTAGAGGAAAGTGGCGTCGGCTTAAACAAGCAAAAAGCCCCATCAATATAAAGGATGGGGCTTTAAGTAGTAACGCATTGAAAAAATTAGTGAGGCAATACATCCTGCGGCAAATTATAGAGCGCAGCGAGGGTGGACACATTCTCACTCACTCCGGCAAGCACAACATTGCTCCCCTGTTTTTTGCCCTGAGCCACCAGATGTACCAGCAGCGCGACGCCAGCGGTATCAACGCGTGACACGCCGTGTAAGTCGATGCAGGTTACCCCTCTCATCGCCTCCACGCGCGCTTCCCACAGCGGGTTTAAGAGGTCCTGATCCAGTTCGCCCAACAGTTTCAGGCAGTCTCCGTCGCGCGCCCAGCTTAGACTGGCTGTCATTGCTTTTTCTCGTCCAGGGTAATTTTCTGGCGGGAAATAGATTGCAGTTCGGCGGTTAAACCGTCGATGCCTTTGGTGCGTAGCAGATCGCTCCACTCGTTCTGTTTGGTCGTGATCATACTCACCCCTTCGGCAATCATGTCATAAGCCTGCCAGTTGCCGCTCTGCGTGTTTTTACGCCACTGGAAATCCAGGCGCACCGGCGGACGACCATTCGGATCGATGATGGTCACACGGATCGGCACAATCGTCGCATCGCCCAACGGCTGCTCCGGCGCAATCTGGTAGGTCTGGCCGTGGTACATTGCCAGCGCCTGGCCGTATGCCTGTTTCAGGTATTCGCGAAATGCAGCGAAATAGGCTTCGCGCTGCGCGGGCGTCGCTTCTTTGTAATAACGACCCAGCACCAACGCACCAGCGTATTTCACCTGCACGTAGGGCAGCAGTTCCTGATCGACAACATCGCGCAAGTAGTCCGGGTTCGCACGGATTTTTGGCTGCTCATTTTTGAGGCGATCGAAGGTTTTCTGTGCCGCATCTTTCATTGCGGCGTAAGGGTTAGCTTGATCGGCCGCCATCGCAGCACCCAGCGGTGCAATCACCAGCAGGGCAACCATTAATAGACGTTTAAACATGCGTCAATTCTCCTCGTTAATTCGTCTGGCCAGCAGACGGTGCGGCTTGAGTATTCCTTGCATCGTGGGCTGCCGCATCGCCTGAATTCTTATTGTCACCGCCTTTACTGTTGTAAAGGAATTGTCCGATAAGATCCTCAAGCACGATGGCGGACTTGGTATCCTGAATGGTGCTTCCTTCTTTAAGCATAGAAGTTCCCATCTCCGGATCGTCAAAGCCAACATTCAGCGCCAGATACTGCTCACCTAACAACCCGGAAGTGCGGATCGCCAGCGAGCTGGTATCCGGGATCTGGTTGTAACGCTCTTCAATATCAAGCGCGACACGCGGCAGATAGGTTTTGGGATCGAGAGAGATATCCGCAACGCGCCCGATCACTACACCGCCAATTCTCACCGGCGAATGTGCTTTCAGACCGCCAATATTGTCAAAGGTGGCATAGACACGGTAAGTCGGTTCGGTGCGCATTGAGGCGACATCCGCCGCTTTTAAGCAGATAAAGAGTCCTGCCAGCAGCGCTAGCACAAGGAAAACACCGACCCAAATTTCACTTTTTTTCGTTTGCATGAACTCAATTCCCAAACATCAGTGCGGTGAGCACAAAATCAAGGCCAAGCACGGCCAACGAGGAGTGCACAACGGTGCGTGTTGTCGCCCGGCTAATGCCGGCAGAAGTCGGGATCGCATCATAACCATTAAATAACGCAATCCAGGTCACAGTGATGGCAAACACCACACTTTTAATCAGACAGTTAACCAGATCCATCCGCCATTCAACGGCGTTTTGCATCGCGGTCCAGAAAAAGCCCGTATCAATACCTTTCCAGTTAACGCCAACCAGCGAACCGCCCCAAATACCGACGGCGACAAAGATAATGGTCAACAGCGGTAGCGAGATGACTCCCGCCCAAAATCGCGGCGAAATCACGCGTCGCAGCGGGTCAACCGCCATCATTTCAAGGCTGGAAAGCTGCTCGGTCGCACGCATCAAACCAATTTCAGCAGTCAATGCAGAACCCGCACGGCCAGCAAACAACAGCGCGGCGACAACTGGCCCCAGCTCGCGCAGCAGCGACAACGCCACCAGCATGCCAAGACTGGTTTCCGCGCTGTAGGTGGTCAACACCAGGTAACCCTGCAGACCAAGCACCATACCGATAAACACGCCGGAAACAATAATAATGAGCATCGACAAAACGCCGACATTATAAAGCTGGCGAACTAGCAGCGGCGCGTGTTTGCGGAATTCGGGTTTACCCACCACCGCGTTGAAGAGCATCAAACCAGCGCGCCCGAACGTCGCGATCGTTTTGATCCCGCGGTGCCCAAGCGATGCCAGTGCATTTAGCAGCATGAGCGTCTTAACTCCCTGTTTCTAATAAATCGGTCTGATAATCACCCGCAGGGTAGCGGAACGGAACCGGGCCATCGGCAATACCATCCAGGAACTGACGCACGCGCGGATCGCTGTTCTCCTGCAGCCCCTGCGCACTGCCGTGGGCAACAATTTTCCTGTCAGCCACAATATAGGCGTAGTCAGCAATACTCAGCACTTCAGGAACATCATGGGAAACCACAATACAGGTGACGCCCAGCGCGCTATTCAGCTCGGAGATCAACTTCACCAGCACTCCCATCGTAATAGGATCCTGGCCAACAAAAGGTTCATCGAACATGATCAGGTCCGGCTCCAGCGCAATTGCTCGTGCCAGTGCGGCGCGTCGCGCCATACCGCCGGAGAGTTCTGATGGCATTAAGTCCGCCGCACCGCGCAGCCCTACCGCTTCCAGCTTCATCATCACCGTGCTTCGCAGCAACGGCTCGGGCAGCCGAGTGTGCTCACGCAAAGGATAGGCAACGTTGTCAAAAACGTTCATATCGGTAAACAACGCGCCAGACTGAAACAGCATGCTCATTCTCTTGCGTACGGTGAACAGACGCGAACGGGTCATCCCCGGCACGTTTTCGCCATCGAATAAAATCTCACCGCCATCAGGCGGAATCTGTCCACCGATCAGACGCAAGAGCGTCGTTTTGCCGATCCCTGAAGGTCCCATAATGGCGGTGATTTTACCGTGCGGTACCGTCAGTGAAATATTGTCAAAGATTGGGCGGCTGCCGCGGGAGAAGCTGACGCCACGAACATCGACCAAATTCGCCACAGTCTGGCTCATTTCCTCTTCCTTATAAGCCTCGTCGGCCACAAGCATGACGCTTGATAACATCACGAACCCAACATTTTTACAGAATATTACCTGCTGAGGTTAGCGAAAGCTGGCATTTGTTTTACTTTTGAGCCGCATAAAGTCAAAATTAGGAATCATTACGCTACGCGGAACTCCCGGTTTTACCCGGCATGGCAGCCTGCGAGCCGGCGGATTATACCTGAAGAAAGGATGTTAGATGCTTTTAGCGACAGCGCTATTGATAATTGGTTTACTCTTAGTGGTCTACAGTGCCGATCGTCTGGTGTTCGCTGCTTCGATCCTTTGCCGCACATTCGGCGTACCGCCTTTAATCATCGGCATGACCGTTGTAAGCATCGGTACCTCTCTGCCCGAGATAATCACCTCCGTTGCCGCATCCCTGCATGGCCAGTTGGATCTGGCTATCGGCACTGCGATCGGCTCTAACATCACTAATATCTTGTTAATCCTCGGCGTCGCCGCTCTTTTACACCCTTTTACCGTACATTCCGATATTCTGCGTCGCGAATTGCCGTTAACCTTGGTAGCCAGCCTGCTGGCAGGCGTGGTGTTGTACAATGGGCACCTCAGCCGCTTTGACGGCATTATTTTACTGTTATTAGCCGTGCTATGGCTGGTGTTCATTGTTAAAATTGCCCGCCTGGCAGAGCGCCAGGGCAACGACAGTCTCACCCGAGAGCAGTTGGCGGAGTTGCCGAGAGACGGCAGCCTTTCGGTCGCGTTCCTCTGGCTGGGCGTAGCATTAATTATTATGCCGATGGCAACGCGTATGGTGGTGGATAACGCAACAGTGGTAGCGAACTACTTTGCTATCAGCGAGCTGACCATTGGCCTGACGGTTATTGCTATCGGTACTGGCCTGCCTGAACTGGCGACAGCGATTGCCGGTGCGCGCAAAGGTGAAGACGATATCGCCATTGGCAATATTATTGGTTCAAACATCTTTAACATTGCTCTCGTGCTGGGTTTGCCCGCGCTGATTGCGCCGGGCGACTTTAACCCGATAGCCTTTACGCGTGATTATGGCGTGATGTTGCTGGTCAGTGCCCTTTTTGCCCTGATTTGCTGGCGACGTAAGCAAATCAGCAGAGGTGTCGGTGCACTGTTGTTCGGCGGGTTTATCGTATGGCTGGCGCTGCTCTACTGGCTGTCGCCGCTTTTGACTGGATAATCGGATACGCATTATGTCGCAAATAGATTTGCAGCCGGGTTTTGACTTTCAACAAGCAGGTAAAGACGTCCTGGAAATTGAACGTGAAGGCCTCGCAGAGCTGGATCAGTACATCAACGCCGATTTCACGCAGGCGTGCGAAAAAATGTTCTATTGCGCCGGAAAAGTGGTGGTGATGGGAATGGGCAAATCAGGCCATATCGGTAGAAAAATGGCTGCCACATTTGCCAGCACCGGAACCCCCTCTTTCTTTGTGCATCCGGGCGAAGCGGCCCATGGTGATTTGGGGATGGTCAGCCCGCAAGATGTGGTCATTGCGCTGTCAAACTCAGGGGAGTCGAACGAGATCCTCGCGCTAATCCCGGTGCTGAAGCGATTGAAAGTTTCGCTGATTTGCATGACCAGCCGACCAGAAAGCAGCATGGCGCGCGCCGCAGATATTCATTTGTGCGTGAAGGTTCCCAAAGAGGCCTGTCCGCTGGGTCTGGCTCCAACCTCCAGCACCACGGCGGCACTGGTAATGGGCGATGCGTTGGCAGTTGCGTTGCTGAAAGCGCGCGGTTTTACAGCGGAAGATTTCGCCTTATCTCATCCCGGCGGCGCGCTGGGCCGCAAACTGTTGCTGCGCGTCAATGACATCATGCACACCGGCGATGAAATTCCCCATGTCAGCAAAAACGCCAGCTTGCGCGATGCGCTGCTTGAAATCACGCGTAAAAACCTGGGCATGACGGTTATCTGCGATGATCTGATGAAGATCGAAGGCATCTTTACCGACGGTGACTTACGCCGCGTGTTCGATATGGGCGGCGATGTCCGCAGCATGGGCATTGCCGACGTCATGACGCCCGGTGGTGTTCGAGTACGGCCTAACACGCTGGCAGTGGATGCGCTGAATCTGATGCAATCCCGTCACATTACCTCCGTGCTGGTGGCCGATGGCGACCAGTTGCTGGGTGTGTTACATATGCATGATTTACTGCGCGCTGGCGTAGTGTAAAGAAGGACATACGAATGAGTAATGCTGGCGCGTCGCTTGCGACCTGTTATGGGCCGGTAAGCACGCAAGTTATGGCGAAAGCGGAAAAAATACGCCTGTTAATTCTGGATGTGGACGGCGTGTTATCCGATGGGCTCATCTATATGGGCAATAACGGAGAAGAGCTGAAAGCGTTCAACGTTCGCGATGGTTACGGGATCCGCTGTGCACTTACTTCCGACATTGAGGTTGCCATAATTACCGGGCGAAAAGCTAAACTAGTGGAAGATCGCTGCGAAACCCTGAAGATTAAGCACTTGTATCAAGGTCAGTCGGATAAACTGCTCGCTTACCGCGAACTGGTGGCAAAACTGGCGCTCACCCCCGATCAAGTGGCTTATGTAGGCGATGATTTGATCGACTGGCCAGTGATGGCGGAAATTGGTTTGAGCGTTGCCGTTGCTGATGCTCATCCGCTGCTGCTTTCACGCGTAGATTACGTTACGCGCATTAATGGCGGCCGAGGCGCAGTTCGTGAAGTCTGTGATTTGTTGTTGCTGGCGCAGGGCAAGCTGGATGAGGCCAAAGGGCAATCGATATGAGTAAAACCAGACGTTGGGTCATCATTCTGCTGGCGCTGGCCGCACTGATCCTGATAGGGATCAACCTGACGACTCAGGATGATCCGAATCCGGTCGCCACCAACAATGCCGACCCGACTTATAAAAGCCAACATACGGATACGGCGGTTTATAGCCCGGAAGGGGCGCTTAACTACCGGCTTATCGCGCAGAACGTGGAATACTTTTCTGCTGAAGGTGTGAGTTGGTTCGCGCAGCCAATACTGACAACGTTCGACGAGGATAAGGTTCCAACCTGGTCGATAAAGTCAGACAAAGCGAAGCTAACCGATGACAAAATGCTTTATCTTTATGGACATGTTGAAGTCAATGCGCTGACGGCGGACGCCCAGCTGCGAAAAATCACCACGGATAACGCCCAGATTAACCTGGTAACGCAGGATGTTACCTCGAATGATCAGGTCACGTTGTACGGTACAACATTTAATTCCACCGGCCTGAAAATGCGCGGCAATTTACGCAGCAAAAACGCCGAGCTGATTGAAAAGGTTAGAAGCTCCTATGAAATTCAAAACAAACAAACGCAGCCTTAATCTTGTATTGGCCACCACGCTTTTGGCCGCCGCGCTTCCGGCGCTCGCCGTGACCGGGGATACCGATCAACCTATCCATATCGACTCCGATCAGCAGTCGCTGGATATGCAGGGTAACGTTGTGACCTTCACCGGCAACGTCGTGGTAACCCAGGGGACGATTAAAATTAATGCCGACAAAGTCGTCGTTACCCGTCCGGGTGGTCAGCAAGGTAAAGAGATCATTGACGGCTACGGCAACCCTGCGACGTTTTACCAAATGCAGGACAATGGCAAACCCGTTAAAGGCCACTCCTCGCAGATGCATTACGAGCTGGAAAAAGATTTCGTGGTGCTGACCGGTAACGCCTATCTGGAACAGCTGGATAGCAATATCACCGGAGACAAAATCACCTATCTGGTGAAAGAGCAGAAAATGCAGGCGTTCAGCGAAAAAGGCAAACGCGTGACCACCGTTCTGGTACCGTCGCAGTTGCAAGATAAGAGCAACAAACAAACCCCGGCTCCGGCGCAAAAAAAGAGTAACTAATTCGTTATGGCAACATTAACTGCAAAGAATCTCGCCAAAGCTTATAAAGGCCGCCGCGTAGTTGAGGATGTCAGTCTGACCGTCAACTCTGGCGAAATCGTCGGGCTGCTTGGCCCTAACGGCGCAGGGAAAACAACGACCTTCTATATGGTGGTGGGTATTGTGTCGCGCGACGCTGGCAACATCATTATTGATGATGAAGATATCAGCCTGCTGCCGCTGCATGCGCGTGCACGCCGCGGTATTGGTTATCTTCCCCAGGAAGCCTCGATTTTTCGCCGCCTGAGCGTCTACGATAACCTGATGGCCGTCCTGCAAATCCGCGATGACCTGACCTCAGAGCAACGCGAAGATCGCGCCAATGAGCTGATGGAAGAGTTCCACATTGAGCATCTGCGCGACAACATGGGCCAATCACTCTCTGGCGGCGAACGTCGCCGTGTGGAGATTGCCCGCGCGCTGGCGGCGAATCCGAAATTTATCCTGCTGGATGAACCCTTTGCCGGCGTTGACCCGATCTCCGTTATCGATATCAAACGTATCATTGAGCACCTGCGTGATAGCGGGTTGGGCGTACTGATTACTGACCATAACGTTCGTGAAACGCTGGCAGTGTGTGAACGTGCTTATATCGTCAGCCAGGGGCATCTCATTGCGCATGGAACACCGCAGCAAATCCTTGAAGACGAACACGTTAAGCGCGTGTATCTTGGGGAAGACTTCAGACTCTGATAGGGTAGGGTTTATTGACATTTTTTGTCGGAGAGTGCTGCTCTGAATATGAAGCAAGGTTTGCAACTAAGGCTCAGCCAACAGCTAGCCATGACGCCACAACTGCAACAGGCCATCCGTCTGCTGCAGTTGTCCACGTTGGAACTTCAGCAGGAACTTCAGCAAGCGCTGGAGAGTAATCCATTGCTGGAACAAACTGACCTTCATGAGGAAGTCGATAGCCAGCAGGTTCAGGAAAATGACGGTCTGGATACCGTTGACGCTCTCGAACAAAAAGAGATGCCGGATGAGTTGCCGCTGGATGCCAGCTGGGATGAACTTTACACTGCCGGGACTCCTTCCGGCAGTAGCCACGACTACATCGACGACGAATTGCCTATCTATCAGGGCGAAACCACGCAGTCACTGCAGGATTACTTGATGTGGCAGGTAGGGCTGACCCCCTTCTCTGACACCGATCGTGCTATCGCAACGTCCATTGTCGATGCCGTTGACGAAACAGGCTATCTCACCGTTTCGCTGGAAGAGGTGCTGGAGAGCATGGGCAATGATGACGTGGGGCTTGATGAGGTCGAGGCGGTGCTTAAACGCATTCAACGCTTTGATCCCGTTGGCGTTGCCGCGCGGGATCTGCGCGATTGCCTATTGATCCAACTCTCGCAGTTCGCCAAAGAGACACCGTGGTGCGAAGAAGCCCGGCTTATCATTAGCGATCATCTGGATCTCCTCGCCAATCACGATTTCCGCACCCTAATGCGCGTGACGCGTCTGAAAGAAGAGGTGCTGAAAGAGGCAGTAAACCTGATCCAGTCTCTGGATCCGCGCCCAGGACAGTCGATCCAGACCGGCGAACCAGAATATGTGATTCCAGATGTGCTGGTGCGCAAACATAACGGTCGCTGGACGGTGGAGCTGAACTCCGACAGCATTCCGCGCCTGCAAATCAACCAGCATTATGCCTCAATGGGCGGCGGCGCACGTAACGATGCCGACAACCAGTTCATCCGTAGCAATTTGCAGGAAGCGAAGTGGTTGATCAAAAGCCTGGAGAGCCGCAACGACACGCTGTTGCGCGTTAGCCGCTGCATTGTTGAACAGCAACAGGCCTTCTTTGAACAAGGCGAAGAATTTATGAAACCGATGGTGCTGGCCGATATCGCCCAGGCCGTCGAGATGCACGAGTCGACAATTTCTCGTGTAACGACCCAGAAGTACCTGCACAGTCCTCGCGGCATTTTCGAGCTGAAGTATTTCTTCTCCAGCCATGTAAATACCGAAGGTGGTGGCGAAGCCTCCTCTACCGCTATTCGCGCACTGGTGAAGAAATTGATCGCCGCAGAAAACCCTGCAAAACCGCTGAGCGACAGTAAGCTGACGACCCTGCTTTCCGATCAAGGAATTATGGTGGCGCGGCGTACCGTTGCGAAGTATCGAGAATCTTTATCCATTCCGCCGTCGAATCAGCGTAAACAGCTGGTTTGACCCAACCGATAAGGAAGACACTATGCAGCTTAACATCACAGGACAAAACGTCGAGATCACTGATGCTCTGCGTGAATTTGTGACCAATAAATTCGCCAAGCTTGAACAGTATTTCGAAAGGATTAATCAGGTCTATATTGTGTTGAAAGTGGAGAAAGTGACTCACACCTCGGATGCGACGCTCCATGTCAATGGCGGCGAGTTGCATGCCAGTGCGGAAGGGCAGGATATGTACGCTGCTATCGACGGTTTAATAGATAAACTGGCGCGGCAGCTCACGAAGCATAAAGATAAACTGAAACAACACTAATTGTCCGAGCGTCCGTCTGGTGCGTTGCACCCTACCGTAACCCGGTAGGGTGGCTGGCTCTGGCATCGCTCAGGTGAAATTATGATGAATAACGATTCCGCTCTTCAATTGAGCAATGTCCTTAACCAGGAATGTACCCGTAGCGGCGTTCACTGCCAAAGTAAAAAACGTGCTCTGGAAATCATCAGTGAACTGGCGGCAAAACAGTTAGGCTTACCGCCACAAGTCGTCTTTGAAGCGATTCTTACGCGCGAGAAAATGGGCAGCACCGGCATTGGAAACGGTATCGCCATTCCTCACGGTAAGCTTGAAGAAGACACGCTTCGCGCCGTTGGCGTTTTTGTGCAACTCGAAACGCCCATTGCCTTCGACGCTATCGATAATCAGCCTGTCGATCTGCTGTTTGCCCTGTTGGTACCAGCGGATCAAACCAAAACGCATCTGCATACGCTCTCGCTGGTCGCCAAAAGGCTGGCGGACAAAACCATCTGCCGGCGCCTGCGTAGCGCGCAAAGTGATGAAGAGCTGTATCAAATCATCACGCAGACGGAAGGTGAAAGCGACGATGCGTAACGGGAAGGAAACCTTTTTATCAGTCGTACTGAGGAGAAATGGTTCATGGTCCTGATGATCGTCAGTGGTCGTTCGGGTTCAGGGAAATCCGTCGCTCTGCGCGCCCTGGAAGATATGGGTTTTTATTGCGTCGACAACCTGCCAGTCGTGCTGCTGCCCGAGCTGGCGCAGACGCTTGCCGAGCGCCAAACTTCCGCTGCCGTCAGTATCGATGTGCGAAATATGCCGGAGTCACCGGAAATTTTTGAACAGGCAATGAGCAATCTGCCGGATGCCTTTTCACCGCAGTTATTGTTTCTCGATGCCGATCGCAACACGTTAATCCGCCGTTACAGCGATACGCGTCGCCTACATCCGCTTTCCAGCAAAAACCTGTCGCTAGAAAGCGCGATTGACGAAGAGAGTAACTTGCTGGAACCGCTGCGTTCCCGTGCGGATCTGATTGTCGACACGTCGGAAATGTCGGTGCATGAACTGGCAGAAATGCTGCGTACACGCCTGTTAGGTAAGCGCGAGCGTGAACTGACCATGGTTTTTGAATCCTTCGGTTTCAAGCACGGTATTCCTATTGATGCAGATTACGTCTTCGACGTTCGTTTCCTGCCGAACCCGCACTGGGATCCTAAATTGCGCCCGATGACCGGCCTCGACAAACCCGTTGCGGCGTTCCTCGACAGACATACGGAAGTGCATAATTTTATCTACCAAACGCGGAGTTATCTCGAGTTGTGGCTACCGATGCTGGAGACCAACAACCGTAGTTATCTGACTGTGGCTATCGGTTGTACCGGTGGTAAACACCGCTCCGTCTACGTCGCCGAACAACTGGCGGATTATTTCCGCTCGCGCGGTAAGAACGTTCAATCCCGTCACCGTACGCTGGAAAAACGCAAAACATGACCGTAAAACAAATCGTTGAGATCACCAATAAGCTGGGAATGCATGCGCGCCCGGCCATGAAACTGTTTGAACTGGTGCAGGGCTTCGATGCGGAAGTGCTGCTACGCAACGATGAAGGTACCGAAGCAGAAGCCAGCAGCGTGATTGCGTTGCTGATGCTGGATTCTGCGAAAGGTCGGCAAATTGAAGTAGAGGCCAGCGGCCCACAGGAAGAAGAAGCGTTGGCGGCAGTGATTGCGCTGTTTAACGCCGGATTTGACGAAGATTAATTCAGTACAGCTTGTTGCTCTGTAAAAACGCTTCCCCGCCCAACTGTCGCATCTGGCGCAGGATCCATGCTTGGCGGCTGCGTACATAGCCAGATGGCGCAGCGGCCTGAAAACGAATCGGGTTTGGCAATACCGCGGCCAGTAGTGCCGCTTCCGACATAGTTAAGCGGCTTGCCGGTTTGTGGAAATAGCGCTGCGAGGCCTCCTCGACACCAAATACTCCATCCCCGAACTCAGCGATATTAAGGTAAACGGTCAGGATCCTCCGCTTGGTCCACACCGCTTCCATCCCTAGCGTCAGCCCCGCTTCCAGCCCTTTACGCACCCAGCTTTTTCCATCCCACAACAGCAGGTTTTTCACCGTCTGCTGTGAAATCGTCGACGCGCCGCGAATGCGGTTCTCATGCCGCTCGTTATGCGAAAGCGCTTTCTCAATGGCACTAAAATCCAGCCCCCAGTGATCGGGAAAACGCTGATCTTCAGCGGCTACAACGGCCAGCGCCATCCACGGCGAAATGTCATCCATACCGACCCAGTCGGAATGCGCGACATAGCCAAAGTCACCGCTAAACCACGCGCCCAGTTGACGTTCCACCATCACGGCGGAAAAAGGCACCGGCAGGAAGCTGAACAACACAATGCCGCCACCCCAGAAGAGCGCCAGTACGAACAACACCCGCAGAGCAATGCGTTTAACGGTGGCTTTCAGCGGGCCGCGAAACCATTTCCTCATTCCGCCAGCACCAGTACGCGCGCCACCAGTTTTTCGATACCGGAGGCGGCCTGCGCGATGTCATCTGCCAGCATGTACGCCGGCGTCGTCACCACTTTGTACTCTTCGTCGACAACAATATCATCGACTGGGCAAGGCACATGCTCGGCCCCCATCTCTTCCAGCACTTCAGCGGTATCAATATCCGTGCCGATCGTCAGGCGTAGTGGAAAATCGAAAATTTTCGGCAACATTGCCGGTGCGATGCACATAAAACCGAGCGGTTTACCCGCTTCGTACATCTCCAGCACCAATTTTTTCAGGCTGCTGTCAATGGTGCATTCACTCCCGAGGCTGGCAAAAGTACTGAGATTTTTCGCCGCGCCAAAACCACCCGGTACAATCAGCGCATCCAGATCGTTTGCTGATGCCTGGGTCAGCGGCTGTATATTTCCACGGGCAATACGGGCAGATTCAATCAGGACATTACGGCGCTCAGCCAGCGTCTCGCCCGTTAAATGGTTTATCACATCGCTTTGCCATTTATCGGGAGCGAAACAGACCGCCTGCGCACCATGACGGGCAATCGTTAAAAGCGTAATCACCGCTTCATGAATCTCCGAACCGTCGTACACGCCTGCGCCGCTGAAAATCACGCCGACTTTTTTCATTTTGCTCATCCTTTATGCAACGTACTGACGATAATTAAAAATTTTGATAAGGGAGCCTTGCTTCACACATTTCACTGATTGATGTAACAAATCATTTAAGATTTGCTATCTTATGTGCGTGTGGTCGAATTTTTTCAGGCTACGCCCTTGCAAAAAAACAATTCATTACGGCGCAGCCACGATTTCCCTGGTGTTGGCGCAGTATTCGCGCACCCCGGTTAATCCGGGGTCATTTTTTTCCAGCGTCCGCAACCCAGGCTTTTAACACTGCAACATCGTTGCGCCACTCCTGCTTCATCTCTTCCACCCAATCACCGACGTTATCCCACCAGGCAGGAAGATCGGGAGACTGAATCTGCTGGCCAAGCTGTTGCAGATGGCGCAGCCCGACAGAGCCTGCGGCGCCTTTAATTTTATGGCCCTCTTCCACAATTCCTTTTTGGTCACGCGCGGTCAGGTTTGATTCAAGCACGCTCAAATAGCCCGGCATCATTTTTTCAAACACATCCAACCCGTCGGTAATCAATTTCGGCCCGACCAGCTCGATATATTGCTCAAGCATGGCGGTATCGAGCAGCGTTTGTACTTTACTGTTGTCCATGGTTGTCACTGGCTCCTCCTCACTTTCACTCGCATCCCAGAACTTTTTAATCATGGCAGTTAATGCCGGGACTGCCAGCGGTTTGCTTAATACATCATCCATGCCCGCATCGAGGTATTCCTGTTTACCTTTCAGCACGTTGGCAGTAAGCGCCACCAGCGGCGGTAAATCCTCACGCGCGTAACGGCGGGTCAACTCTCGCGAAATATCCAGCCCGGTCATATCTGGCAACTGAATATCCAGCAACACCAAATCGTATTCACCCGGCGTGAACATCTCCAGCGCAGCAGTGCCGGTCATGGCGACATCGACGCTGCTACCCAGTTTTTCCAGCACCGAGCGCGCGACAATCACGTTCAGCTCGATATCCTCCACCAGCAGTACATGTAACGCGGGCAGCGGCATATCATCATCTTCAAACGCGTCTTCAACTTCTTCTGCCACCGCCGGTGCGTGAATGGTCAACGTAAATATCGAACCCGCCCCTGGTTCACTGCTTACGGTAATGTCGCCGCCCATGTTCTTCGCCAGACGGCGTGAAACGGCCAGGCCAATACCGGTACCCGTTGCAGGTTTACCGCCGTGGCTATCTTTCACCTGGTAATACATGGCGAAAATTTTATCCTGCTCATCGCGAGGAATACCGATCCCGGAATCCTGCACGTCAAAGTGCATGATATCGCCTTCGTCGTAACGCACACGCACCACGACCTGCCCTTCACGGGTGAATTTGACGGCGTTGCTAATAAGGTTCCACAGGATCTGACGCAAACGCGTGCCGTCTGTAATCACCTGATGCGGCAGCGGCAACGTGGGTTCCAGTACGAAGCGCAACCCTTTCTGGTGCGCCTGTAAGGCGGAGAGGTTTTCCAGATCGGCCAGGAAGCTGGTGAAATCAAGCGGTTGATTATCCAACTGGACTTTGCGCCGCTCCATCTTATCCATGTCGATAATATCGTTGAAAATATTGCCGAGCGTTACGGCGGAGACATGGATCGTTTTAAGGTATTTTTCCTGCTCTTGCGTTAAATCGGTATCCAGCAGAATACGGCTTAACCCAACAATGCCATTCAGCGGCGTACGCAGCTCGTGACTAATGGTGGAAATAAAGGTGGTCTTATCCCGGCTGGCGCGCTCCAGCGCGTCCTGGTAGCGCTTACGCTCGGTGATATCGCGACCAAAGCCCATCAGCCCGTGGCGTTTACCGACGCGATCGTAATAAGGAACTTTGCGGATCTCGAAACAGGCTTTGCGGCCATCCGGGTAATCCAGCCACTGTTCGTAGGTTAAAGAGACGTTGTGACGGAAAACTTTTTCGTCGGTCTCGATCACTTTTTCTGCCGCTTCCGGCGAGTAGACGTCCTGCGGTTTGAGGTGAATAAGCTGTTTCTCGCTCTTGCCGGTCAGCAGCTCCATCGCCCGGTTACAGCCGGAGAACTCTTTATCTTCATTGCGATAGAACACCAGGTCCGGCGAGGCGTCGAGGAAGGAACGCAGAAAAGAAGATTGCTGTTCGAGCTGGATTTGCGTCTGCTCACGCTCCTGCATCTCTATTTTGAGTTTTTCAAAGGTTTCCTGACGCTCGGCTTCCGCTTTCTCGCGGTCGCTGATTTCCTGATTAAGCTTGGCAATATTGTCCTTCAACTGCACATTGAGCTTCAGGTCACGCTCGCGCATCTCTTCCAGTTTCTCGACCAGGCGCGACAAACGCTGGCGCGACTCTTCGAGTTGCTCAACCACCACCGATAAGAAATAGACCGCCCATGGTGTGATCAGCAAGCCAAAAAAGATGGAGCGGATAACATCAATGCTTTCCACTTGCCCCTGCAACACCATGGTAACGGCCATCTGCACCACAATGGCCAGCACCACCAACGCCAGAGCAAGCAGCATGGAAAAGCGCACCAGACCCAGCTTCATCATCAGGTCGACGTAATATTGCGCCAGTAAACGGATTTGCTTCATAGAGATTTCCTCGAACAATTCCGCTCAATAATACTCAATTCTGAGCAAGGCGTTGAAGCTTGTGCAAAAAATGCAGGGGTGATTAGCGTTTTGCGATGTGATCAGGTAGGTAGTTGCCAGCAACGACCCAGCGCAGAACCTTGCCCGCCCTGCTCTTTCAGGTAGCGATCCAGCTCTACCATTCCCGTCCAGCGGTTTTCACACCACAGCGGGGCAAGTAGCGTCGGGCGACGCGCGCTGGCGGAAACACGATGGAAAATCACCTCCGGCGGTGTATGGCGAATCATTTCGCCGGCGATCACGGTGTACTCTTCCAGGCCTATTCCATTCAGGCGCCCCGCTTCCCACGCCTTCGCCATAATGCTGCCTTTCACGATATGTAAAGGATGTAACTTGATGCCGTCGACGCCGGTCTCTACAACACGCTGTATCGTCTCCAGACAGTCCATGTGGCGCTCGCCGGGTAATCCGACGATAAGATGTGTGCAGACTTTCAGGCCACGTTCACGCGCTTGCTGCGTCGTTTTTTGATAACAGGCGAAGTCGTGCCCACGATTGATACGATGCAGCGTTTTATCATGCGCGGTCTGCAAACCCAGCTCCAGCCACACTTCATAACCCTGCTCGCGGTATTCGCACAATAAATCCAGCACGGCTTCCGGTACACAGTCCGGGCGTGTCCCCACACACAAGCCAACAATATTCGCCTGGCTGACTGCCTGCTGGTACATCGAGCGCAGCACCTGCACTTCCGCCCAGGTACTGGTATAAGCCTGGAAATAGGCGAGATAACGCCGGGCGCGGTTCACCAATTGCGCCTGGTGAGCAAGCTGTGCGGCAATGGATTGATGCTGCTGCGCTTCGTCAGCAAAAGAGGCGACATTACAGAAAGTGCAACCGCCGCGACCAATGGTGCCATCGCGGTTAGGGCAGCTAAAACCGCCATGTAATGTCAGTTTATGGACTTTTTCACCATAGCGGCGGGCAAGATCCCCACCAAACATATTGACTAATTTCTGTAACTGCATAATCTGAGAGGCCGCCCAAATAAAAGGGCGTAGCCTGCCACTTTTAGCTTTCGTCGGCGATGACCTGGATCAATCGCCCTGGAAGGCTTTTATTCATTGCATAATCAGTCAATATAATCGCAATTTCATTCACCCCAAAGACGATTACTTTTCCTTATGTCGCTGCGTTATTTTGCAGAAATACTATCACGCGTGAAAAACAGTGTGTTCATGCAACTCTGACGCGCATAGCAGAATAAAAATCTGCCATTAAAACCCCACTCAGAATAGAACATCAGAAACAGCGCTTTTAGATAGTGAGTCAGATCACACTCTGCTGCCGCTTAGTAGCGCGTTCATTGAATGTAAAAATCCTTAAATAATCTTAATTATCAACAATATAAACACTATTTAGCACATTTTTGTATAAATAAGCTCGGCATTTGACCTGTGTACGGATTCCCGATAACTTGGGAATCCGCTGGAAGCTTTCTGGATGAGCAGTCTGCTCATCATATTTATGCAGTAATTGAGATTCCCTCTTAAGCAAGTCCTCAACACTTGTGTATCGATGCGAAAAGGAAATTAAAGAGGGCGACATGCGAGGCAATTGCCCCGTCGCCATGCTCTTTTTGTGCCTGTGCGTAACGATCGGGAGGGGCTCTCGTAGAGCCTGGGGAGGTTCACTGATATGTTGTACGATAAATCTCTTGAGAGAGATAACTGTGGTTTCGGCCTGATCGCCCACATAGAAGGCGAACCTAGCCACAAGGTAGTGCGTACTGCTATTCACGCACTGGCCCGAATGCAGCACCGCGGCGCGATTCTCGCCGATGGTAAAACCGGTGACGGTTGTGGCCTGCTGCTGCAAAAACCCGATCGTTTTTTCCGTATCGTTGCGGAAGAACGCGGCTGGCGCTTAGCCAAAAACTACGCCGTTGGCATGTTATTCCTGAACCAGGATCCCGAAAAAGCCAGCGCGTCGCGCCGTGTAGTAGAAGAAGAACTTCAACGTGAAACCCTGTCAATTGTCGGCTGGCGCGATGTGCCAACCAACGAAGGGGTACTCGGTGAAATCGCCCTCTCCTCGCTGCCTCGTATTGAGCAAATTTTTGTTAACGCCCCTGCGGGATGGCGTCCGCGCGATATGGAGCGCCGCCTGTTTATCGCCCGTCGCCGCATCGAAAAGCGTCTGCTGGAAGATAAAGAGTTCTACGTATGTAGTCTCTCGAATCTGGTGAACATCTATAAAGGTCTGTGTATGCCGGCGGATCTGCCGCGTTTCTACCTGGATCTCGCGGACCTGCGTCTGGAATCAGCCATTTGCCTGTTCCACCAACGCTTCTCCACCAATACCGTACCGCGCTGGCCGCTGGCGCAGCCGTTCCGCTATCTGGCGCACAACGGCGAAATCAACACCATTACCGGTAACCGCCAATGGGCGCGTGCACGTACTTACAAATTCCAGACGCCACTGATCCCGGATCTGCATGACGCGGCGCCATTCGTCAATGAAACCGGCTCCGACTCCAGTTCAATGGATAACATGCTGGAACTGCTGTTAGCGGGCGGGATGGATATTGTGCGCGCCATGCGTTTGCTGGTACCGCCTGCCTGGCAAAACAACCCGGAGATGGATCCGGATCTGCGCAGCTTCTTTGACTTTAACTCCATGCACATGGAGCCGTGGGACGGTCCGGCGGGCATCGTGATGTCCGATGGTCGTTTCGCCGCCTGTAACCTCGACCGTAACGGCCTGCGCCCGGCGCGCTATGTGATCACCAAAGACAAGCTGATCACCTGCGCTTCTGAAGTGGGAATTTGGGATTACCAGCCGGATGAAGTGGTCGAAAAAGGCCGTGTTGGTCCTGGCGAACTGATGGTTATCGATACCCGTGGCGGGCGCATTCTGCACTCTGCCGAAACCGATGACGATCTGAAAAGCCGCCACCCGTATAAAGAGTGGATGGAGAAAAACGTCCGCCGCCTGGTGCCATTCGAAGATCTGCCGGATGAAGAAGTCGGCACCCGCGAAATGGACGACGATCTGCTGTCGAGCTACCAAAAACAATTTAACTACAGCTTCGAAGAGCTGGATTCAGTGATCCGCGTGTTGGGCGAAAATGGCCAGGAAGCCGTCGGCTCAATGGGCGATGACACGCCATTTGCTGTGCTTTCCAGCCAGCCGCGCATCATTTATGACTACTTCCGCCAGCAGTTCGCGCAGGTCACCAACCCGCCAATCGATCCGCTGCGTGAAGCGCACGTGATGTCGCTGGCGACCAGCATCGGCCGCGAGATGAACGTCTTCTGCGAAGCGGAAGGCCAGGCGCACCGTTTAAGCTTTAAATCGCCGATCCTGCTGTTCTCTGATTTCAAACAGCTGACGACGATGGAAGAGGAACACTACCGCGCCGACACGCTCGATATCACCTTCGACGTCACCGAAACCACGCTGGAAAAGACCATCAAAGCGTTGTGCGATAAGGCCGAGCAGATGGTGCGTAGCGGCACGGTTCTGCTGGTACTTTCCGACCGTAATATTGCCAAAAACCGTCTGCCGGTTCCGGCACCGATGGCCGTTGGCGCGATTCAGACCCGCCTGGTAGATAAGAGCCTGCGCTGCGACGCCAACATTATTGTCGAAACCGCAAGTGCGCGTGATCCGCACCACTTCGCAGTGCTGCTGGGCTTCGGCGCGACGGCAATTTACCCGTACCTGGCATATGAAACGCTGGCGAAGCTGGTAGACAGTAAAGCCATCGAGAAAAATTACCGCACAGTGATGCTGAACTACCGTAATGGCATCAACAAAGGGCTGTACAAGATCATGTCCAAAATGGGCATTTCGACTATCGCCTCTTACCGCTGTTCGAAACTGTTTGAAGCCGTCGGCCTGCACGATGATGTTTCCGGGCTCTGCTTCCAGGGCGTGGTTAGCCGTATCGGTGGTGCCGGATTCACTGATTTCCAGCAAGATCTGCTGAACCTGTCCAAACGCGCATGGCTGGCGCGTAAGCCGCTGGATCAAGGCGGTTTGCTGAAGTATGTCCACGGCGGCGAGTATCATGCATACAACCCGGATGTGGTGCGTACGTTGCAACAAGCGGTACAGAGCGGCGAATACAGCGATTACCAACAATACGCGAAGCTGGTGAACGAGCGCCCGGCGGCAACGCTGCGCGATTTGCTGGCGATTACGCCAAACGGCGAAGCGGTGAGCTTGAAAGATGTTGAACCGGCAACGGAGCTGTTTAAACGCTTCGATACCGCAGCGATGTCCATCGGCGCACTGAGCCCGGAAGCGCACGAAGCGCTGGCGGAAGCGATGAACAGCCTCGGCGGGTTCTCTAACTCCGGCGAGGGCGGCGAAGATCCGGCGCGCTATGGCACCAATAAAGTGTCGCGCATCAAACAGGTGGCTTCCGGTCGTTTCGGCGTGACGCCTGCGTACCTGGTCAACGCGGATGTTATTCAGATCAAAGTGGCTCAGGGCGCAAAACCGGGCGAAGGCGGTCAATTACCGGGTGATAAAGTCACGCCGTACATCGCCAAACTGCGTTATTCCGTGCCTGGCGTTACGCTGATCTCCCCGCCGCCGCACCACGATATTTACTCTATCGAGGATCTGGCGCAGCTGATTTTCGACCTGAAACAGGTCAACCCGAAAGCGATGATCTCCGTCAAACTGGTTTCCGAACCGGGCGTTGGTACCATCGCGACCGGCGTGGCGAAAGCCTACGCTGATCTTATCACTATCGCCGGTTATGACGGCGGCACCGGTGCAAGCCCGCTCTCTTCGGTGAAATATGCCGGTTGTCCGTGGGAGCTTGGCCTGGTGGAAACCCAACAAGCGCTGGTGGCTAACGGCCTGCGTCATAAGATCCGTTTGCAGGTAGATGGCGGTCTGAAAACCGGCCAGGACATCATCAAAGCAGCGATTCTGGGTGCGGAAAGCTTTGGTTTCGGTACCGGCCCGATGGTGGCGCTGGGCTGTAAATATCTGCGAATTTGTCACCTGAACAACTGCGCGACCGGTGTTGCAACCCAGGATGAGAAACTGCGTAAAAATCATTATCACGGCCTGCCGTTCAAAGTGACCAACTACTTTGAATTTATCGCCCGTGAAACTCGCGAGCTGATGGCGCAGCTGGGCGTGAAACGTCTGGTGGATCTGATTGGTCGCACCGATCTGCTCAAAGAGCTCGATGGCTTTACCGCCAAGCAGCAAAAACTGGATCTGTCGAAACTGCTGGAAACGGCAGAACCGCACCCAGGCAAAGCGCTGTACTGCACCGAGCACAACCCGCCGTTTGATAATGGCGCACTGAATGCGCAGTTACTGCAACAGGCGAAACCGTTTGTCGATGAGAAGCAGAGTAAAACCTTCTGGTTCGATATTCGCAATACTGACCGTTCTGTCGGCGCGTTGCTGTCGGGTTATATCGCGCAGTCCCATGGCGACCAGGGGCTGGCGGCCGATCCGATCAAAGCACACTTTAGCGGCACAGCAGGCCAGAGCTTCGGCGTCTGGAACGCTGGTGGCGTTGAGCTTTATTTGACTGGCGACGCTAACGACTATGTGGGTAAAGGTATGGCTGGCGGCTTGCTGGCGGTACGCCCACCGGTTGGTTCTGCTTTCCGCAGCCACGAAGCGAGCATTATCGGTAACACCTGTCTGTATGGCGCAACTGGCGGTCGTCTGTACGCCGCAGGCCGTGCGGGTGAGCGTTTTGCGGTACGTAACTCTGGCGCGATCACCGTGGTGGAAGGTATCGGTGATAACGGCTGTGAATACATGACAGGCGGCATCGTCTGCGTGTTAGGTAGAACCGGTGTTAACTTTGGTGCGGGGATGACAGGCGGCTTCGCCTACGTGCTGGATGAAGATGGTGAATTCCGTAAACGCGTGAACCCGGAACTGGTGGAAGTGCTGAGCGTCGATGACCTCGCTATCCACGAAGAGCACCTGCGTGGCCTTATCACCGAGCATGTGCAGCATACCGGTTCGCAGCGCGGCGAAGAGATTCTGGCGAACTGGCCAGCCTTCTCCAGCAAATTCGCGCTGGTTAAGCCTAAGTCCAGCGATGTGAAAGCACTGTTGGGTCACCGTAGTCGTAGCGCAGCAGAGCTGCGTGTGCAGGCGCAGTAAGGGGTAGCAATGAGTCAGAACGTATACCAGTTTATCGACTTGCAGCGCGTTGATCCGCCGAAGAAAGCGCTGAAGATCCGTAAAATTGAATTTGTTGAAATCTATGAGCCGTTTTCAGAAGGCCAGGCCAAAGCACAGGCAGACCGCTGCCTCTCCTGCGGCAACCCTTACTGTGAGTGGAAATGCCCGGTCCATAACTACATCCCGAACTGGCTGAAGCTGGCCAATGAGGGACGTATTTTTGAAGCGGCTGAGCTGTCGCATCAGACCAACACCCTGCCGGAAGTATGCGGCCGCGTTTGCCCACAAGACAGGCTGTGTGAAGGTTCCTGTACGCTGAACGACGAGTTTGGCGCTGTAACCATCGGCAACATTGAGCGCTATATCAATGATAAAGCGTTTGAAATGGGCTGGCGCCCGGATTTGACCGGTGTGAAACAGACCGATAAACGCGTGGCAATTATCGGTGCTGGCCCGGCGGGCCTGGCTTGCGCCGATGTGCTGACCCGCAACGGCGTCAAAGCGGTGGTGTTCGATCGTCACCCGGAGATCGGTGGCCTGCTGACCTTTGGTATTCCGGCCTTTAAGCTGGAAAAAGAGGTGATGACCCGCCGTCGTGAAATCTTCACGGGTATGGGTATTGAGTTCAAACTCAACACCGAAGTGGGTCGCGACGTGCAGATTGACGAGTTGTTGAAAGATTACGATGCGGTGTTCCTTGGCGTCGGGACTTATCAATCGATGCGCGGCGGGCTGGAAAATGAAGATGCAAACGGCGTGTTCGATGCATTGCCGTTCCTCATCGCCAATACCAAGCAGATGATGGGCTTTGGCGAAACGCCAGAAGAACCGTATGTAAGCATGGAAGGCAAACGTGTTGTGGTGCTTGGCGGTGGCGATACCGCGATGGACTGTGTGCGTACGTCAGTGCGTCAGGGTGCGACGCACGTTATCTGTGCCTATCGCCGTGACGAAGAGAACATGCCGGGTTCGAAACGCGAAGTGAAGAACGCGCGTGAAGAAGGTGTCGAATTCCAGTTCAATGTGCAGCCGCTGGGCGTTGAAATCAATGCCAACGGTAAAGTATGCGGCGTGAAAATGGCACGCACCGAAATGGGCGCACCGGATGCAAAAGGCCGTCGTCGTGCGGAAATTGTCGCCGGTTCTGAACATGTGGTTCCGGCAGACGCTGTTGTCATGGCGTTTGGTTTCCGCCCACACAGCATGGAGTGGCTGGCAAAACACAGCGTTGAGCTGGATTCGCAGGGCCGTGTGATTGCGCCAGAAGGCAGCGAAAATGCGTTCCAGACCAGCAATCCAAAAATCTTTGCCGGCGGCGATATTGTGCGTGGCTCCGATTTGGTAGTAACGGCGATTGCCGAAGGCCGTAAAGCGGCAGACGGTATTCTGAACTACCTCGAAGTGTAATATCCATGTAGCGACCAAAAAGGAGGCTTCGGCCTCCTTTTTTATGCGTATTTTCAACACAAAAAAAAGCAGAACCGCGGGGGTTCTGCTTTCTGGGTTACTTCACCACTCGCAGCGATGGACGCCCACCGCGCGGCGGCGGATCGTCATCAGGGCTGTTATCGTGATCGTCCTCGTGGTCGGGTTTATCACCGTCAATAACCGACATCATCGTCTCGCTTTCCTGCGCTGAAGTGTTGTCGTCATCGTTCAGGCTGACGACATCTTCATCGTACGCGGCTTCCGGTTCAAACATCGTACCGGCACCGTTTTCACGGGCATAAACCGCCAACACGGCAGCCATGGGTACTTCAACCTGACGCGGAACGCCGCCGAAGCGCGCGTTGAAACGCACTTCGTCATTCGCCAGTTCCAGGTTGCCGACCGCGCGCGGCGCAATGTTCAACACGATTTGTCCGTCACGCGCATACTCCATCGGCACGCGTACGCCCGGCAACGTCACATCAACAACCAGATGCGGCGTAAGCTGGTTATCCAGCAGCCATTCGTAAAAGGCCCGCAGTAAATACGGACGGCGTGGAGACAGTTGCGACAAATCCATTCAATTAACCCCGGCCCAGGCGCATTTCGCGCTCGGCTTCTGTCAGAGAGGCAAGGAAGGAATCACGCTCGAAAACGCGCGTCATATACCCTTTCAGCTCTTTTGCACCGGTGCCACTCAGTTCAATACCCAGTACCGGCAAACGCCACAACAGCGGTGCGAGGTAGCAGTCAACCAAACTGAACTCGTCGTTCAGGAAGTACGGTTTCTGGGTGAACAGCGGACCAATCGCCAACAGCTCTTCACGCAGCTGTTTACGCGCCGCGTCCGCCTGAGCGCCACTGCTGTTCTGGATGGTATTCATCAGTGAATACCAGTCCTTTTCAATACGATGCATGTACAGACGGCTCTCACCACGCGCCACCGGGTAAACCGGCATTAACGGCGGGTGCGGGAAACGCTCGTCCAGATATTCCATAATGATGCGTGATTCCCACAGGGTGAGTTCACGATCTACAAGTGTCGGTACGCTTTGATTCGGGTTGAGGTCAATCAGATCCTGAGGAGGATTATCCTTTTCCACGTGCTCAATTTCGAAGCTGACACCTTTTTCGGCCAGCACGATACGGACCTGATGGCTATAGATGTCCACAGGACCAGAAAACAGCGTCATTACCGAACGTTTGTTGGCAGCGACAGCCATGAAAACCTCCAGGTATATATTCAGAATTTACTGCTACCGGACTTAATCGACCGGTCAGATGTTGAGTTAACTACCCGCGCGTACTGTCACTCTCGTTGTAAGGCAAACAAAAAATGAACAATCCCAGCCATTTGGGCAGAAAATTGGATGATAGTTTACCAGATTTTGCGGGCTTTGTGGTGAGGGGATTCTGGAAATGCTGAAAAAGAAGAGATAATCAACGGATTGCTGTGGATAACACGATCTTTATCCATAAAAAAACCCGGTTCGCACCGGGTTTTTTCGCCAATCGTTCTGCCGAAGCAGAAACCAATTAACGTTTGGAGAACTGCGGACGACGACGTGCTTTGCGCAGACCGACTTTTTTACGTTCAACCTGACGCGCGTCACGAGTGACGAAGCCAGCTTTACGCAGTTCGGAACGCAGGGACTCGTCGTACTCCATCAGAGCGCGGGTGATACCGTGACGGATCGCACCAGCCTGACCGGAGATACCACCACCTTTAACGGTGATGTACAGGTCCAATTTTTCAACCATGTCGACCAGTTCCAGCGGCTGACGAACTACCATGCGGGCAGTTTCACGACCAAAGTACTGTTCCAGCGAACGCTGGTTGATTACGATTTTACCGTTGCCCGGTTTGATAAACACGCGAGCGGCGGAGCTTTTGCGGCGACCAGTGCCGTAGTATTGATTTTCAGCCATTGCCTATAATCCCGATTAGATGTCAAGAACTTGCGGTTGCTGTGCCGCGTGGTTGTGCTCGTTGCCAGCGTAAACTTTCAGTTTACGGTACATAGCACGACCCAGCGGGCCTTTTGGCAGCATGCCTTTAACCGCGATTTCAATCACACGCTCAGGACGGCGAGCAATCATCTCTTCAAAGGTCGCTTCTTTGATACCACCGATGTGGCCGGTGTGGTGGTAGTACATTTTGTCTTCGCGCTTGTTGCCGGTTACAGCAACTTTTTCTGCGTTCAGAACGATGATGTAATCACCCGTATCAACGTGCGGAGTGTATTCCGCTTTATGCTTACCGCGCAGGCGACGAGCCAGTTCGGAAGCCAGACGGCCCAGAGTTTTACCGGTCGCGTCAACAACATACCAGTCGCGTTTTACGGTTTCTGGTTTAGCTGTAAAAGTTTTCATTAAAAGCTTACCCAAATAATTAGTTACACGTTGGTGAACACCCAAACGTTTAGTCAGTTGAGGTTCACACGACATTGTCCAGCAAACCTACCCCTTCGAATAGCCTATGCCGGCGCAGAGAAAGTTTCGGGAAAAAAACCTTCTTGTAACGTGGGGTCGCAGGATTATAGAGAAGTCGGGGTCAAAGATCGACCCCTTTTCGTGATTTGACGCAGGTTTTGTCGCCCGCTGGCAATATAAAGAGGGCAAGGTCGCATCAGGGCATATGCGCGCGTTTCAGATACTCTTCGCTCTGCATCTCTTGCAAGCGAGATAAACAGCGCTGGAACTCAAACTTCAGGCGCTCACCCTGGTAGATGTCATGCAACGCTGCCGCTGCGCTAACCACCAGCTTGACATGGCGCTCGTAGAACTCGTCCACCAGCGCGATAAATCGCCGGGCTTCGCTCTCCATCAGCGGCGTCATCACTGGCACATCAAATAACATCACTGTATGGAAGAGCCGCGACAGTGCAATGTAGTCATGTTGGCTGCGGGCATCCACGCAAAGGGTAGAAAACGACACCGCCAGCGTTTGGTTTTCTACACCCAACGTTGGCAATGGTCGGTGATTAATCTCTAATTCCGGCGCGTTTTGTCGTGCAGCACCCGCCAACGCCAACCACAGTTTGTCCATCTGCTGAGCGGTACTGGCATCTAACGGCGTTAACCACAGGTGCGCCTGCGTCAGTGTTCGCAGGCGATAATCCACGCCCGCATCGACATTCATGATGTCGCAAAACTGCTTAATTGCCTCGATGGCGGGTAAAAACCGCGCCCGCTGTAAACCATTGCGGTACAGTTCATCCGGCGGAATATTCGATGTCGCCACCAGCGTGATACCGCGTGCGAACAGCGCTTTCATCAGCCCACCAAGCAGCATGGCATCGGTGATATCCGACACAAAAAACTCGTCAAAGCACAGTACATCGGTTTCGGCTTTAAAGCGGTCGGCCACGATTTCCAGCGGATCGCTTTGCCCTTGCAGCGAGGTCAGTTCTTCATGGACGCGCAGCATAAAACGGTGAAAGTGCAGACGCTGTTTACGCTCGCCGGGCAGGCTTTGATAGAACATATCCATCAGCCAGGTTTTTCCCCGCCCGACGCCGCCCCACATATAGAGGCCACGCACGGGAGCGGCTTCTTTAAGTTCACGTTTGCCGAACAGCTTGCCAAACGTCGCCAGCAAGCCACCACTTTGTGGCGCGGCGGGTTCGCTGCGGTTAATTAATGCCTGGTAAATGACATCCAGCCGCGAGACAGCTTCTTTTTGCACATCATCCGGTTGATGGCTACCCTCGTTCAGGGCATTTAGATATCGCGATGTTGGGGAAAGGCTCTGCATGGTGTTGTTGTTATTCCTTGAAAATCGATCCGCCCCCACAGGGTTGACGAAAAAAAGGCCGTTCTACACTACGCGATGCTGCGTCAGGATTCCACTTCTGCACGATTAGCGGTTATAGTGGCACAATCAGGCGCAGGCAGGAGCTTGCAGCCCACACCCTACGGAATCAAAAAACAACGGGAGAAGTTCATGACCTGGGAATATGCGCTAATTGGGTTGGTTGTCGGCATTATTATTGGTGCCGTGGGTATGCGTTTCGGAAACCGCAAATTGCGCCAACAACAGGCCTTGCAGTACGAACTGGAAAAAAACAAAGCGGAACTCGAAGATTACCGCGAAGAGCTGGTGAGCCACTTTGCCCGCAGCGCTGAGCTGTTGGATAACATGGCAGACGATTACCGCCAGCTTTATCAGCATATGGCGAAAAGTTCGACCAGCCTGCTGCCGGAAATGTCCGCGGAAGAGAACCCGTTCCGCAACCGTCTGGCCGAATCCGAAGCCAGCAACGATCAGGCGCCGGTGCAGATCCCGCGCGACTATTCTGAAGGTGCATCCGGCCTGCTGCGCGGCGGCGCTAGCCGTAAATAATCGAACGCATCTTAAATATTTACGGGCGCGCTCCTTGCGCCCGTCCCTTCTTGCGCATCGCAGCTATTATTTAGTCATTCACCTCATTGTTACCCGGTTGAAATTTCAATAACATCAAACTGTTTTGGGGCGTCATTCTTTCCACTTCAGGTTACGAGAGCCAGCATCAATGAAGAAACAAACCCAGCTGTTGAGTGCATTTGCGTTAAGTGTCGGGTTAACTCTCTCGGCACCCTTTCAGACCTTTGCGGCAATGCCATCACAAATCCCAGGCCAGGGCGCGTTACCAAGCCTCGCCCCCGTGCTGGAAAAGGTTCTACCGGCGGTAGTCAGCGTGCAGGTAGAAGGCACAGCGGTACAAGGCCAGAAAGTCCCTGAAGAATTGAAAAAATATTTCGGCGAAGAGATGCCAGATCAACCACAGCAGCAACCGCAGCCGTTTGAAGGCCTCGGTTCCGGGGTGATTATCGATGCCGCCAAAGGTTACGTGCTGACCAATAACCACGTGATTAACCAGGCACAAAAAATCAACGTACAGTTGAATGATGGGCGCGAATTCGAAGCCAAATTGATTGGCGGGGACGATCAGAGCGACATCGCGCTACTGCAATTACAAAATGCGAGCAACCTGACGCAAATTGCCATCGCCGATTCCGATCAGCTGCGCGTCGGCGATTTCGTGATTGCCGTGGGTAACCCCTTCGGTCTTGGCCAAACCGCCACATCAGGGATTGTTTCTGCGCTGGGTCGTAGCGGCCTGAACCTTGAAGGGCTGGAAAACTTTATCCAGACCGATGCTTCCATTAACCGTGGCAATTCCGGCGGCGCGCTGCTCAACCTGAACGGCGAACTTATCGGTATTAACACGGCGATACTCGCACCGGGCGGCGGCAGCGTTGGCATCGGTTTTGCGATTCCAAGCAACATGGCACAAACCCTCTCTCATCAGTTGATTCAGTTTGGTGAAATCAAACGCGGACTGTTGGGCATTAAAGGCACCGAAATGAGTGCAGATATTGCCAAAGCCTTTAACCTGAACGTGCAGCGCGGCGCATTTGTCAGTGAAGTGCTGCCGAACTCGGGTTCGGCGAAAGCGGGGATCAAATCAGGTGATGTGATTGTGAGCCTGAACGGCAAACCGTTGAGCAGCTTCGCCGAACTGCGTTCGCGCATCGCGACCACCGAACCGGGTGCAAAAGTGAAGTTGGGGCTGCTACGCGACGGCAAACCACTGGATGTCGAAGTGACGCTTGATAAAAGCACCTCATCTTCCGCCAGCGCCGAGTTGATCTCCCCGTCGCTGCAAGGCGCGGAGCTGAGCGATGGTCAGCTTAAAGATGGCACTAAAGGCATCACCGTCGGTAATGTGGAAAAAGGCAGCGCCGCCGCGCAGGCTGGCCTGCACAAAGATGATGTGATCATTGGCGTTAACCGGGATCGTGTGCAGTCGATTGCTGAAATGCGCAAAGTGCTGGAAGCGAAACCACCTGTCATGGCGCTGCATATCGTGCGGGGCAATGACAGTATCTATCTGTTGCTGCGCTAAGTAATTCTGTCGCCGGACATCACCGCCTGCGTGTGATGTCCGGATAACTCATGTTATGCTGCTGCCGTTCTCCTTTTAATGACTATCCCATCATGTATGTGAAGCTTTTACGTTCCGTGGCAATCGGTTTGGTCGTCGGTGGTCTGATCATCGCCGCCATGCCTTCGCTGCGTAAAAACATTCCGCTCGCGACGCCGCAAATCGACAGCGCCGATGAAACGCCTGCCAGCTATAACCCGGCAGTTCGTCGCGCAGCGCCTGCGGTAGTGAACGTCTATAACCGTAGCCTGAATAGCTCCACCCATGATCGCCTCGAAATTCGTACGCTCGGTTCCGGCGTCATCATGGATCAACGCGGCTATATCATTACCAACAAACACGTAATCAACGATGCCGACCAAATCATTGTCGCGTTGCAGGATGGTCGGGTATTTGAAGCGTTACTGGTGGGCTCGGATACGTTGACCGATCTTGCGGTGTTGAAGATCAATGCTAACGGTGGCTTGCCGGTGATCCCCATCAACACGAAGCGCACGCCGCATATCGGCGATGTGGTGCTGGCGATCGGCAACCCGTATAACCTTGGTCAAACGACGACCCAGGGGATTATCAGCGCCACGGGTCGTATTGGTCTGAACCCCAGCGGTCGGCAAAACTTTTTGCAGACAGACGCTTCCATTAACCACGGTAACTCCGGCGGCGCACTGGTGAATTCACTGGGCGAACTGATGGGTATTAACACCCTGTCGTTTGATAAAAGTAATGACGGTGAAACGCCGGAAGGTATCGGATTCGCCATTCCCTTCCAGTTGGCGACTAAAATTATGGATAAGCTGATCCGCGACGGTCGCGTGATCCGTGGCTATATCGGTATTGGCGGCCGGGAGATCGCGCCATTACATACTCAGGGCGGCGGCATCGACCCGATCCAGGGGATCGTTGTCAATGAAGTCTCACCGGATGGCCCGGCGGCGCGCGCGGGGATTCAGGTCAATGATGTGATCACCTCGGTGAATGGAAAACCAGCTGTTTCCGCCCTCGAAACCATGGATCAAGTGGCGGAAATCCGCCCTGGTTCTGAAATCCCCGTCGAGGTCATGCGCGACGACAAGAAGCTCACCTTCAAGGTCACAATTCAGGAATACCCGGCGACCAATTGATCGCCATAAAAAAACCGGAGCAACAGGCTCCGGTTTTTTCTTCCTGCGCTCGCAGGACAACAAGGCTTAACGGTTAACGAAATCGACGCCAAGCTGGATGTCTTTTTTCAGCGTATCCAGCATGCCTTCCAGCGACTGCTGTTCAAACGCGCTGAGCTTACCGATTGCATGACGCTCCTCAATACCGTTTTTGCCCAGCAGCAGCGGCTGTGAGAAGAAACGCGCATGCTCGCCGTCACCTTCTACATAGGCGCATTCAACAACGCCTTGCTCGCCTTGCAGCGCACGCACCAGCGACAAACCAAAACGCGCGGCGGCCTGGCCCATAGAAAGCGTCGCTGAACCGCCACCCGCTTTCGCCTCTACCACTTCAGTACCGGCGTTCTGAATACGTTTTGTCAGATCGGCGACTTCCTGCTCGCTGAAGTTCACGCCCGGGATCTGCGATAGCAACGGAAGGATTGTCACGCCAGAGTGGCCGCCAATAACCGGCACTTCGATATCCGTCGGCTGTTTGCCTTTCAGCTCTGCCACGAAAGTGTTGGAACGAATAATGTCCAGCGTGGTAACGCCAAACAGCTTGTTCTTATCATAAACACCGGCTTTTTTCAGCACTTCAGCAGCAATCGCAACTGTGGTATTAACCGGGTTAGTGATGATACCAATACAGGCTTTAGGCGCGGTTTTCGCCACCTGAGCGACCAGGTTTTTCACGATACCGGCGTTGACGTTAAACAGGTCGGAACGATCCATACCCGGTTTACGCGCCACACCTGCCGAAATCAGCACGATATCGGCGCCTTCCAGCGCTGGCGTCGCATCTTCGCCGGAGAAGCCTTTAATGTTTACTGCGGTAGGAATATGGCTGAGGTCAACGGCAACCCCAGGGGTGACAGGTGCAATATCATACAGAGAGAGTTCTGAACCTGAAGGCAGTTGTGTTTTCAGTAGTAGGGCAAGCGCTTGACCGATACCACCGGCCGCGCCGAGGACTGCGACTTTCATCCTAAACTCCTTATTATGGTTAGCTAAATATTTTGTTACTCCGTTGCGGCGACCTTAATCCACCCTGGTAATTATGACAATAAACGCGCCAAAATAGTGCGGCGCAGCCCACTGTTAAGATCTTATATAAGGATGGATATGACCGTCAGATCGGCAATCTAAGCAACTAACACTGAGAGTTTATAATATAGCTGCGATATCTACCAAAATAACATCAACTTTATAACATTTAATTTACTTTTTAATCTTATTTGCGACGTAAGACACATGTGGCTGTGCTTCATTACAGGATTTGATAAACTTCGCGCCTTCTCAGCAGTTTTCAGAAATTCCTCGCGAGAATATTTGCATAAAAATTCATCAATATGCATAATAATGTTGTTTTCACGGCCATATTACGGGTGACTTATGCGAAGCTCGGCAAAACAAGAAGAATTAGTTAAAGCGTTTAAAGCGCTTCTTAAAGAAGAGAAATTCAGTTCTCAAGGAGAAATTGTTCAGGCTCTGCAAGAGGAGGGCTTCGACAATATCAATCAATCTAAAGTCTCTCGCATGCTGACCAAATTCGGCGCGGTGCGTACGCGCAACGCGAAAATGGAAATGGTCTACTGCCTGCCGATAGAACTGGGTGTTCCCACCACCTCCAGCCCACTGAAAAACCTGGTGCTGGATATCGATTATAACGATGCGGTCGTGGTGATCCACACCAGCCCTGGCGCTGCACAGTTGATTGCGCGTCTGCTGGATTCACTGGGCAAAGCGGAGGGCATCCTTGGCACTATTGCCGGGGATGACACCATTTTCACGACTCCAGCCAAAGGCTTTACGGTTAAAGACCTCTTCGAAGCTATTCTGGTGCTGTTCGAACAAGAATTGTAATGAGCGCTTCCCCTCGGCTTCGGCTGTGGGGGAATGTTCGGCTTTTTGCTCCCCAACTCGACTTTTCCCCTATCAAAGACTTAGCAGTTAGTGCGATTTATGGTTTCGCTTCCCTTTCCCAGCGCATGCCACCGCACAAAAAATCAAATTCATCTATCCATATGATTTTCTTAACTATCGTTAACTAAATTTTTACCTGAACACTGTTTTTTATGCTTTTCTGCAATATAAAACCGCAAATCATATTCCCATTCATCATGGTTATAATTAGCTTGGTATTAATTATTTGCGTGATTAGTGTATACTTGATTTTGTGATGAGGGTCACGAAACAAGACCCTCCGAAAAATTAAATAAAAGAATACGACGAGGTATTAGACATGAATATCAAATCAACCGTTGCAACACTGAGTATCCTTTCAGCCCTGTCATTTGGCGCTTTCGCGGCGGATTCCATCAACGCGGAACAAGCTCAATCTCGCCAGTCACTGGGTACCGTTTCCATCGGTTCTGTCACAGCGTCTCCGATGGACATGAACGCGCAACTGAGTAAAAAAGCGGAAGAACAAGGTGCTTCAGCTTACCGCATCATTGAAGCACGTAGCGGCGACCAATGGCACGCAACCGCAGAGCTGTATAAATAAGTTTTACCGATAACCCTATCTAACCGTCACTCAACGGCACCAGGCACAAAAATAGCACTTTAACCCTTCTCGCCGTTGAGTCTCTTTTAAGGAGACAGACAATGAAACGTAATCTCATCATCGCATCCCTTGGCCTTGCATCCTTGATCTCTTTCGGTGCGAGCGCCGCAACGCTTGTTAATAGCGATCAGGCCAACAACCTGCAACCTATGGGCAGTGTTTCCATTTCCCAAAGAGCGGGCGTCCCAATGGACATTCGCCAGGAGCTCTCTGCTAAAGCCGATCAGGCTGGCGCGAGCAGCTACCGTATTATTGAAGCACGTACGGGCGATAGCACCCACGTTACGGCTGAACTGTATAAATAAACCCTCGTCGTCTTGTCCGACGACTTGCCCCTGCCTGTCAGGGGCTTTTTTTTGCCTTCGCTCACCGCACGTTAAAACGTAGCTCGCCTTCCAGCTCCTCTTCCGCTTCATCAAAGAGCAGGATCAGCGCGCCAAAGCGGCGGCGCTGTTTTTCCGGTAGATGAATAAATTCAATTTCCAGCGGTAAGGGCAGCGCGCCATCCATCACCGTGTCCCACAAGGAATCCAGATCGTGGACTTTCTCGCGCTCAATAGCGAACAGGCGGCTAAACTCGCGGTAGAAAGCACTTTGATCAGCGATATTTTTAAAATCGAAAGTGTAGATATTCATTTTCCGCCATCAGCCCAACAGGGCAGCAAAACGCCGCCCACATGATTACAATCCCCCAAGGTGCAGAGTTTTCACTTCCAGAAACTCTTCCAGCCCCAGCACCGAACCTTCCCGGCCAAGACCGGACTCTTTCACCCCGCCAAACGGCCCCAGCTCCGTTGATACCGCACACTCGTTAATCCCGATCATGCCGCTTTCGATCGCCTGCGAAACGCGGAATACGCGCTGCAGGTTCTGCGTATAGAAATAAGCGGCCAGACCAAACGGTGTTGCATTGGCACGTTGCACCACCTCCTCTTCGCTGGTGAAACGGAAACAGGCGGCAACCGGGCCAAATGTCTCTTCCTGCGCCAGTTTCATACCATCGCTGCAATCACCCAGCACCGTTGGCTGCCAGAAGTTACCGCCAAGGCTGTGCGGTTTGCCACCGGCTAATACTTTCGCCCCTTTGACGACAGCATCGTCGACATGCTCGCGCACTTTGTCCACCGCAGCGCGTTCAATCAGCGGACCTACAACCACGCCCTCATCCAGGCCATTACCCACTTTTAGCGCATTAACAGCCTCGGTCAGTTTTTGTGTAAAGCTATCGTAGACAGATTCATGAATGTAGAAGCGGTTAACGCTGACGCACACCTGCCCCGCATTACGGAATTTATTGGCAACAGCGCCCTGCACCGCCGCATCAATGTCGGCATCCTCAAACACGATATAAGGCGCATTTCCTCCCAGCTCCATCGACACTTTTTTCATGGTTTCAGCTGCGTTGCGCACCAGCGTTTTCCCCACCGCCGTCGAGCCGGTAAACGAGATTTTGCGCACCTCATGGCTGGCCATAATCGCATCGCTGATTTCAGATGTATTCCCGGCAACAGCGTTCAACACACCGTCCGGCACACCGGCTTTTTTCGCCAGCGCCAGCAACGCAAAAGCGCTAAGCGGTGTGTTATTTGCCGGTTTGATAACGCCGGTACAGCCTGCCGCCAGCGCGGGCCCAAGCTTGCGGGTCAACATCGCCATCGGGAAATTCCACGGTGTAATCGCGGCCACCACACCAATCGGTTCTCGCGTCGCCAGAATGCGTGAGCCTGGCTTGATGGGCGGGATAATTTCACCGTTTGCGCGTTTTGCCTGCTCGGCAAACCACTGAATAAAGCTGGCGGCATATTCCACTTCACCTTCTGCTTCTTTCAATGGTTTGCCCTGCTCAGTGGTCATCAATCTGCCAAGCCAGCTTTTGTTTTCAATGATCAATTCATACCAGCGATACAAAATGGTCGAGCGCTCTTTCGCGGTTTTCGCCCGCCATGCGGGAAAGGCGCGTGTCGCAGCGGCAATGGCTTCTTCTGTCTCTTTCTTGCCTGCTTTGGCAACTTTCGCGATAGTTTCGCCCGTCGCCGGATTCAGAACGTCAAATGTGGTATCCAGCGATTTCCAGACACCATCAACCAGATAGCCGGTCTGAAAAAGCGCATTGTCCTGCAGTGACTGCGTTGTCATTTGTCCTCCTGATCTGCGGTTTATAAAAACTCTTAGAAAGTATAGCCATAAAAAAACCGACGCTTTTGGCGTCGGTTTGGCATTAACTGCTGGTCAGCGCATGTTGGTATTTATGCAACATGCCCGTTAGCCGGTATACCGGCTCAGTAACCTGCGGCGGTGCGTTCCAGTGGTGTAGCTTGTGCTGGTAAATATCCAGCTCTTCCAGCAACTGAGTGAAGTAACGGCGGCGTTTCGTGTCGTTACCCGCCGAAATAACTTGTGACGCAGTACGCCGTAACTGGCGGTGAAACGCCGAGAGATCATCATTGATCGGCACCGGCGCATCCCGCAGGCGCTGATGCGCAATAATCAGCGTCAGCGCGAGGCGGAACTTCGCGACATCACCGGGAAATTTATTCAGCAGCAAGAAAAGCTGTTGATACAGCGCGGGCAAGTGGTTCTCTTTGCGACGCGCGGTATTGGTGGTCATTGCCGAAACGGCCGCGGAAACAAACTGGTTCAGCAGCATACGCCCGGTGCGCGCCTGGGAGTTATCGCGCACCAGCAAAAGCACAACCATCGCCAGAACCACGCCAACCAGTTGCCCCAGCGCGTTATCGAGAAACTGGCTGAATTTAAAGGTCATCGGGTTATCCAGCACCAGAATATTAATGGTGCCCGCCAGCGTCGCCATTGAACCCAGCCGCCGCTTTTGCACTTCAATACCAATAAAGAACGCCAGCACCGCCAGGCTAATACACAGCAACAGCATGCTTTGTTGCGTCGATGGCAGGATAACCAGGTAATAGAACGAACCAATCGGCAACGCCCACAGCATGCCGTAGATAAAGTCTTTCGCCACCATTTTTGGGTTCGGCAGACGCATCGCCAGCGAGGTGACCACTGCGATCATCACCATTGAGCCGCTGCCAGATGTCCAGCCGGTCCACAGCCAGAACAAGGTTCCGAGCATGCAAGAAAGCGTGGTGCGCCAGAAGTTAACCATCGCATGGTGGCGTTCGGCAGATTCCGCTTTCACCACCACTTCGCCCTGCAACACCTCTTCTTCGACGGCGCTGATTTTCGCGTTGCCAATCACACCGCGTTTCAGCAGCAGATAGCGGGTCGCCGAACCCACCCAGCTATATATGGTGACAGGCGTTTCCCGCTCACCGGTCCAGGCGATGACTCGACGCATTCTTTTTAACTGCTTGTGCATCTCCTGCACGTTATCGACCGGCTCGGCAAACAGCTCGCGAAATGTGTCGGTAACAAGCTCGGGACGGGTATTCTGGATCAGATAGGTTTCACACGCCTGGGTGATCAGCGTCAGCGACAAGGTGTTGATCACTTTCAGGCGGCGGTTAGCGCGCCCCCAGCGGGAAGATTCGATGTTCAGGTTACTGCGCATCCCTTCCAGCGCAGTGGTACGGCGCACCAGCGCAGCCCAGGCTTTGTCCACCTCTTCGCTATCGCCATGCTTGATACACAACTGCATCAGTTGATAGTGGGCCAGCAGCAGGCTATCGAGCTCGCGGTCAATTTCCTGTTTGACGGAGCGCGGAGAAAAGAGCAGATCGGCGACAATCGCGCAGAGAATACCCACCACGATTTCACTGCATCGCTCAACGGCATATTGCGGTGCCAGCAGTGGTTCCGTCTGAATAGTGACGACAATAATCAACGCGGTGTAACCCGCCAGCCCCCAGGCGTAAGAGTTTTCAACACGCACCAGCGACGAGACCCAGGTACAAAATCCGGCCCAAATACAGCACACCATTAACATCAGAAGCGGGGTGCGGATCAGCATGATGATGATGGCCAGCCCGGCGATACAGCCGATAAAGGTGCCGACAATACGCAACATCCCCCGGTAGCGAATCGCCCCGGAATAGGGCTCACCACCAGCGGCAAACGCCGGGCCCGCCGCGACAATGGCTGCGGTCAACACCGCCCAGCGCGGGGTTTCAAGCTGAAAGTGAAAACCAACAAACAGTGCCAACACGACGGCAAAGGCCAGCTTGAAAGCAAAACGCAAATGCTGGTTGGCAATGGATAACAGCCCCATCGCGATTACCCCAACTCACGCAGTCGATGCGCCATTTTGCGAAAGAAGGAATCCTGGCTTTCATCACGATCGGATTTACCTGTCACCACTACCGTCGCGGTAGTGCCCGCCGGCCACAGGTTGCCTTGTTGTTTGTCGAGACGAATACGCACTGGCACACGCTGCGCCAGCCGCACCCATTCAAGGTTGGAATCGATGGTCGCCATACCTTTGCTGTCATTGCTGCTGCTGGCGTTCGTGACGCCTGCGGCGATACTATCCACCGTGCCTTTCAATACCAGATTGCTGCCAAGCGGGGTGATCTCCGCGCGATAACCGGGACGCACGCCTTCCAGCTTGGTCTCTTCCATATATGCCAGAACATAGAAGGTGTGTTGTTTCACCAACGCCACCGCGGTGGAACCACGGGTAATAAACTCACCGGCGTAGACGTTAAGGTTTGTCACCCAACCATCGGCTGGCGCACGAATGATGGTGCGCGCCAGATCCAGCTTCGCCAGATCGCGGGTCGCCTGAGCTTTGGCTAACTGATGCAGCTCAGTTTGCAGGGTGTTGTTGGCCTGGTCGATCTCTTCACGCGACATGGCCTGAATACCCAACTGGTTACGGCGTCCGGCTTCGCGGCGTTTTTCCGCCACCAGCGCTTCGTAATAGGCAACATCGGCTTCATCTTCCGCCAGCGCTTTTTGGTAACGCGGTTGATCGATGGTAAACAGCACCTGGCCCTCTTTCACCAGTTGGTTGTCATGCACATTAACGGCGGTGACAAGCCCGGTGACATCCGGCGCGATAGCGACAACATCCGCACTAAAGCGCGCGTCGCGCGTCCAGGGCGATTCGGTGTAATAAACCCAGGCGCGGAAAACCGCGACGAACGCCAGGATTACCAGCACCATAGTGATAGCGGTGCGAGAGATATTTCTTGTTAGTGTTTTCACTTCTACCTCAGACAAACAGGCGCGACAGCAGGTAAAAAAGGCAGCAATACAGCGCAGTGTTAAACAATGCCGGATGCCAGACAAAGTCATAGATCCCGGTGGGGACCAGCACCCGACGCACCAGCCAGAAGATCGCCAGTGACAAAATTAATTCGAAAAAAATCGGTGGGAACGACAAACCGAACACCACGATGACGGGAAACAGACTCATGTTGACCTTGATTAGAGAGCGTGCAGGTGACAATTCGTTCTAACGTCACCGCAGGAGTATGGGCAAGGAGAGCCAGGCGAGAGTGACGTGAATATTCTTAATAGATAGTATATTAACGTAACTGTTATGCTGTTATCTATATTATGTGATCTAAATCACTTTTAACTCAGAGTGAATAATGGAACGACTAAAACGCATGTCGGTGTTTGCCAAAGTGGTGGAATTAGGTTCGTTTACCGCCGCCGCCCGACAGCTACAAATGAGTGTTTCCTCCATCAGCCAGACCGTCGCCAAACTGGAAGATGAGTTGCAGGTAAAGCTGTTGAACCGCAGCACGCGCAGCCTGGGGCTCACCGAAGCAGGGAAGATTTACTACCAGGGCTGCCGCCGGATGCTGCATGAAGTGCAGGACGTTCACGAACAGCTTTACGCCTTTAACAACACACCAATCGGTACGCTGCGTATTGGCAGTTCTTCAACCATGGCGCAAAATGTGCTGGCAAAAATGACCGCCGATATGCTCAAAGAGCATCCGGGTTTGTCGGTAAATCTCGTCACGGGTATCCCGGCACCGGATCTGATTGCTGACGGTCTGGATCTGGTGATCCGCGTCGGCGCGTTGCAGGATTCCAGCCTCTTCTCCCGCCGTCTTGGCGCGATGCCAATGGTGGTTTGCGCAGCTAAAAGCTACCTTGCTCAGTACGGCATTCCTGAAAAGCCAGCGGATATGGTGAACCACTCATGGCTTGAATACAGCGTGCGTCCGGATAACGAATTTGAGCTGGTGGCTCCGGAAGGGATCGCCACGCGGCTTATCCCACAAGGGCGTTTTGTCACCAACGATCCAATGACGCTAACGCGCTGGCTGACCGCCGGTGCCGGGATCGCATTCGTGCCGTTAATGTGGGTGATCGACGAGATCAACAGTGGCCAGCTTGAGATTCTGCTGCCGCGTTACCAGTCGGATCCGCGCCCGGTTTATGCGCTCTATACCGAAAAAGATAAGCTGCCGCTGAAAGTGCAGGTGTGCATTAATTATCTGACGGATTACTTTATTGAAGTGGCGAAAGTGTATCAGGGCATGCAGGGACGCAGAGTGTAAGGAATTCACCCTCTTCGTGCGAAGAGGGTGAGAAAAGGTTTAAGCCGTACCGCCGACGGTCAGGTTATCGACTTTCAACGTCGGTTGGCCCACACCCACCGGCAGGCTCTGCCCCTCTTTGCCGCAGACGCCAACGCCGTTATCCAGCTTCAGATCGTTACCCACCATGGAGATCTGCTGCATCGCTTCGATACCGGAGCCAATCAGCGTTGCGCCTTTCACCGCTTTGGTGACCTTACCTTTTTCAATCAGGTACGCTTCAGAAGTGGAGAAGACAAATTTCCCGGAAGTGATATCGACCTGGCCGCCGCCAAAATTCGGTGCGTAGATGCCGTAGTCGACAGATTCGATAATCTCCTGCGGCGTTGATTTCCCCGCCAGCATATAAGTGTTGGTCATACGCGGCATTGGCAGATGCGCATAAGATTCACGACGTCCGTTACCGGTCGGCTTAACGCCCATAAGACGCGCATTCAGCTTGTCCTGCATATAACCTTTCAACACGCCGTTTTCGATAAGCACGTTGTACTGGCCCGGCGTTCCTTCATCATCGATCGCCACAGAACCGCGGCGATCGGCGATGGTGCCATCGTCCACAACGGTACACAGTTCTGAGGCCACCAGTTGCCCCATCTGGCCGCTGAATACAGACGTTCCGCGACGGTTGAAGTCGCCTTCCAGCCCGTGTCCAACCGCTTCGTGCAGCAGCACGCCAGGCCAGCCCGCGCCCAATACCACCGGCAGCGTGCCCGCAGGTGCGGCAACGGCAGAAAGGTTTACCAGCGCCATGCGCACGGCTTCTTTCGCCCACGCATCCGCGCGAACATCGCCATCCACATCCTGCAAGAACCAGTCATAACCAAAACGACCGCCGCCACCGCTGGAACCACGTTCGCGTTTACCGTCGTCTTCAACCTGTACGCTCACGGAAAGCCGCACCAACGGGCGCACATCCGCCGCCAGCGTACCGTCCGTCGCCGCCACCAGAATGAGTTCGTAAACGCCGGTCAGACTGGCTGTCACTTCCTGTACGCGTTTATCCGCTGCGCGTGCCGCTTTATCTACGCGGCGCAGAATATCGAGCTTCTCTTCACGGCTCATGCTCTGCAGCGGATCGAGGCTGGTATAAAGACTTGGATGTTCGAGCGCACCCAGCGTTTTCACTTTGCCATCGCCGTCTTCCCGCACGATAGTACGCGCAGCCTGCGCGCTCTGTTCCAGCGCCAGCAGGCTGATTTGGTCCGCATAAGCAAAACCGGTTTTCTCGCCGCTGACGGCGCGCACGCCCACGCCCTGGTCGATATTGTAAGAGCCATCTTTAATGATGCTGTCTTCTAAAACCCAGGATTCGTGATAGCTCGACTGGAAATAGAGATCGCCGTAATCAAGACGACGCGCGGTCAGTTGACCGAGAATAGCAAACAGATCCTGATGGCTCAGGCCGTTTGCTGCCAGAAGTTGTTCACTTACCAGATTAAGACTCATCATTTTTTCTCGTCGTTGCCGCCACTGCGGGCAATAAAAATTGCGATATAAGGAGCTTGAGGCAATTCGCTGATGCCGTCAAATCATTGCTTTTTGTCCGTACGCGGCTGGCGCAGGACTTCGTTGATTTGCGGCTGATCGACCGGGCCGGTAATGCGATAGCGCAGAATCGAGACTTTGTTCCACAGTGGCCCCAGCACTTTGCTGGCGGCAAACACCGCAGCACCGACAATCGGGTTTACGGCGAAGGCCGCCGCCACCCCGACAGTCGCGGAGATTTCCGGGGCTACCACCGCTTCCATATCCAGCTCGCGGCGCACCAAATTCACGGAACCTTTCATCGCGATATCCGCTTCCAGGCCATCAACCAGTGTATCGTCGGTATGCAGCACACCGTCTTTGATCCACGCGGTGCTGCGAATGGAATCAAACCAGAACCCCTCACTGCTGAAGGTATCGCTGAAGTCAAAACGCAATTTACGCCACAGCGAGTCGACGCTGAACAGGCGCAGCAACTGCCCGGCATGACCAGTGCTGATATCGGTAATTTTACCTTTGCCAAGACGCGTACGCAGGATGCCATTGAGCGACTCTTCCTGCGGTTGCCACGGTGTGCTGCGCCAGTGCAGGTCATAATTAATATCAAACGACGAATCACGCACCGGCGTCGGTACGCCAAAGAAGCCCATCGCTGAATCAATTTTCTCACCGCGCAGCACGCCTTTCAGCGAGGTGCGCTCCGCGCCTTCACGATTGACCCATTCACCGTCAGCGGTCAGCCGCGCGGTGCCGCTGTCCACCAGCCCATTCGCCAGCGTCAGCGTATCGCCCTGAATGGCGAAATCACCGTCGATGCGACCATACTTTTGCCCCCACAGCCAACACTCCGCACAGCGCAGCTGCAAATCCGGCCAGCCGGTAAAGTCCAACCGCGTCTGGCCACGCAGCAGTGTTGAAGGGGAAGAGATATCGTTATCGTCCGGTGGCGCGTTCGACGGGTTGTAGTAGAGGTAGCGAATCGCTGCCTGCCACGGCGCATTATCATGAATCGTCAATGTACCGCTGATTTCGCGCCCCTGCGCTTCGATGGTCGAACCTGAATCTTGCGGCTGCGAAATAATGCTGAGGTTATTCCACTGCTGCCCGCCCAGTGTCAGGGCAGGTGTACGCAGCGTAATGCTCTGTGGGAAAGTGGTTGCGCTGCTGACATTGTTTGCCACGCCCTGTCTGAACAGGCCCAGCCACTGCGCGCCGTTCATTGGCGGCAAGTTGAGTTCAAGCCCGGCCTGCTCCGGCAGCGGCGGCAGTGTACGGCTGTCCGACGTCCAGATCCCACGATCGAGCGCCAGCTTATTATTCAGCAGCCAGCGGGTGTTGAAATGGTTGTTACCACCGGCATTACCGGTTAAATCGAAACTGTGCAGGTTCCCTTCTACCTTCACCTTCAACGGCAATGTTTTACCCGCTGGTTTATCCATCGGTGGCGGTAACGTACTAGCAAGGTTACTCAAATCACCATCAAGATTGACCTTGTAAGTGGTGCCGCCACGGTGCGGCAGCTCAACGCCGACATCACCTTTCCATGCGATGCTGCCGCGCAGCGCATCATTAAGTTGAGGAGGTAACACGCCGGTTTTTGCCGGTTGCCAGTTCCCGTTGAGATTCACCGCGACCTGGTAAGCCTTATCCCCTTCGGTGGTGGAGAAATCGAGATTTACCGGTTGATTAAACCAGGTTGCCTGCAACGGCTCGCTTTTCAGCGTGCCGTTCTCGAAGCTGAATTTGCCATTGAGGTTCTTCAGTGTGCTGTTAAGCGGTTTGATAAACAGGCTGTTGTTGTTCAGCACCACATCGCCTTTAGCGACGGTCTGCTCACCATCCAGCGGAATATCAAGATGTAAGCGAGCGCTTACATCACCATCGATTTGCAACTCATCCAGTGCGCTGCCCAGCGTGTCGTGTAGCGGCGTCTCTTTGAAATAGGGACCAACAGCTTTGCCCGGCCCGTTAATGTCCGCGTCAATCAGCAGCTTCTCTTTGACGTAATCCGGGATATTGGCTGTCAGGTTGCTGGCCGTTACACCACCCAGCGCCACTTTACTGCTTTTCATCCACAAACCGTCGTTGAGGAAATCAAGATCGATATCGAGGTTTTGTAACGCAGGCCAGTCAGGCTGGAAAGCAAAGGTCGCATTGCGCAACGGCACCGCGACTTCAAACTGGCCTTCGTTGTGCTTAAACGGGAAGAGCTTCGGGTTACCGCCAAACAGCAGCGTGGCATCTTGCGTCTGCCCGCCTTTGATCGACGAACTCAGGTACGCCACCAGCGCTTTGCCCATCAAATTTTCCGGGAAGTAACGCCAGGCCTGTCCGGCATCCGTCACATTGATGCCAGCCAGGATACCCAACCAGGGCTCATCGCCTTGCGGCTGGAGATAGCGGAAATCACCGCGCGCGCGCAGGGCATTGGCCTGAATGTCGATATTGCGTCCATCCAACTGGAAGCCATGCTCGTTTTTCTGCCAGTTCAGCGTGGCAACGCCTTTTTCAATCTCCAGCGGTTCGGGGAATACCGTCTTATACGGCATCTTCGCCTGCGCGATATCGGCGGTTAAGCGCCCATTCTCCATGCTGCCGGCAAGCGTTCCACTGAGATGTTCAACACCGGGCAGCAATTCCCACTGTTGCCAGGCTATATCCTGCCACTGTGCATGGAAGCGCGTTTTTTCGGTCGCCTGCAACGGAATATCCAGCGCCAGTTGATTGAGCTTGCCGCGAGGCTGCATGGTGTGCCAGATGTCGTACAGTTCCGGTGAGATTTTCTGTGCAATCGGCAGCAGTCCCTCTAAGCCACTGAGCTCAAGGTTACTGGCACGTACGCGCAGTTCATCGCTGCGCACACTGCTGGTACCGCCCACTTCCTGCGCCGGAACCCAGGCAAAACTCAGCGCGCCCTGCGGCCACGGATGGTCATCAATCGCGATACGCGTTACCGGCACATCAAACTGCCAGCCCTGCTGCTGACGGGAAACATGTGCGGTAAGGTTATCCACCGTCATGCGGTGCTGCGTGTTATATCCCTGCCAGCTGGCGCCGCCTTTTTTCAGCCATACATCGCCGCTTTCAACTACGCCTTTGCTTAATGTCATCCAGCCTTCAAGGCTGAATCGCGCGGAATCCAGCGCGACCTTATCCTGCATCCATTTGGCGAGCCAGGGCTTGACATCAATATCGTCCGCCTGCAACCACACCCGGCCATTATTCAGCAGCCCGTTGTCGTCACGCAGATCCATACGCACTTGCATAATACCGTGCTGCCCAGTCAGGCTCGAAAGGCTGACTTGCCCCTCCGCACGGTGACGATCGCTGCCGTTAAGCCAGGTAAGTTGCGGGATAGCCAACTCAGCGCGCTGCCCGGAGAGCGTTAAGAAACTGATGCGGCTGTCGCGAAGATCAAAGTGATCGAATTGACGCAAAAACAGATCGCTGATGCGATCCGTAGTGATAGGTTCACCGGTGTCATTGCGCTGTAGCGGGGTATTGCTATGGGCAACCAGTTGGTAAAAGGTGAGATTGCGAAACTGCCAGCGCATGTGGAGCATACTTTGCCAGACATCCAGCGCCAGCGTCACGCGTTTGACCGACAGCTCGCCGCCATCGGGCAGCGTCGCGTTAATGTCGCGCACGTCCAGTTCAGGGCCGAAATTTTCCCAGCGCGCCTGTATCTGGCTGGCCGAAACCGGAACGCCGGTTTGCGAGGAGATTTGCGCCAGAATTTGCCCGCGCCAGCTATCCAGATGGGGCAGAACAAGGCGCAGCCCACTTACCAGCAGCGCCGCGATAACAATCAGCGTCGCGCCTGTAAGCAGCAATATCCCCGGCAGTCGCCTCACGCCTCTCTCCTTGTCAACCAAACCCAGATTCGCTCGTGTCGCAGCACGCTGCGAATTACATCATTACTACGTCAAACTGCTCTTGATTATAGAGCGGCTCGATTTGCACTTTTACCTGCTTGCCAACGAAGATTTCCACCTCCGCCAGCGCGTGCGACTCTTCACTTTTCAGGGCTTCCGCCACCGCCGGGGAAGCGTAAACCAGAAAACGATCGGAATCGTAAGCATGATGCACGCGAACGATCTCGCGCATGATTTCATAACACACTGTTTCCACCGTTTTAACGGTGCCACGGCCATGACAGGTGGGGCATTCATTACAGAGGACATGTTCTACACTTTCGCGCGTACGTTTGCGCGTCATCTCCACCAGACCAAGCTGTGAGAAACCATTAATGCTGGTCTTGACCCGATCTTTACTCAGCGCCTGCTCAAGCGAGTGCAGTACGCGACGGCGATGATCGTCATTACTCATATCGATAAAATCGATGATGATAATGCCGCCCAAATTGCGTAAGCGCAGCTGGCGGGCAATGGCCTGCGTAGCTTCGATGTTGGTGTTGAAAATAGTGTCGTCGAGATTGCGGTGGCCGACAAACGCACCGGTGTTGATATCAACGGTGGTCATCGCTTCAGTTTGATCGATGATCAGATAGCCGCCGGACTTCAGCTCCACTTTGCGTTCCAGCGCGCGCTGGATCTCGTTCTCGACATCGTAAAGATCGAAAATCGGCTGGCGACCATTGTAGTGTTCGAGCTTGCTGGTCATTTCAGGAATGTATTCCGCAGTGAACTCCAGCAGCGCTTCAAAAGTCAGACGCGAGTCCACACGGATACGATCCAGATGGGCATCGGCGAAATCACGCAGCACACGCTGCGCCAGCGCCAACTCGCCGTAAAGTTTGCAGCGGCTTTGTTGGCGTTTTTTACGCTCCATCACCTTGGTCCAGACGCGCTTGAGGTACGCCGCATCGGAAGCGAGATCCTCTTCGCACACGCCCTCTGCCGCAGTGCGAATGATAAAACCGCCCTGCTCGTCACAGTACGCCGCAACGACCTGTTTAAGACGCTCACGCTCGGCTTCGCTCTCAATACGCTGGGAAACACCAACATGAGAAGCGCCTGGCATAAAGACCAGGTAACGGGATGGCAGAGTGATATCCGTTGTCAGGCGCGCGCCTTTAGTACCCAGCGGATCTTTTACCACTTGCACCATTAAATCCTGCCCCTGACGGACAAGCTCGGAGATGTCGCGCACGGTGAAGTTTTTCTGCTCTTCCCCGGCGACACATTCGGTGTGCGGCATAATGTCGGAGGCGTGAAGGAACGCCGCCTTTTCCAGACCAATATCTACAAAAGCCGCCTGCATGCCCGGCAAAACCCGGCTGACCCGACCTTTGTAGATATTGCCTACTATCCCGCGCCGTGCTTCGCGCTCGATGTGAATTTCCTGCAGAATGCCGCCATCAATATAAGCGACGCGTGTTTCCGATGGAGTAACGTTGACCAACAATTCAGCCGTCATGATTATCTTTTCCCTCGCGCAGTGCATTAAAGTTGCTCAGCAATTCCCAAGTTTCCACCAGTGGTAAACCCACAACGGCATGATAACTACCGTTTATTTTTCTCACGAAACAGCCACCCAGCCCCTGAATGCCATAAGCACCGGCTTTATCCAGCGGTTCCCCGCTGGCGACGTAATCAGCGATATCCTTTTCCGATAGCACTCTGAAAGTCACTTCGGTTTCCACCAGACAATCGAGCAAATGCTGGCTATCTGCCAACGCGACCGCCGTCATCACCTGATGTGTTTGCCCGGAAAGCAGGCGCAACATACTGGCAGCATGCGAGGAGTCTTTTGGTTTTTCAAGCACTTCACCATTAAATATGACGATCGTGTCCGCCCCCAGCACTGGCAGATCGCTGGAAGCCATCGCCACGCCGGCCTGCGCTTTTTCTCGAGCCAGCCGCAACACATACTGTCGGGCGCTCTCCTGCGCCTGGCGTTGTTCCTCAATCCCCGGAACAATACGCGCGAAAGTGACGCCCAGTTGTGTGAGCAACTCCTGGCGACGAGGAGAACCGGAAGCAAGCCAGATATCAATCATAAACGCCTTATTGCACCGCAAACTGCTGGCGGATCTTACGCATTAACAAGAAAAGCCACGGCCAGAGCACCCCATTGACCAGGCTGCTCCAGAAAATTTCTGGCTTAAACGAAACGTTAATCACCAGAAACTCCGCCCAGAAGACAACGACTTCTGTCGCCAGCGACAACAGCATAACCACCAGCGCTTGTTGCCAGAGCGCCAGATTACGGAACAGCTGAAATTTCAGTGCGACCAGATAGGCGACAATACTTAACGAAAGCGCGCGTACACCGAGGGTGGATCCGCTAATCAGATCCAGTATGGCACCCATCGCGAAACCTGTGCCAACATTTACGCGGTGCGGCAGCGCGAGGATCCAGTAAAGCAAAATGAGCAATACCCAGTTTGGCCGGTAGACAATGATGTCATCCGGCCAGGGCATGATTTGAAGCAACAGTGCAATTAAAAACGAGAGCCAGATAACCCAGCGCCCCTGGCTACGATAACTCGCCACTATTGCCCTCCCGGAGAGACTTGCGGCGGCGGCTGCGTAATGCCAGTCGCCGGAGCGGGCATTGGCGCAGGCGGCCCCATCGCATCAGGAGAAGGAAGCACCTGCGGCATCATTTGCAGCAGACGTTCGTTCGCCACACGATGCACATCTTCCGGTGTTCTTGGGTTAGTGCCGTTACGATCCGCGCCCCACAGCAGCAGCAGATAACGCAAACGTTGCAGGCCTGCGGTTGGGCGCGCCTGAATCACGGTGTAGGCACGCTGCGTATCGAGCTTAACCGACGAAACCACTGCAACAGGGTACCCTTCCGGGAAACGCCCGCCCAGACCTGACGTCACCAACACATCACCAACGCGAATATCCGTATTCGCCGGTAAATGTTCGAGTTGCAGATCGTCTGTGCAGCCGTTACCGGCAGCAATCACGCGGATATCGTTACGCAGCACCTGAATCGGCAGCGCGTGTGTGGCATCGCAAATCAGCAGTACGCGGCTGGTCAGTTTCGCCACCGCAACAACCTGGCCGACAACGCCTTTATCGCTGATCACCGGCTGGCCTTCATACACGCCGTTCGCGCTACCTTTGTCGATAACCACCTGGTCGCTGTAAGGATCGTTAACTGTCGAGATAACCTGAGTTACCATTTTCTGCTCATCCTGACGCAGCGGCGAGCCCAGCAGTTCACGCAGGCGAGCGTTCTCCTGCTTGTACTGTCCTAACATCAACAGCTCGCTGTTTTTCAGTAACAGCTCCTGACGTAATGCCCGGTTTTCAAGCTCAAGCTGGTCACGCGACGCCAACGTTTGGGAAACGTTATCTAATAATTCGCGGGGACCATTGGAAATAAAATAGAAAGGACTGACGGCAGTATCCATGTACGTTCTGATTTGGCTGAACGTACCGAGGCGGCTGTCGGCAATAATGACTCCGAGCGCCACCAAAACCGCCAGAAAAAGGCGAATCTGCAGTGACGGGCCACGGCTAAAAATTGGCTTCATAGGCTTTGCGTATTCTCAGGCCAGACAGATGCGAAGCGACAATACGCTTCGCATCTGACGCGGACTATTCTTCGCTGAACAAGTCGCCGCCGTGCATGTCGATCATTTCCAGCGCCTTGCCGCCGCCACGCGCTACGCAAGTCAGTGGATCTTCTGCAACTACAACTGGAATACCCGTTTCTTCCATCAACAGGCGGTCAAGGTTGCGCAGCAGCGCGCCACCACCGGTCAATACCATACCGCGCTCGGAGATATCAGAAGCCAGTTCCGGCGGGCACTGTTCCAGCGCAACCATAACTGCGCTAACGATGCCGGTCAGCGGTTCCTGCAACGCTTCCAGAATTTCGTTGGAATTCAGCGTGAAGCCACGTGGAACACCTTCAGCCAGGTTACGGCCACGCACTTCGATTTCACGCACTTCATCGCCCGGGTAAGCAGAGCCAATTTCGTGTTTGATACGTTCTGCGGTCGCTTCACCAATCAGTGAGCCGTAGTTACGGCGAACATAATTAATGATTGCTTCATCGAAGCGATCACCGCCGATACGAACAGAAGAGGAGTAAACCACGCCATTCAGGGAGATAACGGCAACTTCAGTGGTACCACCACCGATATCCACCACCATTGAACCGGTCGCTTCAGAAACCGGTAAGCCAGCGCCGATTGCGGCCGCCATCGGCTCTTCAATCAGGAACACTTCACGAGCACCAGCGCCCTGCGCGGATTCACGAATAGCACGGCGTTCAACCTGAGTTGCGCCAACCGGCACACAAACCAGAACGCGCGGGCTCGGACGCATAAAGCTGTTGCTGTGCACTTGTTTGATAAAGTGCTGAAGCATTTTTTCGGTCACGAAGAAATCGGCAATTACGCCGTCTTTCATCGGGCGGATAGCAGCGATATTGCCCGGCGTACGGCCAAGCATCTGTTTCGCTTCATGACCGACTGCGGCTACACTTTTCGGTGAACCGGCACGATCCTGGCGAATGGCCACCACGGAAGGCTCATTCAGTACGATGCCTTGTCCTTTTACATAAATCAGGGTATTCGCGGTACCCAGGTCAATGGACAGGTCATTGGAAAACATGCCACGAAATTTTTTCAACATACTAAGGGATAATCCTGAAAGCTGGGGCGGAAACAAAATCCGCTTACTTTACCAACCACACGTAGCAGCGACAAGGCATAAGAATCATCTGTTACGGTGAAAATTAGTGCAGTTTGTTTCCTTTGTTGCAAAACGACATGAATCCACCAGGAAGTGAAAAGAACTCATTTTCCAGTCTGTTGCGTTTGCAGTTTTTCATAAGGACAAACCGGCTTTGTTCACTGCGATAATCCGGCGGGCAGGCACGCACACCCCCAAACATGGCAGCGCGCATTATTCTACGTGAAAACGACTCAAACAGCAGTTCAAACCGAGTATCTTTGCGAATATTTTTTCACATTGGTATCGAGCGGTTGGGAAGCCGCGATGAAATCGCCCTGCCCACCCACAACACCCCGTTCTACCAGCGTCTGCCATTCGCCACGAGAGCGAACACCGGTCGCGAAAACTCGCGTTCGCGTGCCTTTGCACGCTTCCACGAGGCTCTGCACCAGAAGCTGGTTTTCGGTGCGCTTTTCAATGTTCCTGACCAGCCCCGGATGCAGCTTTAATAACTCAACATCCAATGCTTTAATCCAACTGGTGCTCACCAACGTCAGACCCGCCTGATTTACCGCTATGCGCGCGCCTAATGCGTTGATTAAACGCACCACCGACTGTAACCGGCTGATATGTTGACAAACATCCGCCTCAGCAAGTTCAAAAATAATCCGTTTACGTTGAGATTTTTCGCACTGCATTAATATATCGCGTAGCCAGCGTTGAAAACGGGGGCGGATCAATGATTCCACTGTTATTTGCATGGCCAGGTTTTCTTCCGGCCAAAAACCCATAAACGGAATCAGGCGCGTCACTTGCAGGCGGTCATATTCTTCAGCCAGACCAAACTGCTGCACCATGGGCATATACTCTTCGGCAATCACTTCTTGTTCGCCATCGAAAATGCGGCACATCAGCTCGCGGTGGTGAACGTGCCCGTCACGGTTAATTGCCGGTTTCTGATAAACGCGCGGCCCGCCGCGACTCAGCATCTGTTCAATCAGCGTTCGCCAGCGCACATTTCCACGCCCTTGTTCCGGCAATGTGTCGTCATAAACTGACCAACTGTTTCCGCCCTGTAACACCGCGTTGCGCGCTGCGGCCTCAGCATGTTCCATCACTTGCACACCAGGCTGACCACTGCGCCAGGCGCAAATACCAATATGCATAATATCTTCGCGTGTCAGCGTTTTATTGGGCGGTAACCCTTCCACCGCTTTCAGGATCAGCCCGGCAATGCTTTCCGCTTCCTTTAAGGTGCGATGCGGCAGCAGTACGGCAAAGTCGCTGCGATGGTAGCGCGCCAGTAACGCGCCGGGATAACGCATAATAAAGGTAGAAAGCAGGTTAATGAGCGTAAAGAGATACTCTTCGGTGGTGGTTCCGCCGCTATCTCGCAGCAGATCAAAGTCCGGCAAACGGATCATCATCACCACGCCGTGCGAACCCACTTTTTCCTGATCTTCCAGCAGCGTGGCGAGCTGGTTATCAAAAAACAGGCGGTTATTCAGGCCAGTTCGCGTGTCCTGCGCCGCGTAAGAACGAATCAGCGTATCCATGCGGCTACGCTGATCGCTGGCGAACTGAATGTCGGTCAGTAGCACATCCAGCGCACTGCTGGTACGTGATGGCCATTCATAAATGCTGCCACGAACCTGCGGCCCGCGCTCACCGTTGAGGATCCGCGTCGCGCGTGTCTCCAGCAGTTCCTGCCCGGAAAGCTGTCGCCGTAGCCAGCGAACAGAGAGAAAGAGGATCACAATCATAAAACCAATCGCCACCGTCAGCGGCGCAGTGTTCGACAACGAGCGAAAATAGTTCGCCATCGGATCCTGGTAAATCAGCGTGAACGTGAAGCCGGGATTTTTCAGGGAGGGAATATGCAGCTCCCGATATTGATAGTTGCTGCCCGCCGGGCGATAACTTCCGCTATGCGTGTAACTGAGTACCGTGCGCCGGCCTTGCTTAATCTCAATCGCGATAATATCTACCGGCACCATCAGTTCATCGAGCTGCGGCAACAGCCGGGAAACCGGCGTTGAGATCAAACGCGTATCGACAATCGCCGCCACCGCTTCGACACGATTGGCAACCTTGTTTTGAATCGCGTTATAGAAGCTCAGTGAACACCCAATCAGAGTGACGAAAAACGCCAGCCCTGTCAGTAGCGTCACAAAAGCTGAAAATTTCGTCGTTAATCGCATCCTTGTGTTAACTCCGCTTGTATAAAGAACGAAACGATACCGCTCAGGGTAATGTCATTGAAGTAAGTACTAACTTTGATGTCTACCCGCGTCCCGGGATAGCTTGCAGTCGGCAGGGAAAAACTGGCACCGCGTTTCATATCAGCGAGTATAGCCCTCAGAAATTTTTTGCCAACAATCAATAAGCCTGAAAAATGTCTTAACCTGACTATTTACAATGTTTGGTAACACACTCGGGCTCGCGCTCACGCTGCGCTTACACCATGCTTGACGAGAAACTAACGGAGGATGTGATGAAGAAAAAACTAACCGAAGCCGATGTCACTGCGGAATCCGTTTTTATGTTACAGCGCCGCCAGGTGCTGAAAATGCTGGGAATTAGCGCCACAGCACTGACCCTGGCACCCGGCGCGCGGGCCGATTTATTGGACTGGTTTAAAGGCCATGACCGGCCAAAAGCGCCATCAGGAAAACCACTCGATTTTACGCAACCTGCACAGTGGAAATCCTCTCTCCCGCTGACGCCGGAAGAAAAAGTCACCGGTTATAACAACTTCTATGAATTTGGCCTCGATAAAGCCGATCCTGCCGCCAACGCCGGAGGAATGAAAACCGATCCCTGGACATTGACCATTGATGGTGAAGTGGCAAAACCGTTAACGCTCGACCACGCGGCGCTGACCTCGCGTTTCCCGCTGGAAGAACGAATCTATCGCATGCGCTGCGTTGAGGCCTGGTCGATGGTGGTGCCGTGGATCGGATTCCCGCTGCATAAACTGCTGGCGTTAGTTGAACCCACCAGCAACGCCAAATATGTCGCGTTCCAGACCCTTTACGCACCGGATCAGATGCCGGGGCAAAAAGACCGATTTATCGGTGGTGGCCTCAAATACCCGTATGTTGAAGCGCTACGTATAGATGAAGCGATGCACCCGCTTACGCTGCTTACTGTCGGTGTGTATGGCAAAGCGCTACCACCGCAAAACGGCGCGCCGATCCGCCTGACAGTGCCGTGGAAATATGGTTTTAAAGGCATCAAATCAATTGTCAGTATCAAGTTAACCAGTAAACGACCACCAACCACCTGGAATCTTGCCGCACCCGATGAATATGGCTTCTACGCCAATGTGAACCCGCATGTTGATCACCCGCGCTGGTCACAAGCGACGGAACGTTTTATTGGATCAGGCGGCGCGCTGGATGTAAAACGTCAGCCAACGCTGCTGTTTAATGGCTACGCTGAAGAAGTGGCTTCGCTTTATCACGGGTTAGATCTGCGGGAGAATTTCTAAGTGCGCTTAACGGCAAAACAGGTGACGTGGTTAAAAGTCGCATTACATCTGGCGGGTCTGCTGCCTTTACTTTGGCTTTTCTGGGCGGCGAACCAGGGCTATTTCAGCGCCGATCCGGCGAAAGACATCCAGCATTTTACGGGCAGAATGGCGCTAAAATTCCTGCTCGCCAGTTTGCTGGTCGCACCGCTCGCACGCTACGCGAAACAACCGCTATTAATCAGAACCCGGCGCTTACTGGGGCTGTGGTGCTTTGCCTGGGCGACACTGCATCTGACCAGCTACACCTTACTGGAGCTTGGCATTAATAATCTTTCATTATTAGGGCAAGAGTTGATAACGCGCCCTTATTTAACGCTGGGAGCCGCAAGTTGGCTGATTTTGCTGGCATTAGCGTTGACCTCAACGCAATGGGCGCAGCGGAAATTGGGCAAACGCTGGCAACAATTACATAATTTCGTCTATCTGGTGGCGATCCTCGCGCCGATTCACTACCTTTGGTCGGTAAAAATCTTGTCACCGCAGCCGATCCTCTATGCTGCCGCCGCGATTGCGCTGTTAGCGTGGCGTTATAAGAAGTTTCGCCAATGGTGGCGTTAACACGCTTATTGTGTGCAGTTCTCCGCAGATCTACTATCATTCGCCGCCAGATTCCGGGCGGCAGTTGATAATCTTCCCTGATAAGACCAGTATTTAGCTGCCAATTGCTACGAAATCGTTATAATGTGCGACTTTGGTTTTCCTGACAGGGGTTTTTAGCCTCTGAAAAGGTGACAATAGCGAATTGAAGGTATATTTTGTTTTTTACCCGAGAATCGCAGGAGATAGCTGCACAATGGCTGGCAAGTTCCACATATTGGTTTTGAACGGACCGAACCTAAACCTGCTTGGCACCCGTGAGCCGGATAAGTACGGCACGCTTACGCTCAGCGAGATTGTTAACGGTTTGAGTGCCGAAGCGACATCGCTTGATGTGGAACTGGCGCATTTTCAGTCAAACGCGGAGTACGCAATCATCGACCGTATTCATCAGGCTAAAGACATTATGGACTTCATCCTGATCAATCCGGCCGCGTTTACGCACACCAGTGTTGCTATCCGCGACGCACTGTTGGCTGTCGGTATCCCGTTTATCGAGATCCACCTGACCAACGTGCATGCGCGGGAGCCATTCCGTCACCACTCGTATCTGTCAGATATCGCCGAAGGCGTTATTTGCGGGCTGGGTGCGGAAGGTTATTCATACGCTTTACAGACGGCAGTAAAACGCCTGTCACAATCACACTAAACAAGAGTACGGAACCCACTCATGGATATTCGTAAGATTAAGAAACTGATCGAGCTGGTTGAAGAATCAGGCATCTCCGAACTGGAAATTTCTGAAGGCGAAGAGTCTGTGCGCATCAGCCGCAGCGCGCCGAATGCTGGCTTCCCGGTTATGCAGCAATATGCTGCGCCGATGATGCAACAGCAGCCAGCCCTGTCTAACGCTGTCGCACCTGCCGCAGCGCCGGAAGCCCCTGCAGCCGCAGCGGAAATCAGTGGCCACATCGTACGTTCCCCGATGGTCGGAACCTTCTATCGCACCCCGAGCCCGGACGCAAAAGCGTTTATCGAAATTGGCCAGAAAGTCAATGTGGGCGATACCCTGTGCATCGTTGAAGCCATGAAAATGATGAACCAGATCGAAGCCGATAAATCAGGCGTGGTGAAAGCCATTCTGGTGGAAAGTGGCCAACCGGTTGAATTTGACGAGCCGCTGGTCGTCATCGAGTAAACGAGGCGCACATGCTGGATAAAATTGTTATCGCCAACCGCGGCGAGATTGCACTGCGTATTCTTCGTGCCTGTAAAGAACTGGGCATCAAGACTGTCGCTGTGCACTCCACTGCGGATCGCGATTTAAAACACGTACTGCTGGCAGACGAGACGGTGTGTATCGGTCCTGCGCCATCAGTAAAAAGCTATCTGAATATCCCGGCGATTATCTCCGCCGCCGAAATCACCGGCGCAGTGGCGATTCACCCGGGTTACGGCTTCCTCTCTGAGAATGCCAACTTTGCTGAACAGGTTGAGCGCTCTGGCTTTATCTTTATCGGCCCGAAAGCTGACACCATCCGCCTGATGGGTGACAAAGTGTCTGCGATCACCGCCATGAAGAAAGCTGGCGTACCGACCGTACCAGGTTCAGACGGCCCGCTGGGCGACGATATGGATGCAAACCGCGCCCATGCTAAACGCATCGGTTACCCGGTTATCATCAAAGCCTCCGGCGGCGGCGGCGGTCGCGGTATGCGCGTTGTGCGCAAAGACGCCGACCTGGCGCAGTCCATCAGCATGACGCGTGCGGAAGCGAAAGCCGCTTTCAGCAACGACATGGTGTACATGGAAAAATACCTGGAAAATCCTCGCCACGTCGAGATCCAGGTGCTGGCCGATGGTCAGGGCAACGCTATCTATCTGGCAGAGCGCGACTGCTCCATGCAGCGCCGCCACCAGAAAGTGGTCGAAGAAGCACCGGCACCGGGCATCACCCCGGAACTGCGTCGCTACATCGGCGAGCGTTGTGCGAAAGCCTGTGTCGATATCGGCTATCGCGGAGCCGGTACGTTTGAGTTCCTGTTCGAAAACGGCGAGTTCTACTTCATTGAGATGAACACCCGTATTCAGGTTGAACACCCGGTTACCGAAATGATTACCGGCGTTGACCTGATCAAAGAGCAGTTGCGTATTGCAGCCGGTCAGCCGCTGTCCATTAAGCAAGAAGAAGTTGTGGTGAAAGGCCATGCGGTGGAATGCCGTATTAACGCCGAAGACCCGAATACCTTCCTGCCGAGCCCGGGCAAAATCACCCGCTTCCATGCCCCTGGTGGGTTTGGTGTGCGCTGGGAATCGCATATTTACGCCGGTTACACCGTACCGCCGTATTACGATTCAATGATTGGCAAGCTTATCTGCTACGGCGAGAGCCGCGATGTGGCGATTGCACGCATGAAGAATGCGTTGCAGGAGCTGATTATCGACGGTATCAAAACCAACGTTGACCTGCAGATGCGTATTATGAGCGACGAGAATTTCCAGCATGGTGGCACCAACATCCACTATCTGGAGAAAAAACTCGGTTTGCAGGAAAAATAATCTGCAATCAGCGCAAAAGGCCGGATCTTCCGGCCTTTTTTGTTTTTCTCTCCCCTCAACTTGCCCATAGGGTACAATCCCCGCTTTCTTCATTTACAAGGGACAAAAATGGACAACCGCTTTGTTCAGGCTCACAAAGAAGCCCGCTGGGCGCTGTGGCTGACCCTTCTTTATCTTGCCGCCTGGTTAGTGTGCGCTTACCTACCGGGTACAGAGCAGGGTTTCACCGGACTGCCACGTTGGTTTGAATTAGCCTGTTTGCTCACGCCGCTGGTGTTTGTTTTACTTTGCTGGGCGATGGTGCGTTTTATCTTCCGCGATATCTCTCTGGAGGATAATGATGCAAACTGAAATTATCGCCGTGCTGATAATCTATCTGATCGTCGTCTTCGGCCTCTCTTACTATGCGATGCGCCAGCGTAGTAGCGGTACGTTCCTGAGCGAGTACTTCCTCGGCAGCCGTTCGATGGGCGGATTTGTGCTGGCCATGACGCTGACAGCAACGTATGTCAGCGCCAGTTCGTTTATTGGCGGGCCGGGAGCCGCATACAAATTCGGTCTTGGCTGGGTGCTGCTGGCAATGATCCAGGTCCCCACTATTTGGCTATCGCTGGGTATTCTCGGCAAGAAATTCGCGATTCTGGCGCGTCGCTACAATGCGATTACGCTCAACGACATGCTGATGGCGCGCTACCAAAGCCGCGCGGTGGTATGGATTGCCAGCGTCAGCCTGCTGGTGGCATTTGTCGGTGCGATTGCCGTGCAGTTTATCGGTGGCGCACGTCTGCTGGAGACAGCGTCCGGTATCAAATACGAATCGGGTCTGCTGATCTTCGGCGTAACCATTGCGCTGTATACTGCGTTTGGCGGTTTTCGCGCCAGTGTGTTGAACGACACCATGCAAGGCATGGTGATGCTGATCGGTACGCTGGTGTTGCTGGTCGGCGTGATCCATGCTGCGGGCGGTTTACATAACGCCGTCGATACTTTGCAGCATATCGATCCGAAACTGGTTAGTCCGCACGGCGCGAGCGATATTCTCTCCCCGGCGTTCATGACCTCGTTTTGGGTGCTGGTGTGTTTTGGCGTTATCGGTCTGCCGCACACCGCCGTGCGCTGTATTTCGTATAAAGACAGCAAATCGGTGCACCGTGGGATCATTATCGGCACCATCGTCATCGCGCTGTTGATGCTGGGAATGCACCTGGCGGGCGCGCTGGGTCGTGCTGTGCTGCCGAATCTGTCGGTGCCGGATCAGGTTATTCCCACGCTGATGGTCGAAGTGTTGCCGCCGTGGGCCGCAGGGTTGTTCCTCGCAGCACCGATGGCTGCCATCATGTCCAACGTCAATGCGCATCTGTTGCAGGCTTCCGCGACGATTATCAAAGATCTGTGGTTAAGCGCGCAGCCGACTAAAATTCGTCATGAGCCACGCTTAAAACGTATTTCCACCGTGACAACACTGGTACTCGGCATTTTGATGATGCTGGCGGCATGGCGCCCGCCAGAGATGATCATCTGGCTGAACTTGTTGGCATTTGGCGGACTTGAGGCGGTATTCCTGTGGCCATTGGTGTTGGGTCTCTATTGGGATCGCGCTAATTCCACCGGCGCGCTCAGCGCCATGATTGTTGGCGGTGCGCTGTATGCCGTGCTCGCCACCTTTAATATTCAGTATCTGGGCTTCCATCCGATTGTGCCCTCACTGCTGTTAAGTTTGCTGGCCTTTGTCGTCGGGAACCGTTTCGGTCAACCCGCGCCGCAGGCTCCGACCATTTCTGTTAATGAATAAAGAGTTACGCCATGCCTTGGATCCAACTGAAACTGAACACCACCGGCGCGAATGCGGAAGATCTGAGCGATGCTCTGATGGAAGCGGGCGCGGTGTCCATTACTTTCCAGGATACCCACGACACGCCCGTGTTTGAACCCCTGCCGGGTGAAACCCGCCTGTGGGGCGATACCGACGTTATCGGCCTGTTCGACGCGGAAACCGAGATGGCAGACGTCGTTGCCCAGCTCGCTTTGCACCCGCTACTCGGCGAAGGTTTCGCCCACAAAATCGAGCAACTGGAAGATAAAGACTGGGAGCGCGAATGGATGGATAACTTCCACCCGATGCGCTTTGGCGAGCGCCTGTGGATCTGTCCGAGCTGGCGCGACGTTCCGGACGTTAATGCGGTGAATGTGATGCTCGATCCGGGTCTGGCATTTGGCACCGGTACCCACCCAACCACCTCTTTGTGCCTGCAATGGCTCGATGGTCTGGATCTCGTCGGCAAAACAGTGATCGACTTTGGCTGCGGCTCCGGGATCCTTGCGATCGCCGCTCTGAAACTGGGTGCCGCGAAAGCGATCGGTATTGATATCGATCCGCAAGCTATTCAGGCCAGCCGCGATAATGCCGAGCGCAACGGCGTTTCCGAGCGTCTTGAGTTGTACCTGCCGAAAGACCAGCCAGAAGCCATGAAAGCCGATGTGGTGGTCGCCAATATTCTGGCTGGCCCGTTGCGTGAACTGGCGCCGTTAATCAGCGTATTGCCCGTTGAGGGCGGTTTGCTGGGGCTCTCTGGGATCCTTGCCAGCCAGGCAGATAGCGTGTGCGAAGCCTATACAGAGCTCTTTACTCTTGATCCGGTGGTCGAGAAAGAAGAGTGGTGCCGTATTACGGGACAGAAAAGGTAAAACGGAACGTGGTCTGCGGACCACGTTTCGCGGAGCCAGCGCGCTGAACTGTCGAAAAAAGCAGCCAAAATGCCGATGAGAAAATTGCGACCAGCTTCGCAAAAATCGTCATTTTTGTCTGAAAAAACAGCAGTTCAGCCGCTTATCACCCGTGAAAAAACGATAACTTGTGCGAATTTATGCGTTATGTGAAATTTTTATCTTTTGCATAACCCTATGAAAAACATGATTTAATACGTTTATTGCCCCGGTGGACTGGCTATTCCTTGATCTACAACAGAGGATTGCTCAAAGTTTGGCCTTTCATCTCGTGCGAAAAATGCGTAATATACGCCGCCTTGCAGTCACAGTATGGTCATTTCTTAACTCATGCGCATCGGACACCACCAGCTCAGAAATCGCCTGATCGCAGCGCCCATGGCTGGCATTACTGACAGACCATTCCGGACGTTGTGTTACGAGATGGGAGCCGGTTTAACCGTATCCGAGATGATGTCTTCTAACCCACAAGTGTGGGAAAGCGACAAGTCCCGACTGCGGATGGTGCACATTGATGAACCCGGTATTCGCACCGTGCAAATTGCGGGCAGCGACCCGGATGAAATGGCGGAAGCCGCACGTATTAACGTGGAAAGCGGCGCCCAGATTATTGATATCAATATGGGTTGCCCGGCTAAAAAAGTGAATCGCAAGCTTGCAGGTTCCGCCCTGCTGCAATACCCGGATCTGGTGAAGTCGATCCTGACCTCGGTAGTTAATGCAGTGGATGTTCCTGTCACTCTGAAGATTCGCACGGGTTGGGCTCCAGAACACCGTAACTGCGTAGAAATTGCCCAACTGGCTGAAGAGTGTGGTATCCAGGCTCTGACCATTCATGGACGCACCCGCGCCTGTTTGTTCAACGGAGACGCTGAGTACGACAGTATTCGGGCAGTTAAGCAGAAAGTTTCCATTCCGGTTATCGCGAATGGCGACATTACTGACCCGCTAAAAGCCAGAGCTGTGCTCGACTATACAGGGGCGGATGCCCTGATGATAGGCCGCGCAGCTCAGGGAAGACCCTGGATCTTCCGGGAAATCCAGCATTATCTGGACACTGGGGAGCTGCTGGCCCCGCTGCCTTTGGCAGAGGTTAAGCGCTTGCTTTGCGCGCACGTTCGGGAACTGCATGACTTTTACGGTCAGGCGAAAGGTTACCGAATCGCACGTAAACACGTCTCCTGGTATCTCCAGGAGCACGCTCCGAATGACCAGTTTCGGCGCACATTCAACGCCATTGAGAACGCCAGCGAACAGCTGGAGGCGTTGGAGGCATACTTCGAAAATTTTGCGTAAACAGAAATAAAGAGCTGACAGAACTATGTTCGAACAACGCGTAAATTCTGACGTACTGACCGTTTCTACCGTTAACTCTCAGGATCAGGTAACCCAAAAACCGCTCCGTGACTCGGTAAAACAGGCACTGAAGAACTATTTTGCTCAACTGAATGGTCAGGATGTTAATGACCTGTATGAGCTGGTACTGGCTGAAGTAGAACAGCCACTGTTGGACATGGTGATGCAGTACACCCGTGGTAATCAGACCCGCGCGGCGCTGATGATGGGCATCAACCGCGGTACGCTGCGTAAAAAACTGAAAAAATACGGCATGAACTGATTTTTAATCAGTGAGTTGTATTGATAAAAAGGCGCTAACCGGCATGGGAAAGCGCCTTTTTTATTGCCTGAAATAGCGCTAAAAACCCCGCTTTCCCTGTCATTCCGGGGTTGCGGACTCGTGTATATTTCAACAAATGGTTGCAAGAAAGGGAGATACGGAATGATTCGCAAATATTGGTGGCTGGTGGCTTTCGCCCTGTCGATCCTCATGCTGGATAGCTTAATCATGTACTGGGTTGAGTATATGACCACCGAGATCGATAAGTGCCGCAATATGAACTCCGTAAATCCGCTCAAACTGGTTAACTGCAATAATCTGTAAGTGATTGCTTGTAGCGAAAATTCGCGAAAGTGCAGCCATCACCCTGATTAACGCAGGGATTTAAATCATTTTGAGCCATCTCCGTACGATGCTAATGTCTCAGCCCTTTTCGCCAGTCCGATCGTAGTCATGCGTAACGCCCTTAGTGAATGAGTTGATGACACCATGTTGGATAGCCAATACGACTATATCCTTGTTGTTGTTTCTTTTATCGTAGCCATTTTGGCCTCTTATACCGCCCTGAATATGGCAGGCCGTGTTTCCACCAGCAGCGGGAGCGCATCATGGGTTTGGCTCAGCGGCGGCGGCGTAGCGATGGGGATAGGCATCTGGGCGATGCACTTTATCGGCATGCTGGCAATGAACATGTCAATGAGCATGCGCTACGAACCGTTGCTTACCGCCCTCTCCATGGTTATCGCGATCGGTTCATCGTTATTCGCGCTATGGCTGGTGAGCGCCCCGCATCTGCATCTGCGTCGCCTGATCCCTGGCGCAATGGTCATGGGATTGGGGATTGCGGCGATGCACTACACAGGCATGGTGGCGCTTCAGGTTTCCCCAGCGATCATCTGGAATCTGAATTGGGTCGCGCTTTCTTTAGTGATAGCACTGGTTGCCTCCTTCGCCGCACTGTGGCTCACCTTCCATTTACGTCATGAAGCTGCCCATGTTGCGCTGATGCGTTTTGGTGCGGCGATTCTAATGGGCATCGCTATTGCTGGTATGCATTACACCGGCATGATGGCGGCTCAAATCCCTCACCAACATGCCATAGGTCATAACGGTTTTAACAATAACTGGCTGGCGGTACTGGTCGGCATGATGGCCTTCTCAGTGCTGGGCATTACGCTGCTGGTGTCGATGTTCGATGCGCGTCTGCAAGCGCGTACCTCGCTGTTGGCGACTTCACTGGCGGCGGCTAACCGCGAACTGGCGCGGCTGGCATTGCACGATACCTTAACGCGTCTGCCTAACCGTGTGTTGCTGGAAGACCGCCTTGAACAGGCCCTCAACAAAGCCAAACGCGAAGGCTCGTTCTTCGCACTGATGTTTATGGATCTTGATGGTTTCAAAACCGTCAACGATGCCTGGGGTCACGATGTCGGCGATAAATTGCTGGTCGCGGTGACCGATCGCCTGACGCAAAAATTAAAAGGGCAATATACGCTGGCGCGCATTGGTGGTGACGAGTTTGTTTTACTGGCGGAAGTCAGCGCGCCAGATGAAGCGGCAACGCTTGCCAGTTCGTTGGTACGCGTGATTGATAAACCCTTCAATATCGATCCCTATGACGTGATGGTGACGCTGAGCGTCGGTATTGCGCTTTATCCGCACGATGGCAAGAACGAGCGGGAACTGATGTTCAATGCTGATGCGGCGATGTATCACACCAAACACATGGGCCGTAACGGTTACCACTTCTTTCAGCCGTCAATGAATACGCTGGCGCAAACACAACTGCAGTTACTCAACGATCTGTGGATTGCGCTTGAACGCCAGCAATTCCGGCTGGTTTATCAGCCCAAATTTAAAGCACCTGCAGGGCCGGTTATCGGCTTTGAGGCGCTGCTGCGCTGGCATCATCCCTATCAAGGCGTGCTCACACCGGACGTTTTTTTGCCGCTGGCGGAGAAAACCGGCCTGATCGTACCGCTTGGTAACTGGGTAGTGGATGAAGCCTGCCGTCAGCTCAGCGAATGGCGCAAAATGGGGTACCTTGACTGGTCAGTTGCGGTGAATCTCTCAACCCTCCAGTTTGAACAGAGTACGCTGGTCCAAACGATTATGGAGGCGCTGAAAAAGCATGACGTGCCGCCGCAAAAGTTAATCCTGGAAGTAACAGAAACCACCGCAATGAGCAACCCGGATGAGAGTGTGCGCGTGTTGACGGAACTGACAGACGCGGGTGTTCAAGCCTCAATTGATGACTTTGGTACAGGTTACTCCAGCCTGCTGTATCTGAAACGGCTTCCGGCCTGTGAATTAAAAATCGATCGGGCGTTTGTTCGTGAGTTAAGCCGGGAGGGCGAAGATGCCACCATCGTCTCCGCCATTGTGGCGTTAGCCAGGACGCTGAGTTTAAAAGTCGTCGCGGAAGGTGTGGAAACGGAAGAGCAACAAAAACTGCTCACCGAAATGGGCTGCAATACGCTTCAAGGATATTTATTAGGCAAACCGGTGAGCCCTGAATCTATTAGTGCTTATGGAAATGAGCTTCCTCCACCCGAAACATTTGCCTGAAACCGGATTGAGTTAAATAAAGCGCCTGCGGGCGTTTTTGTTTTACGCATACCGGAAATTAGATTATTCTTATAAAAAATAACGCTATGAGACATCGTTACGTTATCAATAGCTTACGCATGGTAAAATATTTTTTATTCCCCCCTTCATTTTTTCTGCATTATTTAACTTGCGAAGCGGTTTTATCTCCATGTTTTTTACAAAGAACATAATTTGAGATTATTGCACCGGGGAATTTGCACGGGCGAATGGTAAAATATGACTTATCGATTCTGGACAGGTATCGCTATTATTGATATCGGGAATCGTGATTATTCCGAGGTAATATTATGAAAAAATTCATTTCCGTGGCATTACTCGCGACATTCCTGGCAGGCTGTGCTCACGATTCTCCTTGTGTACCGGTGTATGATGATCAAGGTCGTCTGGTACATACCAATACCTGTATGAAAGGCACAACTCAGGATAACTGGGAAACAGCCGGAGCAATTGCTGGCGGTGCAGCAGCGATTGCCGGTTTGACGCTCGGTATCGTTGCGCTGACCAAATAGTTATAAAAAGCGCGGTTCACCGCGCTTTTGCTTTATTTAGGTGCAGGTCATTTTGCATAAGTAAATTTTCAGCCCCATGAGCAGGCAAAAATAAAAAAATAAGTACGCACTTCTTTTCATCTGAGCTGACTGTTTTTCACTCTTTCCTCTTTTTATCTATTTTTGCGTGACCCATTTCACAAAGCGATACCGATCAATATATTGCTTATATTCACGCAGGAAACTTGTCTGTTAATACCCTCTAAACGGCACTCCTTTTTTGCTCTGTTTTGTGGCGCAGGTTGTATTTTTGCACCACGACGGGGCAATGGTTTTATTTTTTCCTGTCTACACTCTCAATATTGCGCCTGCGGTAGCCAAATAACGCCATGCGCAAAATTGGCACTACCTTTGCTTTAAAGAGTATGGCCATCGCCACAGACAGGTTCAGGCGTTTCCCGAACGCCTTATATAACGATAAATTTTCGCCACACAGGATGCATTATGAAAAAGATGATGATCGCCAGCCTGGCCGCTGCCGGTGTACTGTTTGCTGTCGCAAATCAGGCACATGCGGGCGCAACGCTGGATGCCGTTAAAAAGAAAGGTTTTGTACAATGCGGTATCAGCGACGGTCTGCCTGGCTTTTCCTACGCGGACGCGAGCGGTAAATTCACCGGTATCGACGTGGACGTTTGCCGCGGCGTTGCCGCCGCCGTATTCGGTGACGACACGAAAGTTAAATATACTCCGCTGACTGCTAAAGAGCGTTTCACCGCACTGCAATCTGGCGAAGTGGATATGCTCTCCCGTAATACCACCTGGACCTCTTCCCGCGATGGCGGTATGGGCCTGTCATTCACTGGCGTAACCTATTACGACGGTATCGGCTTCCTGACCCACAACAAAGCCGGCCTGAAAAGCGCTAAAGAGCTGGACGGCGCAACCGTTTGTATTCAGGCAGGTACTGATACCGAGCTGAACGTGGCGGATTACTTTAAATCCAACAAAATGAAATATACACCGGTGACCTTCGACCGTTCCGATGAATCCGCGAAAGCACTGGAATCAGGCCGTTGCGACACGCTGGCTTCTGACCAGTCTCAGCTGTATGCGTTACGCATCAAACTGAGCAACCCGGCAGAGTGGATCGTGTTGCCGGAAGTCATCTCCAAAGAGCCGCTGGGGCCAGTTGTTCGCCGTGGCGATGACGACTGGTTCGCGATTGTTCGCTGGACACTGTTCGCCATGCTCAACGCAGAAGAGATGGGCGTTAGCTCGAAAAACGTTGACGAGAAAGCCGCTAACCCAGCAACGCCGGACATGGCGCATCTGTTAGGTAAAGAAGGCGACTTCGGTAAAGATCTGAAGCTGGATAACAAGTGGGCCTACAACATCATTAAGAAAGTCGGTAACTATTCAGAAGTCTTTGAACGTAACGTTGGTTCTGAAAGCCCGCTGAAAATCAAACGCGGCCAGAACAACCTCTGGAATAACGGCGGTATTCAATACGCTCCGCCAGTGCGCTAATACGTAAGTGCTGTAACGGGCGCTACGCTTGCGTGGCGCCCAGCCCAGAGTCATGGTTACTGAGGTTTTTCCTATGTCCCATCGCCGCCCAACCGTGAAAGGCGCTATCTCCCTTTCTAATCCTGCGGTTCGTGCCTGGCTGTTTCAAATCATTGCGATTGTCGCTGTGGTCGTTATCGCAATTTATTTGATACACAACACCGTTACTAACCTGAATAACCGCGGAATTACCTCCGGTTTTGCCTTTCTGGATCGCGCCGCCGGTTTCGGCATTGTTCAGCATCTTATTGATTATGAACAAGGTGATACCTACGGACGTGTATTCCTTGTGGGCTTGCTTAATACGCTGCTGGTTTCAGCGCTGTGTATTGTGTTCGCCTCATTCCTTGGTTTTTTCCTTGGGCTCGCGCGTCTGTCGGAAAACTGGCTACTGCGGAAGTTATCGACCATTTATATCGAAACGTTCCGTAATATCCCGCCGCTATTGCAGATCTTTTTCTGGTACTTCGCAGTGCTGCGTAACCTGCCCGGCCCGCGCCAGGCGGTCAACGCGATGGAACTGGTGTTTCTGAGCAACCGAGGTTTGTATATCCCCTCCCCGCAAATGGGCGAGGGCGTATTGGCGTTCGTAGGTGCGATAGTCGTAGCGGGGGTTATCTCCATCGGCTTGTTTCGCTTTAATAAAACCCATCAAATCAAAACCGGGCAACTACGTCGGACATGGCCTGTCGCACTGGGGTTGATTATTGTGCTGCCGCTAGTGGCGCACTGGGTGTTTGGCGCCGCACTGCACTGGGACGTTCCGCAGCTGCGCGGTTTCAACTTCCAGGGCGGTATGGTGTTGATTCCAGAACTCGCCGCACTCACCATTGCACTGTCGGTCTATACCTCCACGTTTATCGCTGAGATTATTCGCTCAGGCATCCAGTCTGTGCCGCATGGACAGCACGAAGCCGCGCGTTCTCTCGGCTTGCCTCATCCAGTGACATTGCGTCAGGTGATCATTCCGCAAGCGCTGCGCGTGATTATTCCTCCATTGACCAGCCAGTATCTGAATATCGCCAAAAACTCATCTCTGGCGGCGGCAATTGGCTATCCGGATATGGTGTCGCTATTTGCCGGTACGGTGCTGAATCAGACCGGCCAGGCGATTGAAACTATCGCTATAACCATGTCGGTTTACTTGCTAATCAGCCTGTCAATTTCGTTGCTGATGAACATCTATAATCGCCGCATTGCCCTGATTGAGCGCTAAGGAACTTTGATGACAAAAGCAATTCTGTCTCCCTCCACGCGCCAGACACCCGCAGGAAGCAATGGCGCGATGTTGTGGGTACGAAAAAACTTGTTCTCCAACTGGTCAAACTCGCTGCTGACACTTCTGTGCCTGTGGTTAATGTGGGAGTTGATTCCCCCTTTACTGGATTGGGCGCTGTTTCAGGCGAACTGGCTTGGTTCAACGCGTGCCGATTGTACGAAAGCAGGCGCGTGCTGGGTGTTTATCCACGAGCGTTTTGGCCAGTTTATGTATGGCCTCTACCCGCATGATCAACGCTGGCGTATTAATGTGGCGCTGCTCGTTGGTCTGCTCTCTATCGCACCGATGTTCTGGAAGGCGCTGCCGCGCCGCGGGCGTTATATTGCCTGCTGGGCGGTTATCTATCCGCTTGTCGTGTGGTGGCTGATTTTTGGCGGCTTTCTTGGGCTGGAGCGCGTTGAAACCCGCCAGTGGGGCGGTTTGACACTGACATTGATCATCGCCTCTGTTGGTATTGCTGGCGCACTGCCACTGGGGATTTTGCTGGCGCTGGGACGTCGTTCGAAAATGCCGGTGGTTCGCGTGTTATCGGTCATTTTCATTGAGTTCTGGCGTGGCGTTCCATTAATCACCGTGCTGTTTATGTCCTCGGTGATGCTGCCGCTATTCATGTCGGAAGGCACCAGTATCGATAAGCTGATCCGTGCGCTGGTCGGCGTAATCTTGTTCCAGTCCGCTTATGTGGCGGAAGTGGTGCGTGGCGGTTTGCAGGCTCTTCCGAAGGGGCAATATGAAGCGGCGGAGTCTCTGGCGCTGGGATACTGGAAAACACAGGGGCTGGTGATTTTACCGCAAGCGCTGAAGCTGGTGATCCCAGGGCTTGTGAATACCATTATTGCCCTGTTCAAAGATACGAGCCTGGTGATCATCATCGGCCTGTTTGATCTGTTCAGCAGCGTACAACAAGCTACGGTCGATCCGGCATGGCTTGGGATGTCCACCGAAGGCTATGTTTTTGCTGCTTTAGTTTACTGGATTTTCTGTTTTAGCATGTCGCGCTACAGCCAGCATCTGGAGAAGCGCTTTAACACCGGGCGTACACCGCACTGAGGATCCCCATGAGTAATACAACTATGCAATCTGGCGACGCGATGATTACGCTCGAAAATGTGAATAAGTGGTACGGGCAGTTCCATGTACTGAAAGATATTAATCTCAATGTGAAACAGGGCGAACGCATTGTGCTTTGTGGCCCATCCGGATCCGGGAAGTCGACCACGATCCGCTGTATTAACCATCTGGAAGAGCATCAACAAGGGCGTATTGTCGTTGATGGCATTGAGTTAAATGAAGATATCCGCAATATCGAAAAAATCCGCCAGGAAGTGGGAATGGTGTTCCAGCACTTTAATTTATTCCCACATCTGACCGTGTTGCAAAACTGTACGCTAGCCCCGATTTGGGTGCGTAAGATGCCCAAGAAAGAGGCCGAGGCGCTGGCAATGCATTATCTTGAGCGTGTGCGCATTGCCGAGCATGCGCATAAGTTTCCGGGGCAGATTTCCGGTGGTCAGCAGCAACGTGTGGCGATCGCCCGTTCATTATGTATGAAACCTAAAATCATGCTGTTTGATGAGCCCACTTCAGCGCTGGATCCGGAGATGGTAAAAGAGGTGCTGGATACCATGATTGGGCTGGCGCAGTCCGGCATGACGATGTTGTGCGTCACCCATGAAATGGGTTTTGCGCGCACCGTTGCCGATCGCGTGATCTTTATGGATCGGGGTGAAATCGTTGAGCAAGCACCGCCGGAAGAGTTCTTTGCGAACCCAAAATCAGAACGTACCCGCGCGTTTTTGTCGCAGGTTATTCATTGATCTCTATGCGATTTATTACAGGCCACTCATGCGGGTGGCCTTTTTTATTGCCGACGCAAAAATACGTCCTGAAGGTATGCTTATCAAAAAGTTTGGTTCTGACCCTATTCTTTTGGCTATAAATCTCACCGAACTGGCTGAGCGCGCCTTTTAAGGATGCCTGGACGCACCAAACAATGCCGCCTTCTATACAGGTGGTTATTTACTTCCCATGTGCTTGTCGTACCCCACAGTCCCCGCACTATTATCGGCGCTACGGCGTTTCACTTCTGATTTAGTGTGCTTGATGTCTGGAAGAACGCCTTGATCACCACTCTCACGTTCTGTGGTGCATTAAGCGTTTCGTCATGCTCAAAAGGTTGCTGGCGAAGGAGTAAATGACTGGAGTACTACTGTCATGTGTGATGTTGCAGTAGAAAAGCAAAAGGCCCAGTCTTTCGACTGGGCCTTTTGCTTTATTTGATGCCTGGCAGTTCCCTACTCTCGCATGGGGAGACCCCACACTACCATCGGCGCTACGGCGTTTCACTTCTG
>NZ_JBHZPL010000016.1:0-83330 GCF_042788095.1 Kosakonia sp. YIM B13571 | reverse complement strand
GCGGGGTGGAGCAGCCTGGTAGCTCGTCGGGCTCATAACCCGAAGGTCGTCGGTTCAAATCCGGCCCCCGCAACCAACACAATAAACACCTTAACGGGTGTTTTTTTGTTTCTGCGGTTCGCAAAAGAAAATGGCGCTTCTCAGCGCCATTCTGTTATCCCCTTCTCGCCAGCGTCGCGCCATCCGCGAAGTAGGCTTTAATCCCTGCCAGAATCGACTCTGCCACTTCCTGCTGGAATTTCGCCGTCTTCAGCTTACGCTCCTCTTCCACGTTGCTGATAAACGCGGTTTCCACCAGAATCGACGGAATATCCGGCGCTTTCAGCACCGCGAAGCCGGCCTGCTCAACCTGATTTTTATGCAAATTATTGATATTCCCGAGCCTGTTAAGCACCGCTTTGCCAAACTTCAGGCTGTCATTAATCGTTAACGACTGCACCATATCGAACATGGTGTGATCCAGATAACGATCGCCGCTCTTGCTCACCCCACCGATTAAGTCAGACGCGTTCTGCGTTTCCGCCAGATATTTCGCTGCGGTACTGGTCGCCCCTTTGGTCGACAACGCAAAGACGGAAGAACCGCTTGGCTGGCGGCTGCTGAAAGCATCAGCGTGAATCGACACAAACAGGTCAGCGCGCTGTTTTTGCGCCTTGGCAACGCGCACTTTCAACGGAATAAATACATCCTCGTTGCGCGTCATATAGGATTTCATATTGCTCTCTTTCTCGATCAGCGCATGCAGCCGACGCGCGATTTGCAGCACCACATCTTTTTCTCGGGTACGATATTTCCCCATCGCCCCCGGATCTTCACCGCCGTGGCCAGGATCGAGCATGATCACGATTGGCCTGTCACGTCCGGCTTTCCCCGGCTTCGGGCCACTCTCTGCGGGCGGCACCTGCTGCTCAAGATCGCCTTTGTTGTACTCTTCAAGCAGCGCCAGCAGCGGGTCCTGCACATCTTTCGCATTCGCCGGGTAGAGATCCATCACCAGTCGCTCTTTAAAACCGGCCACCGGTGCCAGCGCAAACAGCTGCGGCTTCACGTCCTGCTTAAGCTCAAACACCATGCGCACCGTCTGTGGATCGAACTGCCCCACTCGCGCGGATTTGATATAAGGATCGTCGCCACGGATTTGTGCGCCCATGCCTTTTAACACGGAGTTAAGATGCACACCTTCGAGATCCACCACCAGCCGGTCGGGGTTACTCAACGCGAACTGCTTATATTTGACGACATGGTTCGATTCCACCGTCACGCGCGTATAGCTTGACGCTGGCCAGACGCGAACCGCCACCACCTGGCTGACTGCAGCCAAACCAATTTGGCTCACGCTTAATAACCACATGGCCCCCGCACCTTTTAAAAATCGGCGGCGGCTCAGCGCTGATTGACTTCCTGACATGCTTCTCCCGAGCAATTTTTAAATACGTAATAATATTCGTCAAAATTGACCGAAAACTTTAACGAATGATGCATAAACTGTCATCTATTAAAGGGTAAACATATGTCTGCCCGCGGGCTGCGACGAGGAACATTTGTTACGAGACACCAAAATTTGCACTTGCACGCGACGGCAGAAAAGAATAAAAATACACAATTTACGAATAATCATGCATTGAGGACAGGCCGTGGTAAAAGAGCGTAGAACCGAACTGGTGCAGGGATTTCGCCACTCCGTTCCCTATATTAATGCCCACCGTGGCAAGACGTTTGTCATTATGCTCGGCGGTGAAGCCATTGAGCATGAGAACTTTTCCAGTATTGTCAATGACATCGGCCTACTGCATAGCCTCGGTATCCGGCTGGTAGTGGTCTACGGCGCGCGTCCGCAGATAGACGCCAATCTCGCCGAACACAACCACGAGCCGATTTACCACAAACATACCCGCGTTACCGACGCTAAAACGCTCGAACTGGTTAAGCAAGCCGCCGGGTTGTTGCAACTGGACATCACCGCACGTCTGTCGATGAGCCTCAACAATACCCCATTGCAAGGCGCGCATATTAATGTTGTTAGCGGCAATTTCATTATCTCTCAGCCGTTGGGCGTGGATGATGGTGTCGATTACTGCCACAGCGGCCGTATTCGTCGTATTGATGAAGAAGCGATTCACCGCCAACTCGCCAGCGGCGCGATTGTGCTGATGGGGCCGGTCGCGGTTTCGGTCACTGGCGAAAGTTTTAACCTGACCTCGGAAGAGATCGCCACTCAGCTTGCTATCAAACTGAAAGCAGAAAAGATGATCGGCTTTTGTTCATCACAAGGTGTGATGAACGATGAGGGCGATATTGTTTCTGAGCTGTTCCCGAATGAAGCGCAGGCGCGCGTCGAGACGCTGGAAGCGCGTGGCGATTACCACTCCGGCACCGTGCGTTTCCTGCGTGGCGCGGTCAAAGCTTGCCGCAGCGGTGTGCGCCGCAGCCATTTAATCAGCTACCAGGAAGATGGTGCGCTGTTGCAGGAACTCTTCTCGCGCGACGGGATCGGTACGCAAATTGTGATGGAGAGCGCCGAGCAGATCCGCCGCGCCACCATCAATGATATCGGCGGGATCCTGGAGCTTATCCGCCCGCTGGAACAGCAAGGGATCCTGGTGCGCCGCTCGCGCGAACAGCTTGAGATGGAGATCGACAAGTTCACGATTATCGAGCGCGATAACCTGACCATCGCCTGTGCGGCGCTTTATCCTTTCCCGGAAGAGAAAATCGGTGAAATGGCCTGCGTAGCGGTTCATCCTGATTACCGCAGTTCATCGCGCGGGGAAGTGCTGCTGGAGCGCATTGCGGCACAGGCAAGACAGATTGGTCTGAGCAAACTGTTTGTGCTGACCACCCGCAGCATTCACTGGTTCCAGGAGCGCGGTTTCACGCCTGTAGATATTGATTCTTTGCCGGAAACCAAAAAAGAGATGTACAACTACCAGCGCCGGTCAAAAGTGCTGATGGCCGATCTCACCTGAACTTTCGCCCCCGCCTTCTGCGGGGGCTTTTTACATCCGCGAACGAAAGAGTGAATCCAGCCCGCTGCGCCGTTCAGTACGCGTTGCAATCGCCTGCCCCAGCACGCGTTCGTCGGCATACACCGACAAGCGATTACGGGCGCGGGTAATCGCGGTGTAAACCAGTTCACGCGTCACCACAGGCGCAATCTGTCCCGGCAGGATCAGCGCGGCATGATCAAACTCCGAACCCTGCGATTTATGTACTGTCATCGCCCACGCGGTATCATGCTCCGGCAAGCGGCTTGGCAACACCGGTTTGATCTCGCCGTCCGGCATCGGGAACCAGACGCGGATCCCCTGCCCTTGATCCAGCGCGATACCGATATCGCCATTAAACAGCCCCAGTGCCGAGTCGTTACGCGAAATCATCACCGGTCGCCCGTGATACCAGCGCGAATGTGCAAGGCGGGTAATGTGGTGCTGACGTACCAGCGCCAGTTCCAGCCGCTCATTCAGCCCGCCGACACCAAACGGCCCTTCACGCAAGGCGCAGAGCAACTGGTATTCACCAAAGGCGGCAATCACAGCTTTCGGTTCGGCATGGCTTCGCACCAATGAGAGAAAGCGCGCATAACCCGCAAGCGCATCGTCAATCATGTCCTGGTACTCTTCCGCGCAGTGCAAAGGTTTACGCTCAATATCCGTAAAGCCCTGGCTGAATACTGCTTGCATGGCGCGTTTATCGCCCCGATTGACAGCGGCGGCGAGTTGACCAATCCCAGAATCACTGCCAAAGCGGTAGCTTTTTTGCAGCAAACAGAGGCTGTCACGCAAGCTGCCCGCGTCGGCGATACCTTCGGGAACCGTTGCGCCGGTCAGACGCGACAATTGCGCCGCGCGTTCAGCGCTATACCCGGCATTGACCCACGCGCAGATATCACCCAGCACCGCGCCCGCCTCCACCGAGGCCAGTTGATCGCGATCCCCGAGGAAAATGACCCGGGCCCGCGACGGCAGCGCATCGATTAATCGCGACATCATGGGTAAATCGATCATTGAGGCTTCGTCGACGACCAGCACATCCAGATGCAACGGATTGCCGGCGTGGTGACGCATTCGCTGGCTGCCCGGCTGCGCGCCAAGCAACCGGTGCAGCGTACTGGCTTCATCCGGCAACATCGCTTTTTGTCGTGCATCCAGTTGCAACTGGCGTAGCGCACTGCCCAGCGATTCGGTCAGGCGCGCAGCGGCTTTCCCGGTTGGCGCAGCAAGGCAGATACGGCACTTGTCGCCGTCCACCATCTGTACCAGCGCCGCAAGCAGTTTTGCCACGGTCGTGGTTTTTCCGGTTCCTGGTCCACCGGAAATCACCGAAATCCGCCGGGTGAGCGCCACGGCGGCGGCCACTTTTTGCCAGTTGATTTCCGTTCCCGACGAGGATGGAAATAGCGTCTCCAGCGTCTGCGCCATTCGCGTTTCATCGACATCCTGCAGTGGCGCTTGTGCGGCAAAAAACGCGGCAACCCGCCGTTCATGACACCACATACGGTTCAGGTAAAGGCGAGAATCGGTGAGGATCATCGGCGTAGCAGCTTCACTTTCGCTCACGGCGGGCGAACTCAGCAAGACGCTATCCCAGTCATCCGGATTGCCCGCGAGCGCAAATAACTCGCTAAACAGCGGCGAGTCATTACCGTATGTCTCAAGCGTAAGACGCGCGAGCGGCAGACATACGTGCCCTTCACCGGTATCGTGGCTCAGCAACGCTGCAGCCAGCATTACGCCAGGTTCCTGCTCCGTGGCGATCGTCAGCGCAAACTGCACATCCAGCGCGCGCAGCAGCTTCTGCTCCACCGCTTCCTGTAGCAAACTTCGCATACTCATGGCGCAACCTCCGGCGCAACGCCTGCGAACAGGTCGTCCATTTGGGTAATCAATTCAACATCAGGCCGGATAGTGAAAATCCCCTGCTGCGGGTTTTGCGCTTCTACACCACGCAGGAAGAGATAAATCACGCCGCCGAAATGGTGTTCGTAGTCATACCCTGTAATGCGATGGCGCAAAAAGCGGTGCAACGCCAGGCTGTAAAGCTGGTACTGCAAGTCGTAGCGGTGCGACTGCATCGCCGCCGCCATGGCTGCTTGCGTGTAGGCTTCCGCGCTCTCGCCCAGCCAGTTGGATTTATAATCCAGCAGGTAATAACGCCCGTTGTGGCGAAACACCAGGTCGATAAACCCTTTCAACATGCCGCGCACATCGCGAAAATCGAGCGGCGGGCAGCCAGCCGATAGCGGATCATAACGCCGGATGAGTTCATCCAGCGCCTCCGCGCTTAACGTGGCGCTAATTGGCAGGTAAAACTCCATCTCCACCTGTTTCTCTTTGTTCGTCAACTGGCTAAGGGAGATGCCCGTTTGCGCCAGCGGCACATGTAACACTGTTTCCAGCCAGCGGCTTAGCACCGGCTGCCAGTGTGCTTCGTAACCGCCCGCCAGCAGTTTTTCTTCAACCCAGGCGTCGGCTACAGGCTGCGTAAAATCCAGGTCTTCAAACAAGCTATGCAAAAATGTTCCCGGTGCCGCGCCACGCGGAAACTGGTGCGGCGTTAGCACCGGCACTTGCAACGCCTCTCGCTCTCCGGCTGCGTCAATATCCAGACGCGGCAGCAGATCCTGAGCGATGCCATGAGCACGCTGTTGCAAGCCGGAATAACTGGTGACACGCCAGTCATCGCTGATGCGCCGCGTGATTTCACGCACGCTCAGCGTCGGTGATTCCGTTTGCGGCAGTTGCCAGCGCTCGTCGTCCGGCATTGAAGGGATGCCAAGGGCAATATCGTCATTGCACAGTTGCTGCAAAACATTACGCAACGCTGCGGCATCCAGCGCTTCGCCTTTTTGCAAAAGTCGCCCCAGCGCGCTCTGGTGAAAATCACTGGCTCCGGCTTTTTCGCCACGGCGACGAAACAGCGGAGCAACCCCTAAACTGCAATGCCAGACCGAGCGCGTCAATGCCACGTACAGCAAACGCAGATCTTCAGCCAGACGTTCCGCTTCCGCCAGCGCAACGCTTTCTTCGCCATGGCTGAGATCGAGCACGGCGGCAAAAGAATCGCGATCGTGGTAAAAGCCCTGATCCTGAATGCGGAAATTGGCGATAAACGGCAGCCAGACCAGCGGATACTCCAGCCCTTTCGATTTGTGGATGGTGACAATCTGCACCAGATGTTTATCGCTCTCCAGCCGCAGTTGCTCGCTCGAAGCGTTAGCGTTCGGCTCCGCGATACGCTGCGCCAGCCAGCGGGTAAGCGCGTGTTCACTTTCCAACTGCGTACCCGCCTCCTGCAACAATTCGCTGATGTGCAGGATATCCGTCAGCCGACGTTCACCGCCGGGGGTCGCCAGTAAGTTTTCCGCCACATGTCGCGCGCTCATCAGCCTGCGCAGCATCGCCATAACACCGCGTTTTTGCCACAACTCGCGATAGCCGGAAAACTCTTCAACAATCTCATCCCACGCCAGCTCATTTTGGTTGAGCTCATCAATGTCCAGCGCGGTGAGTCCCAGCAAGGATGTCGCCAGTGCACTGCGTAGCGTACTTTCGCGTTCCGGCGCAAGCACCGCCTGCAATAGCCACAGCAACTCCTGCGCTTCCGGTGTTTCAAAGACGCTGTCGCGGTTGGAAAGGTACACAGACGGAATATTCAGTAACGTCAGCGCATCGCGGATAAGCGAGGCTTCGTGGCGGCTACGCACCAGCACGGTAATATCCGACGCTTTTACTGGCCGCGCGTTTTCCCCTTCATACAGTAGCGCTTCGCCCCGCAGCCCGGCGCTCAGCCAGTCGCGGATTTGCGCTGCGCATAGCTGCGCCATAAATCCCTGATAATCCCCTACGCTTACACCGTCGCCCTCCATCAGCCACAGCTCCATCGCAGGCTGCGTTTCACCGTGATACGCAAAGCGTAAGCCTGCGTTTTTGGCGGCGGATTTTACCGGCAGGAATGGGATCTGACGAAACATAAAGGCGTCATCCATCCGGCTGAAGAGCTGGTTGACGCTGGCAATCATGCCAGGCGACGAGCGCCAGTTGGTGTCCAGCGTATAGCGGGCGCTCACTTCATCGCGCGCTTTCATATAGGTGAAAATATCCGCGCCGCGAAACGCGTAAATGGCCTGTTTTGGGTCACCAATCAGCAACAAACCGCAATCTGGCTGTTTCAACCAGATGCGGCTAAAAATACGGTACTGTTGCGGGTCGGTATCCTGAAACTCATCGATCATCGCAACCGGGAAACGGGTGCGGATTGCCGCAGCCAACGCTTCGCCGTTCGGGCTTTGCAGGGCATCATCAAGGCGGCTGAGCATATCGTCAAAGCCCAGTTCGCCGCGGCGGCGTTTCTCTTTTGCCACCGTTTCACGGATCTCACGCATCGCGCTGGTCAGTACCAGATCGTTGAGCGTCAATGACTGCGCCAGCAAGGCTTCAATGGCGACGAAAAGCGGATGTTCCGGCGCAACGCCGTCGGCTTTGGTGCGTTCAATAAGAAAGGACTGAGTGAATTTTTCCAGCGCGTCTGGCAACAGGTAGCTGCGAGTCTCTTCCTGCGCCCAGGTGGAGATTTTCTCGATCCACTTCGCCTGGTTGCCGCGGTTGAATTTGCGCCGATCAATACCGGAGTTTTCGAGCAGTGGCTCGATTTCATTGACGCAAGTGCGCCACTGACGCTTCACCTCGCCAATCTGCGCAATGATTTGCTGATGGCGAGAGGCCAGCGTTTCGTCTGCCGCTGGTGGCGTTTTAATTTGCGGCGCTTCCCCTTGCAGATAACGATCTATCGCTTTCAGCAGGTCCTGCGGCCCTTTCCACGAAGCATGGATAACCTCAGCAATTTCGCGCGTCAGCGGGTAGCAGTGGCGACGCCAGAAATCCGCACAGGCCTGGTAACGCAGCAACGACTCATCTTCCAGCAATTGCAGTTCAAATAGCATGCCGGATTCGAAGGCATTCAGGCTCAGCATGCGCTGGCAAAAACCGTGGATGGTAAAGATTGCCGCTTCGTCCATTTGCCGCTCTGCCAGCAGCAGCCACTGCGCCGCCTGTTGCTTATCAGCAATCTCGTCCAGCAGACGTGCGTACAGTGGGTTATCGGTCGTTTCGCGCAGGCAAGCAATGCGCAACTCATGGATGTTACTGCGAATGCGGCCGCGCAGTTCTTCTGTCGCGGCCTCGGTGAAAGTCACCACCAGCAGTTCTTCAACGCTGAGCGGGCGCGGGAAGGCGGCGCTACCGCCTAACCCTAATAGCAGCCGCAAATAGAGCGCGGCAATGGTAAAAGTTTTACCGGTACCCGCCGAGGCTTCAATCAGGCGCTCGCCGGTGAGCGGCAAGCGCAAGGGATCAAGGGTCTCAGCGGTCGTTTCTCTCATCTTTCTCGGTCATCTTCGGTAAGGTTTGCTGCAAAGCGCTGGTGCTATCCCAGACCTTCCAGCCCTGCGGGCGAGCATAATCGGCTTTCCCGCTCTGGCTACCGGAGATCTGCGACAGGATCGCCATACCTTGCGGCTCTACCACCGCCTGATGGAAGAAATCGGCAAGTTTTTTCGGCGTCAGCAGTTTTATCTGAGCGACTACTTTATCACGCGAATCGAAACGCATATTGCCGCGATCGAAATCTTTGCTGAGTTTGGAAGCTTCTTCACTTAACGTTTGCGGCGCTTGCGTAAGTTGCGCGATGACGCCCTGCTGAAGCTGCGCAAACTCTTCCGGCTTCATTGCCCGTAATTTCGCTTCTGCCGTGGGGAAGAAAGCCTTGTAGCGCTCCCAGAGATAGGCTGGCTGCTTGTCGTTGCTTTGCAACAAGAAACCCATGCCCCACTGGCGACCCACACTCATTGGGAAGGCGAACACGGCGTAACCCAGTTGTTCTTCCGTACGCAGTTGGTTATAGAACCACGGCTGCACGATTTGCCCTAACATGGCGCTGTATGCCGAACTGCTGAACTCATCAAAACCGGTGGGGACAAACACCGCCGCGAGTGCGGAATCCGTGCTGTTGCCCGCTTTTTCAAAGCTCGCATTCTGCTGCTTGTCCACCACGACGTTCTGATTGCGGCACCACACCGTACCGTTAGCGCCAAGCTGTTTTTGCACGTCATGAGCGAGGTCTTTCGTCTGCTGTTCGCTCAGGTTACCCACGGCCAGGAATTCCGGACGCGCATTATTTTTCAGCGCATCGCGGTAGTGCAAAATATCCTGCAAGGTAATTGACGGCAGTAACGCGCGGCGCTCTTCACGCTGGAAATAAGGCACCTGTGACAACATTTGGACAGGCATGATTGCCTGATCGAACGCTTTGCCTTTTTCGGCGGAATCCATCATCTGCGCATACCAGGATTTGGCCTGGGCAAGCTGTTCTTCCGTTGGCGTATAGCTGAAATAGCCCGCCAGCAGTGCCTGGAAAAGCTGCGGCAAACGCTGGGTATAACCGTTGGCGTTAAGCATCAAACCATTATTGGCATTGGTGGAAAAACTGATGCCACCGACCGCCGCCTGATTACTGAGCTGATCGAGCGCCAGCCCCGCCAGATAATCATTAAGGGCAAACATCACCTGACTTTTCGCGCTATCCATCGCCTGTGGGTTACGCAGTACCACGCTGACATCCGCTTTGGGCTCATTGGCGAAATATTGGCTTGGCATATACACCACGCGCAGCGTCGGCTCATCGACAATCAGTTCAGGATGTTCGTACCGCTTCGCGGGTTTTATCAGCGTGAAGTCGTCCGGAATGTAGGGGTTCAACTCCGGAAATTTCAGCGCGATACGGCTCTCGCGCGTCTGCCAGTCGGCATAGGTTTCCGGTGTGATTTTATTCACCTGGTAAGGTGCTTCAACAAAATAGGCCGTTTTATTGTGCGGTTCATTCGGGCTGATGTACCAGATACGTGCATTTTGCGGCGTCATTTCATCAAGACGCGCCTGCACCGCTTTGGCATCGAACCGATCGGCAATGTTCACCGAGTCCAGCGTATGGGCGACGGGCACGCGGATCATGGTATCCGCCAGCCACTCGACGTAATCCATATCGCGAGTAATTGAGGGATAGCGGAAATCGAGATCGAGAATATGTGCCAGCTCGTCGAAATAGCGCTTATCAACGCCTTTTTCCCGCAGCAGTTGCAGGTAGCTGAAAATGGCGGCCACGACTTCGTCACGATTGGCCTGGCCTTTATCGGTCAACGTTGCGGATATAGCCAGCACGCCGCTGTTACCATTCACCACCGGATCGGAATCACCGCGAATGCTCTCTACCAGCCCCTGGCTTTGCAGCCAGTCCGAGAGCGTACCCGGGCTGCGATTGCCAATCAAATAGGTAATAAGCTCGTCCGTTTTGCTGCGAAACGCGGCGGTATTGTTATCAATACGAAACTCCACACGGAGCACTTTACGCGGCACCGCCGGGACATAGTGGATGATGATGCCTTTCTGCGCGTCGGTCACCACGGGAACCGTGATGTCCGGCTTGTCGATATTCTTATTCGGCACACGGCCATACGTTTCGACGGCAATTTTCGCCAGATCAGCTAATGGACGGTTACTGTAGATCACCGCCTTCATCAGGTTGGCCGAATAATATTTATCGCGAAACGCCAGCAATGCGGCATGAACAGGGCTGCCGGGCTTATCACTCAGGGTTTCAAGGTTACCGCCGGAGAAGCGCGCGCCAGGGTGCGCCGGGTTGATGGTTTCCGCGCTAACCTGCGCCATACGCATACCGTCACGGGTGCGGGCCATTGTCAGCTCTGCGTTGACCGCGTTGCGCTCGCGTTCACCATATTTTTTATCCAGCATGGGAGCGGCAATGGCATCGGCTAAACGGTCAACAGCCCCTTCCAGCGCATTGTTTTCCACTTCCAGATAATAAGCGGTGCGATAAGGCGCGGTGCTGGCATTGTGGCTGCCACCATGCAGCTTAAGGAATTCGGCCAGACTATCGGGCTGCGGGTATTTTTTCGAACCCATCAGTGTCATGTGCTCAAGGTAGTGAGCAAGGCCGGGGTGCGCATCCGGATCTTCCAGCGAGCCGACCGGCACCACCAGCGCGGAGAGCGATTTTACCGCCTGCGCGTCGGACACCAGCAACACGACCATGCCGTTATCAAGGCGTATCGCCTGATATTGCCGGGTATCTTTGTCGCTTTTACGGATAGTTTCCTGAACAGGTTGCCAACCGTTGTCTGCTTGACTGAATGAAGCCCAGAGGGCAAAAAACAGGACTATAGCTTTTAACCAGGTGCTGCGGGGCATTCACGAACCTCATCATTAACTTTTCCGGCTCGCCCAAGGGTAATCGAGAAAGCCGGGTAAATCTGTGCTGGCTGAGCCAGCACTCTTGTTATATCAGTCCGTGACCGTCGCGCATGATAATGGATGCGACCATTTCGCGCAATTTTTATACAATCAATCGGACTGGTTGTGTCGATAAAGCGGTAACAGAAAACGCTGCGCTTGTTCGGTAATTTCAGCGTAATACTCAGGTTCAAGGGTTCGCCACAAGCGCTGATACCACACATCATCGCCTTCACCGCGTACCACCATGTTGCCTTCGTATGCCTGCAGGAATTTACTCTGCGCTTTTTGTAACGTCTCTTCGTCCTTTACCATGGCATCATTTGTCGCGTCATAACAGACTTTTATCCATGCGCCACCGCTTTCCGGCAACAGCAGGAGCGGTTTCACCATGCCTTCCCGATAGCCTTCAATCAGAGTTGCCAGATATTCCTGTGCCTTATCAGCAGATAGCGCGGGGAAACACCATTCGCCCTCTTTGCGGACTAACAAGCGGCTGGTGCCGGTACCGCCGCTGGCACAATAGACAAGATGTTCCAGCCAAAGTTGCACGCCTTGCGAAACGTTCAACAAAGCCGGACGCCAGCGCAATAGCCCGTCTGACTGAACACGCGGCAGCCATCCGGTGAGATGAACCCCTGCGCAATGGAGGTCAATTTCGAGGCTGTCGGAAGGCTGGCGATATTCAATGACGCGGTTAGCAAGCTCCTGCATCTCCTGACATTGGGTTTCCCAGATAATTTCACCGAACGCCCCATAAGGCAGTACGCCAGCCGCGCGGTAGCGGCGAAACAGCTTCTCTGCGTCTTGCTCTTCGACCAGCGTATTTAATATCTCCTGATTAAGCTGATAACGGCTCAGGCCATCAAGGATAAACGGCTCAGCATCCGGAATTTCACTCTCTTCCGGGCGGAAATTAACGCGCAGGCGCATCTGGAAAAAAGCGCGCACCGGATGCGCCCAAAAACGCTGAAGCTGATCAAAAGTAAGCGTTTCAAGCGACACGTCATCCAGCGTTTGAATAAACTCAGCATGTGCGTGGCCCTGTGAACTCGCGGCAGGTAGCCAGTCGCGAACATAACTTTGCCACTCATCAGCCGTATAATTTGCCGGATCAAACGGCATACGCGTATGCAGATGCGTGATATGTGCCTTTACCCGCTGCTCGCTTTCATCGCAATTAAGCAATGCATCACCCGGCAAGTAGTGGCTCTGCCCGATGTAATCCACCAGCTCCTGCACCAACACCGAGGGGAAGCGTTCTTTGTTATCCTGGATAGACCGACCGATGTAGCTGATATAGAGCTGCTGCTGTGCAGAGTTAAGCGCTTCGAGGAACAAGTAACGGTCATCATCCCGACGGCTTCGGTCGCCACGCTGCGGCTTCTGGCTCATCAGGTCAAACCCCAGCGGAGGCAGTGCGCGCGGGTAAACACCATCGTTCATACCCAGCAGACAGACCACTTTAAAAGGAATAGAGCGCATCGGCATCAGGGTGCAAATATTCACAGGTCCCGCGAGGAAACGCTGGCTTATACGTTCCTGATCAAGACGTTGAGCAAGCTCGTCACGCAGTAACGAAAGTGGGATCGCTTCGTGGTAATTCGCACCAACACCCTGCGCGATAATGTCCTGCCACTGCTGTTCAATCAGGGCTAGCGCGGCTTCTGTGTCCTGGTCTGGCAGGAAAAAGTCATTGAGCATGTCGCGGCAAACCGGGAGCCACTCTTCCAGTGGTCGTACCTCTGCCAGCCCGCGACGCCAGATATTAAGCTGCATTAACAGTTCTGCCAGGTGACCGACTAACTCCGCGATAAGCCCGCTGGATTCGTCATACGGTAAAATTGACTGCCACTCACCCTGGCGGCTTTCCATCGCATAACCGAGCAGCATTCGCGTCAGGCCAAATTGCCAGGTGTGCTGCCCGGTCGGCGGCAATTCAAGCTCTCGTACGTTGTCGTCATCCATTCCCCAGCGAATGCCGGATTCATTGACCCATAAGCGCAGGTAACGCAGCCCTTCTTCATCGATATTGAAACGCGCTGCCAGCACAGGAACATCCAACAGCGCCAGTACATCTTCACTGACAAAGCGGCTGTCAGGCAGAGAGAGCAAGCTGATAAAGGCCTGCAGCGCCGGGTGAGCCTGCCGCGCGCGGCGGTCGGAAATAGCATAGGGAAGATAACGTTCCCCGCTGGCGCTACCGAAAACCGCCTGAATATACGGGCTATAACTGTCGATATCGGCGACCATTACCACGATATCGCGAGGTGTCAGTTCAGGGTCCTCTTCCAGCATCGTTAGCAGCCGGTCATGCAGGATCTCCACTTCTCGTTGCGGGCTGTGGCAGATATGCACCGTTACGCTGCGATCGTTGGGATCAAGTAGCCGCTTTTTGTCACTGCGGGAAAACTCTTCTGCCGTTACGCCTGCAACAGCACCATTTTGCAGTTCCAGGATATCGTACTTCAGATTTTGCAGCAGCGAGCCGGGCGTAATGTCGACGAAAGCATCCAGTTCTTCATAGCGATCCATCCCCGCCAGCAGGAAAATATTGTCCCGCCCCAGTTTGCCCCACGAAGCCAGCAAAGGGTTACCAACATCCTGCTCGCCATCTGGATTGAACAGACCTTCAGCGTTTTCTGTATCACGGAACAGTGGAAACTGTCGGTTTTCCCGGTGATGCCGACGATTCCGGGTGATCAGTTTCGCCAGAAACGCCGGATCTTTAATGTCGCCCCAGTAGTAGCGACAGGGATTAGTAAACAAAAGATGGACATCGATATGTTTACCCAGCGCCTGAAGCGCTTGTAGATAGATGGGCGGCAGCGCGGAAATCCCACAAATAAAAACGCGCGAAGGCAAACCGGCGGGACGCTGCGCGGCCGATTCAAGCTTATCGATAAAACGCTTATAGAGGTTGGCGCGGTGCCAGTGTGGCTGCCCCAGTGCGGCAGTATGTTCCACCAATGCACGCCACAACGGTGCTTGCCAGCGCTGCGCTTCATCCAGCCCGTCAATCTGTTCACCCACTTCCCATCGCGTCAGCCACTCCGGGCGGTAAACCAGATATTGATCGTAGAGATCCGCCACGCGTGAAGAGAGCTGAAAGAGTTTACGCTTGTCATCGTCGTCATTCAGATAGTGTCGCAGCGTGGTGAACTCATCCTGCTCTAACATGCCGGGCAGCAGCGACATGAGCTTCCAGCTCATGCTCTGTTTGTTAAACGCACTCTCTTTCGGAATTCCGTCCAGAACGGTGACAAACATGTCCCAGATAAAGCTCGCGGGCAGCGGGAACGTAATATTGGCGGCAATACTAAACTTCTGCGCGAGAGTCATTTGCAGCCATTGCGCCATGCCGGTGCTCTGCACCAGCACAACTTCCGGCTCAAAGGGATCGTCGAGCCTGTCATGCTCAACAATAAACTCCATCAATGCTTCCAGCACATCCAGACGATTGGAGTGGTAAACCCTTAACATAAGCGCTCCTGACTACTGACTGTTCGGGCAAAATAATCGCGTCATTTGCCCCTGCCTGCCCGCTGGCGAATTAACGGTAACGTTGATGCTGACACATCCCCCAGTGGTTGTCTGCCCCCGCTGAACTTGCCAGCCTGGTGGTAACGGAGGGGCTTCTGGTTGCGCCTGTTGCCAGGCATAACGCCATAACTGTCGCCACTGGCTGGTGGATACAAACCCCGAGGCCAACGCACGATGATAACCGCCAAGCGCGGTAACGACCATCACCATTAACAGCATAGCCAGCAGAACCTCTGTAAGGCTAAAGCCTCGTTGTTTGTTTACGGCGACTGGCATAGCGCTTCCTCTTTTAGTGGGCAAAAATCACTCCAGCCATGCGGCAAAAAACGCACCCGCGCGTCTTCCACACGCCCTAGTTGCCACTGCGATGCTTCTGCGTTTGCGACAATCAGCAACGCGCTCCCATCGGCCAAAATGCGTAAACAATTTCGAACATTGGGCACAGCGCTTTGCTGGCACTGCAGAGCAGGCTGGGCTGGCCAGGTTTGATGACGCGCCCACTCCATGGACGAAGAGATCTCCGCAGCGTTGCGTATCCCTTGAGCTTCACTGTTCACACGCCAGATATGGCTGCTCAATTGCTGGTTTAAACCGTGTAACATCAGGCTGCCCAGCAGCAGTAACAGTAAGACCAACGCCAGCGATGACATACCCCGTTGCCGGTTCATAAGTTATATCCAGTCACGCTCAAATCAGCGGTAAGGGGTTGCCCGCCATAGCCCGGAACACGAGCCGAAAGTGTAATTGCGAGCTGTGGTGAAAACCCCGGTGTCTGATGCTGAGCAACATGAAAATACCCAATGCTCATCTGGGCAGGATCAGTGATTTTTTCCCAGCCACGGCCACTGCAAGATGTTGCTCCGCGCATGATTTCCAGTGCGCCACTTTGCACCCTAAAACCGGTTTGTTCCGGTTCGCTGCTTCCCGATGACTCCCAGCGTCCATTGCTGTTGGCGTCCCACTGAGCAATGACGCAATCACCACTGCTACTGATAACCAGCGGCTGGCCGCTACAGCTGCCATTGCAATACCCCGCTCGCTGGAGATGTTTTGCGATGCCGCGCAGTTGCAGCCAGAGATCGTCTTCCACCGTCTGGATACGGGTGTGCTGCGTTACCGCCATCTGTAGTGCCGGTAAAAAACGAGCGGATGCCAGTAACAGCACGCTGCCGATTGCCATTGCCAGAACGGTTTCCAACAGTGAAAACCCTTTTTGCTTGTCTAACATAGATTCTCCGCTGATGGCTGGCACATTCTGATCCTTCCCCACGCCGAAACCACCACCCGCCACTCTCCCGCACTGCTACGTATCCGAATGTTGCCAGGCCAGGCCGTATTGCGCAGGCCAAAGAACCCCAGCGAAGGCGTCACATCAACCAGCGTGACTTCAGGCCAACGAGGTTGCAGTGAGAAAGCATTCTGGACAGCACAGGTTTGCGACGGCGAATTCACCAGGCACCAGCCTTCGCCTTCACGAATGCCATACACGAGCTGTGAACGGTTGTGCCAGTTGGCATCATCACGCAGACGTTCAAGTAAATGCCGCACCTGTAATGCGGTTTGCCACAGCCGCTGCTGCGCCTGCCAACGTTGCCAACCTGAGATACCAGCACCGCTCAGGATAACAATCAGCACCATTGCGACGAGGGTTTCAATCAGGGTGAAGCCATCTTCTTTTTTCATGGCGGTAGTGTGTCGTTAGGGTGCATTCAGATCGAGGTGCAAACAAAGATGTTACGAGGCAGTACGAAGGAAATGCGTCACGTTGCAGTGAGTTGCAGGTGGGGTGGAAGCAAGGCCGAAGAAACGATTATCAGGTAAAAAAAACCGGTACGTTGCCGCACCGGTTATGACATGTTGGTAGAAATCAGATAGCGACAGGCGCTTTGATGGCCGGATGTGGATCGTAGCCTTCGATTTCGAAGTCTTCGAAACGGTAGTCAAATAGCGACTCAGGCTTACGCTTGATAACCAGTTTCGGCAGCGCACGCGGTTCACGGCTTAGTTGCAGACGGGTTTGTTCCAGGTGGTTGCTGTAAAGGTGGGTGTCGCCACCGGTCCAGACGAAATCGCCCGGTTGCAGATCGCACTGGTGAGCCATCATATGCACCAGCAAGGCATAGCTGGCGATATTGAACGGCAGACCAAGGAACACATCGCAGGAACGTTGGTAGAGCTGGCAGGAGAGCTTGCCGTCCGCCACGTAGAACTGGAAGAACGCGTGGCAAGGGGCCAGCGCCATTTTGTCCAGCTCACCGACATTCCACGCGGAAACAATAATGCGGCGTGAATCCGGGTCGTTTTTCAACTGGTTAATAACCGTCGTGATCTGGTCGATATGGCGGCCGTCCGGCGTAGGCCATGCGCGCCACTGTTTGCCGTAAACCGGGCCAAGATTGCCCTGTTCGTCGGCCCATTCGTCCCAAATGGTGACTTTGTTTTCGCGCAGATAGGCAATATTGGTGTCGCCCTGCAGGAACCACAGCAGCTCATGAATAATTGAACGCAAATGGCAGCGCTTGGTGGTCACCAGCGGGAAGCCGTCCTGCAGATTAAAACGCATCTGATGGCCAAAAATAGACAGCGTGCCTGTCCCGGTGCGGTCGTTTTTCGGGGTGCCTTCATTAAGCACCTTTTGCATCAACTCTAAATACTGTTTCATGGTTCCTCAGGAAACGTGTTGCGGCGAACGATGGCGGTACGCCCAAATCATCATGATTGCGCCTGCAACGATCATCGGAATGGAGAGGATCTGCCCCATGCTGATGTATTGCACCCACTCGCCGGTAAACTGGGCGTCGGGCTGGCGGAAGAATTCAACGATGATACGGAACGCGCCGTAGCCTATCAGGAACAAGCCGGAGACCGCGCCCGTCGGGCGAGGTTTGCGAATAAACAAGTTAAGGATGATAAACAGTACAATACCTTCCAGCGCCAGTTCATACAGCTGAGACATGTGACGCGGCAGCACACCGTAGGTGTCAAAGATCGACTGCCATTCAGGATGAGCGGGCAGCAGCGCAACATCTTCTGCGCGCGAACCAGGGAAGAGCATGGTAAATGGGAATGACGGGTCAACGCGCCCCCACAGCTCACCGTTGATAAAGTTACCCAGACGCCCTGCGCCAAGGCCAAACGGGATCAGCGGAGCTATAAAATCGGAAACCTGGAAGAAGCTGCGTTTGGTGCGTCTGGCGAAGATAACCATCACCACAATCACGCCAATCAAACCGCCGTGGAAGGACATGCCACCGTCCCACACGCGGAACAGATAAAGCGGGTCGTTCAGGAAAACCGGGAAATTATAGAACAGCACGTAGCCGAGACGGCCGCCGAGGAAAACACCGAGAAATCCTGCGTAGAGAAGGTTTTCAACTTCGTTTTTTGTCCAGCCACTGCCCGGACGATTCGCCCGGCGCGTTGCCAGCCACATCGCAAAAACGAAACCCACCAGGTACATCAATCCGTACCAGTGGAGGGAAACCGGTCCAATGGAAAAAATCACCGGATCAAAGTCCGGAAAATGCAGATAGCCACTGTTCATCTGTCACCACAACTTGTTGTTATTCCGCCGAAAGTGGACAGCGGTTCACCTACGCGACCGCAATTGTCGGTCGCTCCAAAGCTGCGAATCATAGCATAAGGCACCGCGAGCGGGTGGCGGCGAAGTTGTAAAAGTTATGTATATCCCTGAACCGGCTAAATTCCACCGCGAATCAGGCCGCCCAGCCCACGCCGCTCCATAAATGCGGCAATTTGATGACGCACTTCGGTTGCCAGTTGCGCATCCAGGGTACGTCTCGCCAGCGTTTGCGCCTCTTCACAATCAATACGCCGTAGCAAATATTTAATGCGCGCCACCGAGCGTCCGTTCATGGAGAGATGGCGGTACCCAAGGCCAATAAGCACGGCGACGCACATCGGATCCCCGGCCATTTCACCGCACAAGCGGATATCAATGCCTAACCGTTCTGCTTCATCGGCAACCATCGCCAGCGCCCGCAGCACCGCCGGGTGCAGGCTGTCGTACATATTTGCCACTCGGGTATTGTTACGATCAACGGCCAGGATGTATTGCGTCAGGTCGTTGGTGCCAATCGAGATAAAATCGACGCGATTCGCCAGGTGCGACAACATAAACACCATTGACGGCACTTCCAGCATCACTCCGATACGCGGCTTAGGAATTGCGTAACCGATCATCTCTTCCACTTCACGACCGGCGCGCTCGATTAGCCTGCGCGCTTCATCGATTTCGTCGATGCTGGTGATCATCGGCAGCAGAATGCTGAGATTCCCGGTTGCCGCATTGGCGCGCAGCATAGCGCGCACCTGCACCAGGAAGATTTCCGGCTGGTCGAGCGTGATTCGGATACCACGCCAGCCAAGGCAAGGGTTCTCCTCGCTGATAGGCATATAAGGTAATTGCTTATCAGCGCCGATATCGAGCGTACGCAGCGTCACAGGCTTATCGTTAAACATCTGCAACATGCCCTGGTATTGCGCCACCTGTTCCTCTTCCGACGGGAAGCCGCTTTGCAACATAAACGGGATTTCTGTGCGATAAAGCCCAATTCCGTCGATGCGGCTGCCCAGTTTCTCTTCATGCTCTGGGCTTAAACCTGCGTTCAGCATCACCTTTACCCGCTCGCCGCTTTTTAGCTGCGCGGCCAGGTTCACGTCGTCTTCGGCAAGGCGGCTGAGTTCATTCTCTTCGCTGATAAGGCGCTGGTATTCCTGCAACAATACCGGTTCAGGATCCACCAACAGCTCACCGCGATAACCGTCCACCACCAACATGCGACGTTGCAGCACGGCGGGCTGAATATCCGCCCCCATTACCGTCGGGATGCCAAGCGCGCGCACCATAATTGCCGCGTGCGAATTTGACGCACCGTCACGCACCACCACACCCACTAGCCTGTCGTGCGGCAGTTCTGCAAGTGTCGTGGCGGAGAGTTCCTCGGCAACGAGGATAAAGCGCTCCGGCCAACTGTTTGGCCCGGAAATGGAGTCATCGAGGTGGAATAACAAACGCTGGCCCAGCGTACGCAAATCTCCAGAGCGCTCTTTCAGGTAGCCATCATTGAGGGCAGCAAACTGTTCGGCAAAACTTTCAATTACGGTTTTTACCGCCCATTCAGCCACCACGCCCCTGTCCACTTCTTCAAACAGCTCACGGCGCAGGCGCGCATCGGAAAGCAGGTGCGAATAGAGATCGAAAATTGCCGCCGTCTCTTTTTGCGCGCCGGCGGCGAAACGTTTGCTGTAACGGCGAAATTCATTGGCGGCTTCTTCCAGAGCCGCTGTTAATCTTTCGCGCTCAAGCGAGGTATCAAGCGTCGAGGCCGGATAAACCTGTTCCATTAACGGCAGCGTTTCATCGACCCAACCTTCAGCGATAGCAACACCTGGCGCTGCCGGTAAGGCGCGAATTCGCGTCTGCCGATACTGGCCAAACAGCGCGTTTAACTGTGACTGGGAGAGGATAGCCGCCATCTGGGTAGCAAGCGTGACCAGAAAGGACTCTTCGCTTTCATCGTACTGGCGTAGCTCGCGCTGTTGCACCACCAGCACACCAAGCAACTGGCGACGCTGAATAATAGGTACGCCAAGAAAAGCGCGAAAGCGCTCTTCTTTAACAGCAGGAATGTATTTAAAACTGGGATGTTTTTGCGCATCCGCCAGGTTGATGGGTTCCGCCAGCCTGCCTACCAGACCGACAATTCCCTGATCGAATGCGAGCGCGACGGTACGACCACGCGGCTTTTTTAAACCGCGGGTCGCCATCAGGTAATAACAACGCCGGTCGTGATCTGCGAGATAGACCGAGCACACTTCGGTTTCCATCGCCAGACAAACGTCGGTAACCAATATTTCCAGCGCTTCATTAAGGCGTGGCGCGCTGGCGACTTTCTCAACTATTTCTCGCAGTCGGGTGAGCATAATGTGGGTGGCTTAACCTCGTTTACGTCGCCAGGCAGGCGCACTTTGCGGCTTCGGAGGCGTTTCCTGAAGCGACATCACCGCGCTTGCAAACTCTTTCATCACCCGTCGGTAGACATCGCGTTTAAACGACACTACCTGACGGACAGGATACCAGTAGCTCACCCAACGCCAGCCATCAAACTCGGGCGTGCTGCTGGTCTGCATGTTGATCTCACTATCGTTACCTATCAACTGCAAAAGAAACCATTTTTGTTTCTGGCCGATACAAACCGGCTTTGTGTCCCAACGCACCAAACGTTTCGGTAACTTGTAACGCAACCAGTTACGCGTAGAAGCAAGGATACGAACATCTTTACGACTTAAGCCCACTTCCTCAAACAGTTCCCGATACATTGCTTGTTCCGGGGACTCGCCAGGGTTAATTCCCCCCTGGGGGAACTGCCACGAGTGCTGTCCAAAGCGTCTGGCCCACATGACCTGACCTTGTCGATTACAGATTACGATTCCAACATTTGGGCGGTAGCCATCGTCATCAATCACCGGACTACCTCAAAAAAAGTCTGAATAAAGCGATTGTTTCACACTCCCGGAAAACGGTAAACCACTCTATGACAGGGATACGAACGAATAACATTTGAATAACTCACAGTAATTATCAAAGTTATAAACAGAAAACGATTTTGACGACGCTTTTTATTCACCTTTTCTGTGGATAGAGTTGTGAAAAAGTATGGAATTACCCAGGGAAAACCCAGAACAGTCTGAATAACCCCGTTTTGCATGAAACAAATAAAACACAGTAATTCATTAATTTAAGTAGCTTCTCAACCGTTAACAGGCCCATAATGTGACGTTCATCACCTTAAGGATCCTGGCGCTGATGAAAGATCGAACAGAGTCGAATTTATCCACAGATTATGCCAATAAGTTAGGCACATTTTGTGCAGAATTTCGATTTTCCTCGCACGTCAAGGCTGTAAATCGAAACAGTAGTGGCACTTTTTCCCAGTTATCCCACTTTTCTGTGGATAACATGGTGTAAGATCCTGTTCATTGTCAGTGACCAGATTTGGAAAACCCGACACGTAGTTGCGCAACTCTTCAAAACCCTCCGTAAATTACCTTATAAATCATGCAATTGTTCATAGCACAAAGAAAAAGGTACACTGCCGGGCTACGGTGCAAAATTAGCGGTTATTTTTTAAGCAAAAGGTTTTTAACATGTTCGCGTTGGCTCCTTTCACTTCACCGCCTGAATCAGAAGTGCAATTGCTTGCCCAGGCACAGCGCCTGGCGGGCTACACGCTCGGCGAACTGGCCGCCCTTGCAGGCTTGCCCGTTCCGCGTGATTTAAAGCGTGATAAAGGCTGGACAGGTGTTCTGCTGGAGTTGTGGCTCGGTGCCAGCGCAGGCAGTAAACCCGAGCAAGATTTTGCCGCGCTGGGCGTTGAGCTAAAAACCATTCCGGTGGATAACCAGGGACGCCCGCTGGAAACCACATTTGTGTGCGTGGCGCCACTTACCGGCAACAGTGGCGTCGTGTGGGAAACCAGCCACGTGCGGCATAAGCTCAAGCGCGTCTTATGGGTTCCCATTGAAGGATCACGCGAGATACCGGTGGCGGATCGCCGCGTCGGATCGCCGCTGCTCTGGAGCCCAAATGCAGAAGAAGAACAGCAGTTGCGGCTCGACTGGGAAGAGTTGATGGATTTGATTGTGTTAGGTCAGGTCACCCGAATTACCGCCCGTCACGGCGAAGTTCTGCAATTGCGCCCGAAGGCTGCTAACAGTAAAGCGCTGACCGAGGCCATTGGCGAACATGGCGAAACCATCCTCACATTGCCGCGCGGCTTTTACCTGAAAAAGAACTTCACCGGTGCACTGCTGGCGCGCCACTTTTTGCTTTCGCCGCATTAAATTTTTGCCTAAGCCACAGTGGCGCTTATAATTGGCGCTTCTTTTTTTGGCAGGACTTTATAGAGATGTTATTTGCATGGGTAACCGATCCCAACGCCTGGCTCGCGCTCGGTACGCTGACGCTGCTGGAGATCGTTTTAGGGATCGACAACATTATTTTCCTCTCTCTGGTGGTTGCGAAGCTACCTACCGCGCAGCGTAATCACGCACGTCGGTTAGGTCTGGCTGCGGCGATGATCATGCGGCTATTACTGCTGGCATCCATTGCGTGGGTAACAAGGCTGACACACCCGCTGTTCAGCGTGTTTGATCACAGCGTTTCTGCCCGCGATCTGATCTTATTCCTTGGTGGTCTGTTCCTTATCTGGAAAGCGAGTAAAGAGATCCACGAATCGATCGAAGGGGAAGAGGAAGGATTGAAGACTAATGTGCATTCCTTCCTTGGCGCGATTGTGCAGATTATGCTGCTCGATATTATCTTCAGTCTCGACTCGGTGATCACGGCGGTGGGGCTGTCCGATCATCTGTTCATTATGATGGCGGCAGTAGTTATCGCCGTTGGCGTGATGATGTTTGCCGCGCGTCCGATTGGCGAGTTTGTTGATCGCCACCCGTCTGTCAAAATGCTGGCGTTGTCGTTTTTGATCCTCGTCGGTTTTACGCTGATTCTGGAAAGCGTCTCCATTCATGTACCGAAAGGTTACATCTACTTCGCTATGTTCTTCTCCATCGCGGTTGAAACGCTCAACCTGATGCGAAATAAGAAGAATCCGCTGTAAACAAAACGCTTCCTCAACCGGGGAAGCGTTTTTTATCTTTCATCTGTCTTTAACAACTTTTTTCAGATTATCCTGCTTTTTCATCGCCAAACAGCACGTTATTACTAAACTTGTTGTCAGACGCATGCCACCAGAGGATCAGAACGATGAAGAAATGGGCAGTGATTATTTCCGCAGTGGGGTTGGCTTTCGCCGTTTCCGGATGCAGCAGTGATTACGTGATGGCGACAAAAGACGGCAGGATGATCCTGACGGACGGTAAGCCGGAAATTGACGATGATACCGGGCTGGTCAGCTACCGCGATCAGCAGGGCAATAAGATGCAGATTAACCGCGATGACGTATCCCAGATTATTGAACGCTAAGAAATTGTTATAAAGGTCAGTCACCTGCTGGCCTTTATTTGATTTTTCGCTTTCCCTTTTTACTCCCCTCTGCCATGTTTATATTCCTTTGTCAGGTCAACTGACGTTGTACTTTTAAGGAAGCCGGCTATGCAGTATCACCGTATCCCCCACAGTTCGCTTGAAATAAGCACCCTGGGGCTGGGCACTATGACGTTTGGTGAACAAAACAGCGAAGCCGACGCCCATGCACAGCTCGATTACGCCGTCAGCCAGGGCATCAACCTGATTGACGTTGCAGAGATGTACCCTGTTCCGCCACGTCCGGAAACGCAGGGTTTGACGGAAACCTATGTCGGCAACTGGCTGGCAAAACGCGGTAACCGTGAGAAGCTGGTTATCGCCTCCAAAGTCAGTGGCCCCAGCCGCAACAATGACAGCGGTATTCGCCCGAATCAGGCGTTGGATCGCAAAAACATCCGCGTGGCACTGGACGACAGCTTAAAACGTCTGCAAACCGATTACCTCGATCTTTACCAGGTACACTGGCCACAGCGCCCGACCAACTGCTTCGGCAAACTGGGTTACAGCTGGGTTGATAGTGCGCCGGTGGTGACGCTGCTGGAAACGCTGGAGGCGCTGACCGAATGCCAGCGTGCCGGGAAAATCCGCTATATCGGCGTGTCAAACGAAACGGCGTTTGGCGTAATGCGTTATCTGCAACTGGCCGAGAAACATGAGTTGCCACGCATCGTGACGATTCAGAACCCGTACAGCTTGTTAAACCGCAGCTTTGAAGTGGGTCTGGCGGAAGTGAGCCAATATGAAGGTGTCGAGCTGCTCGCCTACTCGTGTCTGGCGTTTGGTACGCTAACCGGTAAATATCTCAACGGTGCGAAACCCGCTGGCGCGCGCAACACCCTGTTTAGCCGCTTTACGCGTTACAGCAGTGAGCAGTCGCAAAAAGCCGTCGCGGCGTATGTCGAGATTGCGAAGCGCCACAATCTGGATCCGGCGCAAATGGCGCTGGCTTTCGTGCGGCGTCAGCCTTTCGTCGCCAGCACCCTGCTGGGCGCAACGACGATGGAGCAACTGAAAACCAACGTGGAAAGCTTCCATCTCGATCTCAGCGCAGAGATTCTGGCTGAGATCGAAGCAGTGCATCAGGTTTACACCTACCCGGCACCGTAACGGTTAACGGCGGCGCTGCCAGATCCACAGCGCCGTAATTGCCAGCGCGAAAATAACCCCAAAGCCCACGCCAGTGCCAATTACCGGTACGCCCGCTTTCACCGCCAACGAGTACAGGCCCAGCATCAACAACATGGCCATGTTTTCGCCGAGGTTCTGCACCGCGATCGCATTGCCCGCGCCAACCGACTCTTTGCCAATCGCTTGCAACAGCGCATTCAGCGGCACCACAAAGAAACCGCCCAACATGCCGATCAACATCAGCACGCCGTAAGCAGGCAGTAATGCATGTTGCAATGAAAACAGCACCACCGCCACGCCAATGAGAATGCCAGCAGGCATACAACGCGCCACGGTTTCCAGCGTCACCAGCTTCGCTGCCAGCCCGGCACCAGCCACAATTCCGACGGCGACCATCGCGTTAAGATACGTTGGCGTCGCGTTATCCGTGATCCCAAGCGCCACTGGCACCCACAGCACCAGCAGGAAACGCAGCGTCACGCCCGCGCCCCAGAACAGACTAGTCCCGACCAGCGAGAAGCGCGTTTTACCGTTGCGCCACAGGCTTTTGCAGGCGTTGAAGAAGCTGGACGTCATTGGTGTAAAGCGCCAGGATTGCCCCGGACGCGCAGCAGGTAGCTTCGGGATCAGCAAATTGGCGATCACCGCGCCCGCATACACCAGCGCACAAACGCCAAGCGCCGCCAGCACGTGCCAGTCGGCCAGTACACCGCCAGCAACGGAGCCGAGTAAAATGGCGGCAATGGTCGACGACTCCATCAAACCATTCGCTTTCACCAGCTTATCGCCGGTGGTGATTTCACCAAGAATGCCGTACTTCGCCGGGGAATAGGCTGCCGCACCAATGCCGACTAACAGATAACCGACAAACGGATTGATGCCGATGCAAATACTCGCCGCGCCAACCAGTTTCAGGCCGTTGGCGAACATCATCACCCGGCCTTTGGCGAAGCTGTCGGCGATCTGTCCAACAAAGGGTGCGAAAAGAATGTAAGCGCCCACAAACACCATCTGCAAAATCGGCTGGCTCCAGTCGGGATAAAACTCCGCTTTCAGCAACGCCAGCGTGGCGAAGAGCAGCGCGTTATCGCCAAACGCCGAGAGAAACTGCGCGGCAATCACCGCCATCATCCCGCGCGACCACAGCGAGGAGTTAGTGCTTACTGACTCATGCATGTGTCGACTCCGCCTCTTCAATCATGCTTTTCAGGGTCACAAAATCAGGTTTGCCGCTGCCCAGCACGGGCAACTGTTTCAGGAAGCGAATATCGCGCGGCACGGCAAGTTCCGGCACCCCCTGCGACCGCGCCTGCTGTTGCAGCTTATCGCGCGTCAACTCGCTGTCGGTGGTGAACATCACCAGCGCCTCGCCTTTGCTGGCATCGCTCTTGACCACCGTGGCATGCAGTTTCTCCGGCGAAACCGCCAGCGCCAGTTGTTCGACAATCTCCAGCGAGATCATCTCCCCGGCGATTTTGGCAAAACGCTTCGCCCGCCCCTGAATCTGCACAAAGCCTTGCTCATCAAAACGGACAATATCACCGGTGTCATACCAGCCCGCTTCCATTTCGCCGTTGATATTTTCCGCCGTGGGCGCTTCCAGCACGCCGGGATTTTCCACCCGCAGATAACCGGTCATCACGTTGGGCCCTTTCAATTGCAGGCGACCACCGTCTTCAATGCCCGGCACCGCCATTAACCGCGCATCCATGCCAGGTAAAATCCGCCCGACGGTACCCGGTTTTGCTGCCATCGGTACGTTGATAGAAACCACTGGCGCACACTCGGTCACGCCGTAACCTTCAAGGATGCGCAGGCCGAATTTGTCCTGCCACAGCTGGCGGGTGCTGTCCTGCAATTTTTCAGCACCGGCAACCACATAGCGCAAGCGGAAGAAGTCATACGGGTTGGCAAAACGCGCATAATTGCCAAGGAATGTCGAGGTGCCAAACAGCACGGTGCAGTTACGGTCATACACCAGTTCAGGAACAATGCGGTAGTGCAACGGGCTCGGATAAAGGAACACCTCCGCGCCGGTGAATAACGGCGTGAATAACCCCACCGTTAAGCCAAACGAGTGGAATAGCGGCAGCGCCGACATGAAGCGGTCATTGGCGGTGAAATCGGCGATGGTTTTAATCTGCTCAACGTTGGCCAGTAGGCTTTTATGGCTATGCACCACGCCCTTCGGATTGCCCTCTGAACCTGAGGTGAAGAGGATCAGTGCCGGGTCTTCCGGTTTTTGCGGCAGTTGCGCTTTTAATGGCGTCAGCAGATGGCGGAAAATCCACACCTTGTCTTCCCAGGTGACATCGCCTTTTAAATCTTCCAGATAAACCCAGCGTACCTGTGTGAGCTGCTCCGGCAGATGCCACAGCTTGCCTTTATCCATAAAAGTACGGGATGTGAAGATGGTTTTAATCTGCGCTGCGGTAATCGCACTACTCAACCCTTTCACGCCGGCGGTGTAGTTCATCATCGCCGGGATGCGCGCACGCGCAATCGCGCCGAAAATCACCGCCGCGCTGATGCCGGCGTTTGGCAACATCAGGCCGATTTTCTCACCCGGCGCGCTATATTTATCCAGGATACGGGCAACAAACAGCGATTTGGTCAGCAGCTTGCGGTAACTATCCGGCGTGAAATTGATGTCTTCAACACAGTGCTTATTAGAGCCATAGCGATGCTTTGCAGAAAGCAATGCTTCAAACAGGGTTTCGCGTGGGCGCACGGCCATACGCGCTTCCATCATAATTTGATGCAGCATCTCGCCCGCCAGCTTGCGACGGTCACGCGCACGCGGCGCATCCGGCATCGGTAGATGCGTAGGCGGCAGAATATGCAACGTAATACGTGGGAACAGGCGCTGTTTTACCAGCCCTTTGAGGCGGCTGAAGTAAGTTAGCTCCGCACCATCAATACGCAGTGGGATCACCGTCGCGCCTGATTTTGCCGCCACGAAACCTGCACCGTCGTAAATTTTCATTAATGAGCCGGAAACAGAAATACGGCCTTCCGGGAAAATCACCACCGGGCGGCCCTGTTCCACTAACCGCACCAGATGTTTAATCGACATCGGCTTGGTCGGGTCCAACGGCACAAAATCAATAATCGAGCTTATCCAGCGCATGTACCACTGGCTGCTGATGGAGGTGTAGACCGCAAAAACCGGGCGCACTGGCAGAAATAACGCCAGCAAAATGCCATCAATAAAAGAGACATGATTAGGGGTAATAAGCACGCGTTCGCCGTGCAGCGCCTGCATGTTGCCGGTCAGTTGTACGCGAAACAACACACGGAACAGACCGCGGAAAAAACCCAGTAGCATTTCAACTCCTTTTGCCAGTCAATTAAGCACGTTATCAAATTGTGGCAGATTACATGAGAAGTGCGGCGGGTTAAAACGCGGGCGAAAAAAAACCTGCGCGTCCGCGCAGGTTGGTGCAAGAAATGAGTACGAAAAGCGTACCGAATAAATCACCAATCAATACCTCTGGGACCTTGATTGTCGCGTGCGGCACCGCGCCTCACCAGTGGGAAAAAGCAAGAGAGTGAGCCGAAGTGAAACGAGGTGTGTCCATTCGCGATTACTGTTACAGACTAAAGGTAAAAAAAAACCTGCGCATCTGCGCAGGTTGGTGTAATTCGAGTGTGCAACCCTGGGGGTTGCGCTCACCTATCAATACCTCTGGGAGTTCTACTCTGTCACGGGGGGATACACGCCACCAGCGGACAATCGAAACAGCCCTTCGCAAAGTGTAACTAAAGATTGTGCCTGAATTACTTTGCAATTTCCCACGTGTAACGTTTTCACTGATTTCCTTCGCGTCAGCTCACGTTTGCAGATACCTGCCGGGTAGCTTCCTTGATTACACGTCGCTTTTCCGTAACACTATGCAGCGTGTAAACGCTTACCCAAAGGAAGGTGCGTGATGGCGACTATCAAAGATGTCGCGCGGCTGGCAGGAGTTTCGGTCGCAACGGTTTCCCGCGTGATTAACGACTCGCCAAAAGCGAGCGAAACCTCGCGCCAGGCGGTGCAAAGCGCAATGGATGCGCTCAATTACCACCCGAACGCTAATGCCCGCGCGCTGGCGCAACAGTCCACCGAAACAGTGGGTCTGGTGGTGGGCGACGTGTCGGATCCCTTTTTCGGCGCCATGGTGAAGGCTGTTGAACAGGTCGCCTCCGCTACCGGGAATTTCTTGCTGATTGGCAACGGCTACCATAACGAAGAGAAAGAGCGTAAAGCCATTGAGCAACTTATTCGCCACCGCTGCGCGGCGCTGGTCGTTCACGCCAAAACCCTTCCTGACGATGAACTCGCCTCGCTGATGAAACAGATGCCGGGCATGGTGTTAATCAACCGCATTTTGCCGGGTTTTGAACAACGCTGTGTGGCTCTGGATGACCGTTACGGTGCCTGGCTGGCAACGCGCCATCTGATCCAGCAAGGCCATACGCGCATTGGCTATCTTTGCTCCAACCACGCGATTTCTGATGCGGAAGACCGCTTGCAAGGCTATTACGATGCGCTGAAAGAGAATGGTTTGCCCTGTAACGATCGGCTGGTGACGTTTGCCGAGCCGGATGAGAGCGGCGGCGAACAGGCGATGACCGAGTTGCTCGGTCGGGGGCGTAACTTTACCGCCGTCGCTTGTTATAACGATTCCATGGCCGCGGGTGCCATGGGTGTGCTGAATGACAATGGCATTGATGTGCCACGTGAGATTTCACTAATTGGCTTCGATGATGTGTTGGTATCGCGCTATGTTCGCCCGCGCTTAACTACCGTGCGCTACCCGATTGTCACCATGGCAACACAAGCCGCCGAGCTGGCGCTGGCGCTGGCGGAAAACCGCCCGCTGCCGGAAATCACTTACCTTTTCAATCCAACGCTGGTACGCCGTCATTCGGTGATTGCGCTGCAAGAGTAGCGGTACAGGTGCACGGTCTTGTCCGGATACTCAAGACCGTCGCCGATGTAGCGCCAGCCAAAACGCTCGTAAAAATCACGACACGCCGAGTAAAGATGCAGCTCCTGAAAACCCATCGCCTTCGCCTGCTCAATCACATGGCGCTGTAACCGTCCGGCAAGCCCCTGCCCGCGAGTGCTCTCTTTCACATATAACGCCGCCAGCCACGGAAACAGATCCTGGCGGCTTATCAAATCGCAGCGCCACAGCCCGACGGTTCCCAGCAGTTGATCATCGTCAACCAGGACATAAGTCAGCGGCAACTGCCCCGGCCGCTGGCTGTGGGCGATGATACTGGCGAAGAAATCACGCGGCAGCGAATCGCCAAACTCATGCCATAACCAGTCCACCACCTGCTCTTCGAAGTGTGGCGCTTCGTAAAGGGGAATAATCTTCATACGATCTTTCCTTGGAAAATCGGTACCGACTCAAACAGGTAGCCATCAAAGTCTGGCGCATCTTCATCGGAAAGCTCCAACAGGCTCTTTTTGACATTTTCGAGGTGCTGCCACATGGCTTGCCATGCGCCCATCACATCGCGACGGCGCAGCGCTGCCAGCAGAGTCTGCCGGTCGCCCAGCCATTTCAGGCGATACGGGCGGCTGGCAATATGCACGTTGAATTGTTGCCACAGCGGGCTGCTGTCCATGTGGTGCCAGATACTCTCCACCGTCGCCAACAGCATTTGGTTTTGCGATGCGCCAGCCAGCACCAGGTGGAACATTTTGCTGTTGTCCTGCGAGGTGTCATTCATCGCAATGGCGCGCTGCTCTTGCTCAAGAATGCGCCGAAGATTATCGATATCCGCGCGCGTCGCCATTTTGGCGGCAAAAGCGGCGATATTACTCTCCAGCAGTTGTCGCGCCTGTAAGATCTCAAACGGGCCAACATCGCTACTTAAAAAGCGCTCCTCTTCGTTTTCATGCTCCTGCGGAATACGCATCACATAAACACCGGAACCCTGGCGAATATCCACCGTGCCTTGCAACTCCAGCATCAGCAATGCTTCACGCACGATGGTACGGCTAACGCCATATTTTTCGGCGATATTGCGCTCCGGCGGCAGACGGGAACCCACGGGGTAATGCCCCTGGATTATCTGCTCGCGTAAATCTTCGCCAATCTCCTGGTACTGTTTTTTTTCCGGCGGGACGACGGCCTTCTCCACAATATCACCTGCAAGTCTGAGTTATCGCTCAGGCCGGGCGCGCCCCGGCCTGTCGGCGCTATCTTACCAAAGCCAGCGCTTGATCGAGAACTTTCGCGCCGTTTAAGGTGCCGTAAGCCACCGAATCGATCACATCAATCGGAATGCCGTATTCGTCGGTCAGTTTTTTATTTTCCGCTAGCTTAAAGCGCACCTGCGGCCCCAGCAGCACAGCGGTTATCTCGGCGGCGTAGCTTTGCAGTTCGTCGCGCAGGGATTGCTCAGCAATGGCGTAGATCTTCAGCTCAAGGCCGCGCTCCGCCGCCACTTTTTCCATTTTGGTCACCACCAGCGATGTGGACATCCCGGCGGAGCAGCACAACACAATACGTTTCATGGTGGCTCCTTATTTCCATTCGTCATCAATAGTCAGAGTAAGCTGGCGTTCATCGCCCAGCTTACGAAACCAGGCGGCAGACTTTTTCAGCCGGCGGTCGCGGTTGTTTTGCAGGTCGATCTCAATCAGGCCATAGCGGTTTTTAAACGCGTTCATTGGCGAGACGTTATCGGTAAACGCCCACAACATGTAACCCTGGCAGTTCGCGCCCGCTTCTCTGGCGCGCAGCGTTTGGTATAAATGTGCGGCAATAAAATCAATGCGGTAATCGTCCTCAATGGTGCCCGCCGCGTTGCGAAACTGCCCTTCGTTCTCAATACCCATGCCGCTTTCTGCAACAAACCACGGAATGTTGCCGTAGTCGTTTTTGATGCGCATCGCCATGTCATAAATGATCTCCGGCAGGATCTCCCAGCCGCGCGATTTGTTCATTTTTCTGCCCGGCAACTCAAAAGGCTCGTAGTAGTAGGCCGGGTGGAAAGGCGTTTCCGGGTGCCAGGCGCGCGACGGCGCTTTTACACGATGCGGGTAATAGAGGTTAATACCGAGTTCATCAACGGTGTTGTCACGAATGATCGCCAGCTCTTCCTCGCTGTAATCCCACTGCACCTGGTGTTTTTCCAGCAACTGGAACAACTCCGGTGGATAGTGGCCTTTCACCATTGGGTCAAGAAAGATGCGGTTATAGAACAGATCGTAGCGCTCGGCGGCCAGCACATCGTGCGCCGCGCGTGAACGCGGGTAAGTAACTTCCGGGTTGAGAATGCAGCCCACGGTGCCTTGATAACCCTTCTCGCGAAACAGCTTCACCACTTTCGCGGTAGCAAGGTTTTTATGGTGATTCCACTGCATCCAGGTGCCGGTGTTCTGCTCATAAGGCCAGCGCAGCGCATCCAGGTAAACGCGGGTTTGCACCACAATCGGCTCGTTGAAGGTGAACCAGCGGGTAACTTTATGGTGAAAACGCTCAAACACCTTTTCGGCATACAGCAGATACAACTCAACCACTTTTTTTGACGCCCAGCCGCCGTAGGTTTCCAGCAAATAACCCGGCAGTTCATAATGTTCCAGGCAGATCATCGGCACAATGCCGTGGCGCTGCATCTCGTCAAACAGTTCGTCGTAATACGCGGCATAGCGTTCATCGACCACGCCGTTTTCATAATCAGTAAGAAAGCGCGACCAGTTGATTGACGTGCGATAGTGAGTCAGCCCCGCCTGTTTCATCAGTTGCACATCTTCACGAAAACGCTGGTAGAAATTGGTCGCCACTGCCGGGCCGTAACCGTCGTGCCAGACGTGACGATCGTTTTTGTACCAGAGATCGGGCCAGGAATCCTGGCCCTCCCGTTTGTCGACCCAGCCTTCGGTTTGCCAGGCTGAGGCCGCCGCGCCCAGAATAAACGACGGCGGTATGGCAATAGTTTTCTTGCTCATTACATCCTCAGGCGTTGTTAGAGGCTTCGGCTTGTAGTTGCGCTTGTTCGGCGCGGCGAGAGGCAATTTTCACAAACGGCAGATAGATAATGACGGAAGTAATAATGCAGATAAGCTGCGTCACCACCGCACCCATTGAACCGGCGGTCGACAGCCAGGCGTTGATCAATGGCGGCGTCGTCCACGGCACCATCACCACCGCTTTGCCGGCAAAGCCAGTCACCGTGGCGAAATAACCGATCGAGCCGGTTACCAGCGGGGTGATGATAAACGGGATCGCGAGGATCGGGTTAAGCATGATCGGCATGCCGAAAATAACCGGCTCGTTAATATTAAATACTCCTGGCCCGATGGAGAGTTTGGCGATCTCTTTCATCTCTTTACGCTTGGTGGCGATCATCACCGCAATCAGCAAGCCGATGGTTAAACCCGAGCCACCGATACTCATATACACATCCCAGAACGGCATGGTGATGATGTTCGGCACCTCTTTGCCCTGCTCAAAGGCGCTCATATTAACGGTGATCGCACCCAGCAGCAGCGGTTCGCGGATAGGCTTAATCATCTGGTTACCGTGGATACCGATAACCCAGAACAGTTGCGCCACAAACATCAGCAGCAAAATACCGGGCAGGCTTTGCACCACGCGCTCCAGCGGCTGTTGCACCACCTGGTAAACGGCGTCATACAGGTACATGCCGGTCACCTGGTGGAAAACAAAACCGAAGGTGGCAATTACCGTAGTGGTGATGATCGCCGGGATCAGGGCCGAAAACGAAGCAGAAACGTTGGGCGGCACGGTGTCCGGCATTTTGATCTTCAGCCCATCGCGGTTTTCCAGCCAGCAGTAAATTTCCACCGACAAAATAGCGATAAACATGCCGAGGAACAGGCTACGGGTATCGGAGAACTGGCGCAGCAGCACGTCTTTCACCACGTGCATCTGCCCGTCTACCAGCATTTCTACGGTGGTTGGCGTGACGCAGATAAAACAGATCACCGCCAGTAAACCGGGAAACAGCGTCTTAATGCCGTTGATACGCCCGAGTTCAATACCGATTAAGAACACCGCGCCAATGTTGAGAAAGTTCAGCGTGGCGTAGTTAATCGCACTGGTGATCGGCTTTAACGCCGCGAGAAAGGAGAGTGACTGGAAGCTGGCGAGGCCGTTTTTCGGATCCAGCACCATATTGGAGATCAGGACGGAAAATGCGCCGACGATGATCACCGGCATCAGGGTAATAAACGAAGCTTTGATCGCCATGATATAGCGATAGCTGTTGAACTTTGTCGCAAAACTACCCAGAGAATCGATGAGTTTTTCTTGTAGGGCCATGAGTTAACACCTCAGTAAAGGGGCTTTTTTATCGATGCAGGGATACAGCACAGTCCCATTTGGCATACCAAAAATAGCCATACATAGGAGAAAGTTCTGTGACGAGGCTCGCAACCCGCATTCTGGTATTCCAAAACGAGACGAAAGCCAACATTGGCATACCACCTTACCGTTAGCAGGGATTTTCGACACTTAGCGCAAACCGTAACGGCTGGCCTTAACCCGTGAAATGAGTGTGGTAAACTGCGTTTCATTACGCGAAACGAGAACTCGTCATGGTCACAATGCTGGATGTCTCATTGCGCGCGGGCGTTTCAAAAGCAACGGTTTCCCGCGTGCTGAACGGTACGGGTCAGGTAAAAGAGAGCACCCGCATTCAGGTTTTTAAGGCGATGGAAGAGCTGGACTATCGGCCCAACTTTCTTGCCCGCTCGCTGGCAAACCGCACCAGCAACAGCATTGGCCTGGTGGTATCCAGTTTTGACGGTTTTTATTTTGGCCGCTTATTGCAGCAGGCGTCACGCCAGGCGGAATTGCACGGCAAACAGTTAATTGTCACCGACGGTCACGATACGCCAGAGCGGGAAGAGCTGGCGGTGCAGATGCTGGCAGACAGGCGCTGCGACGCCATTATCCTTTACACCCGGTTTATGAGTGAAAAGGCGATCTTAACGCTTATTGATGCCACACCAATGCCGCTGATCGTTATCAACCGCGAGCTATTCCAGGCGCACGACAAATGCGTGTTCTTCGAGCAGCAGGACGCGGCCTTCCAGGCGGTGGATTACCTGATCACACAGCATCACCGGGATATTGCCTGCATCACCGCACCCATCCACACGCCGACCGGTAAAGCGCGGTTGATGGGTTATCGCAAGGCGCTGGAAAAGCACGGCATTCGCTGGGATCCGGCCAAAGTGAAATACGGTGACTCCACCATGACGCGCGGGTATGAGCTGTGCCAGCAGATGTTGCAGGAAGGGGTAACGTTCAGCGCGCTGTTTGCGTGTAACGACGATATGGCGCTGGGCGCCTCAAAGGCTATATGGCAGGCGGGTTTGCGTATTCCACAGGATATTTCGCTGTTCGGCTTTGATGACGCGCCGAGCGCCCGCTGGCTGGAGCCGGGGCTATCGACGGTCTATTTGCCGATCGATAACATGATCACCACCGCGATTGATCAGGCGATCAAACTGGTGAACAACGAACAGATCGCGGCGATCCCACCGTTTACCGGCACGCTGGTATTGCGTGAATCAGTGGCAGCGGGACCGACCAGCAAGGCTTAGAGCAGCTCCAGACCGATCAGTTCTTCGATGGTCTGGCGGCGGCGAATCAACCGCGCGACACCGTTATCAAATAAGACTTCCGGCAGCAGCGGGCGGCTGTTGTAGTTCGATGACATCGAGGCACCATACGCGCCGGTATCATGCAGCACCAGATAATCCCCGGCTTTCACTTCCGGCAGCGCGCGGGTTTCCACTTTCCCGCCCTCTTGCTGAGTAAAGACATCGCCGGATTCACACAGCGGTCCGGCAACCACGGTATCAATCAGTGGCGCATGGCGAAGATCGCGGCCATCGGCGGCCAGCGCGGTAATGTGGTGGTAACTGCCGTACATTGCCGGGCGCATCAGATCGTTAAAACCGGCGTCGATCAGCACAAAGTGACGGCTGCCCATGTTTTTCACACTGCGCACTTGCGAAACCAGCACGCCAGATTCCGCCACCAGGAAGCGCCCTGGTTCGATCTCCAGCTTCACCGCGTGTCCCAGATGTTTGGCGATTTGCTCGCGCGCCGCGTTCCAGAGCCCGTAATAATGCGCGGTGTCCACCGGCTCTTCCCCTTCGTGGTAGGGAATCGACAGACCGCCGCCTGCGGAAATCGCATGCAGATCCTGGCCGAAATCGACCACCTGGCGCACCATCGCACCACACACTTGCTCCAGATGGCCATAATCCACGCCGGAACCGATATGCATATGAATGCCCGCCAGTTTCAGCTGGTAACGCTGCATCACTGCCAGTGCATCTGCCAGATCGCTGTACCAGATACCATGTTTGCTGTTTTCGCCGCCAGTATTGGTTTTTTGGCTGTGGCCGTGACCAAAACCAGGGTTAACGCGTAACCACACGCGATGACCCGGCGAGACCGCGCCAAGCTGCTCCAGCATATCCACCGAACCGGCGTTCACCGCAATTCCCAGTTCACTCACGCGTGCAATAGTCGCGTCGTCCAGCACATCGGCGGTAAAAACGATATCGTCCGGGTGCGTTTGCGGATCGTAACCCGCTGCTAGCGCACGTTCGATCTCCCCCAGCGAAACGGAATCGACTTTCACGCCCTGCTCCCGCATCAGACGCAGAATATGAATATTCGAACAGGCTTTTTGCGCAAAACGCACCACGTCAAACGCGCGCAGTTTGGCGATTTGTGCGCGAATGATTTGCGCGTCATAAACCCATACCGGGCAGCCAAATTCAGCAGGTAAGCGCAGCAGATTTGCGGCGTTAAGGTCGGTTTCAGTCTGGTGTAATGAGCGTGGCATGATGACTCCGGGCAACAAAATTTTTACTGATTACGCCACAGCGCGAAGAGAATAAAAAATATCGTTTTATCGCAACTCTATGCAAAAATGATATGGATAACGTTCTGAAACCGGATCCCGCCCATGCCCGCTGTCAATCTGCGCCATATCGAAATCTTTCACGCCGTGATGACCGCCGGCAATCTGACGGAAGCCGCCGCGCTGCTGCATACCTCGCAACCGACGGTGAGCCGTGAGCTGGCACGCTTTGAAAAAGTGCTGGGGCTGAAACTGTTCGAGCGCACGCGTGGGCGTTTACAACCGACGGTGCAAGGCTTGCGGTTATTTGAAGAGGTGCAGCGTTCCTGGTACGGGCTGGACCGAATTGTCAGCGCCGCCGAAAGCCTGCGAGAGTTCCGCCAGGGGGAGCTTTCCATCGCGTGTCTGCCGGTGTTCTCACAATCATTTTTACCACTGCTGCTGCAGCCGTTTCTGGCGCGCTACCCGGATGTCAGCCTGAATATCGTGCCGCAGGAGTCGCCGTTGCTGGAGGAGTGGCTGTCAGCGCAGCGCCACGATCTGGGCTTAACCGAAACACTCAGCACCCCGGCAGGCACCGAACGCACGCCGCTGCTCACCTGCAATGAAGTCTGCGTCATGCCGCAGGATCATCCGCTGGCACGCAAAGCGGTGTTAACACCGGCAGATTTTCAGGGTGAGAATTACATTAGTTTGTCACGCTCCGACAGCTACCGGCAGTTGCTGGACACGCTGTTTAATGAGCATCAGGTGAAGCGACGCATGGTGCTGGAAACGCACAGCGCCGCCTCGGTGTGCGCGATGGTGCGCGCCGGGGTGGGAATTTCGGTGGTTAACCCGCTCACCGCAATGGATTACGCGGCCAGCGGCGTCGCGGTGCGTCGCTTCAGTATTGATGTGCCGTTTACGGTGAGCCTGATCCGCCCACTGCATCGCCCCGCTTCCGCGCTGGTCGAGGCGTTTACCGCCCATTTACAGGCAGCCATGCCGCTAGTCAGCGGGCCGCTGGCTGCCATGCTGGACGAATCTTAAGAGAGCATAAAATCCACCGCATCGGCGGCATGCAGCGCCGCCGTATCAAACACCTTAATCGGGCAGTGGGTTTCTGGCAGCAGCAGGCCGATTTCGGTACAACCAAAAATGACCCCTTCTGCGCCTTCGCCAGCCAATTTTTTGATTAAATTGACAAAATAGTAGCGAGACTCATCGGTGAACGTCCCCAGACAGAGCTCACTAAAGATGATGTCGTTAATGCGCTCGCGATCTTCCGGACCCGGCACGGAGGTTTCGATGCCAAACTGTTTTTCCAGGCGGCCACGATAAAAATCCTGTTCCATGGTGTAGCGAGTGCCCAGCAACGCGACATTGCGCATGCCTGCGTTTTCAATCGCCCGCCCGGTCGCGTCTGCAATGTGCAGGAACGGAATATGGCAACGCTCTTCAATTTGTCCGGCGACTTTGTGCATGGTGTTGGTACACAGCACAATCGCCTGTGCGCCTGCCTGCTCCAGACCCGCCGCCGCCTGGGCTAAGATCTCGCCGGCTTTGTGCCACTGTGCTGTTGCCTGGCAGGTTTCAATTTCATGGAAATCCAGGCTGTGCAGAAGCAAGCTGGCGGAGTGCAAGCCGCCGAGGCGGGCTTTCACGCCCTCATTAATCAGGCGGTAATAAGGAACGGTTGATTCCCAGCTCATACCGCCCAGCAGTCCTATCGTTTTCATCGCTTGTCTCCGTCTGGTTTAGCGCTCAGTCAATCAAAGTTGTGATCGACTTTCAACTTCTCTGGCCTCGCGTTTATTTTTATAGAACGCTGAGATAAGTTATTTTGAAACAACGTTTCATCATTTACTCTATCTTCATCACTAACGATACCTACTACAGGACACTCCGATGTTTATCTTCCATAAAGACACTCAGCTTGATGATCTGGGCAACGGCGTTAGCCGCCGTATTCTTGCCCATGACGGCAAAATGATGGCGGTCGAAGTCATGTTCGAACAAGGCGCCATCGGCCCAATGCACAACCATCCTCATGAACAACTTACTTACGTCTTATCCGGCGAGTTCGAATTTACCATTGGTGATGAGAAACATATCGTCACCGCAGGCGATACACTTTATAAGGAACCGCACATTATGCACGGATGTGTGTGTCTTAAGGCCGGTACGCTGCTTGATACCTTTACACCAGTACGTGAAGATTTTTTAAAACGTTGATCGCGCCCTAAAATATTTTACGCCTCCCATAATTAGGGGGGCGTTTTTATTTATAGACCCATAAAAATAGTTCGCCGGATAATCGTTTAAGTATCATATGATTTCATTTAGCAATATTTAATGCGTTAGGCTGTTTCGTAAATCGTCTCGCTTATTGGCTATAACCCCGCTGTTTTTCGACAAAAATGACACCCACCTCACTTAATTGAAACATCGTTTCGACTCCGATCACATTTCACGAATTAATCGAATGACGCCAATTTAAAACTCAATAAAATATTTTAAAACGACGTTTCACAAACAGAGAACGCAAGTTCAAAGGATTCTAAAACCCGGAATATCGTGAGTAATTTCCGCGGGTTATAGATTCAAAACGCATTGATTCAATTGATATTGTGATCAAGCGCACGCGCAGAGCCTGTTTTAACCCTCAGACGCCCAGGCGGCGGGGGAAAAAAGTTAATCTCCGAATCCGTATTACACATTGTTCGCCAGGTAGGTATGTATGAATGAAAACAGACTACTGGGATTGGCCTGGATATCACCCTACGTTATTGGGTTGATAGTCTTTACGGCTTTCCCATTCATCTCATCGTTCTTTCTCAGTTTTACTGAGTATGACCTGATGAGCCCGCCGGTATTTAACGGCATTGAGAATTATCGCTACATGTTTACCGAAGACACGCTCTTCTGGAAATCAATGGGCGTCACGTTCGCGTATGTATTTTTGACAATCCCGCTGAAGCTCGCCTTCGCGCTGGGCATTGCCTTTGTGCTCAACTTTAAACTTCGCGGCATCGGTTTTTTCCGTACGGCTTACTACATTCCGTCCATTCTCGGGAGCTCCGTGGCGATCGCCGTACTGTGGCGCGCACTGTTCGCAATCGATGGTCTGCTGAACAGCTTTATCGGCGTGTTTGGTCTGGATCCGATTAACTGGCTCGGCGAACCGTCGCTGGCGCTGATGTCCGTTACCCTGCTGCGCGTCTGGCAGTTCGGTTCCGCGATGGTCATCTTCCTTGCTGCGCTGCAAAACGTGCCGCAATCTCAGTATGAAGCGGCAATGATCGATGGTGCCAGCAAATGGCAGATGTTTATGAAAGTCACCGTGCCGCTGATTACGCCGGTTATTTTCTTCAACTTCATCATGCAGACCACGCAGGCGTTTCAGGAATTTACCGGCCCGTATGTCATTACCGGCGGCGGCCCGACCTATTACACCTATCTGTTCTCGCTCTACATCTACGACACCGCCTTCAAGTACTTCGATATGGGCTACGGTGCGGCGCTGGCCTGGGTTCTGTTCCTGGTCGTAGCAGTGTTTGCCTCCATTGCCTTTAAGTCTTCGAAATACTGGGTGTTCTACTCTGCCGATAAGGGAGGCAAAAATGGCTGATATCCAACATCTCACGCCAGGCATGAAAGAAGCCGAACGTGAAGTGGCGCGCACGCTGCGCCGCGAGAAAATCAGCGCATGGATTCGCTATACAATCCTGCTCTTTGTCGGCCTGTTAATGCTCTACCCGCTGGCGTGGATGTTCTCGGCATCGTTCAAACCGAACCACGAGATCTTCACCACGCTGGGACTGTGGCCAACCCACGCCACCTGGGACGGCTTTATCAACGGCTGGAAAACCGGCACGGAATACACCTTCGGTCACTACATGCTCAACACCTTTAAGTATGTGATCCCGAAAGTGATTCTGACCATTATCTCTTCCACCATTGTGGCTTACGGCTTTGCCCGCTTTGAGATCCCGTGGAAGAACTTCTGGTTCGGTACGCTTATTGCCACCATGCTGCTGCCAAGCACCGTGCTGCTGATCCCGCAATACCTGATGTTCCGTGAAATGGGCATGCTCAATAGCTATATGCCGCTGTATCTGCCAACGGCATTCGCCACCCACGGTTTCTTCGTCTTTATGTTGATTCAGTTCTTACGCGGCGTACCGCGCGACATGGAAGAAGCGGCGCAAATCGATGGCTGTAACTCCTGGCAGGTGCTCTGGTACGTGGTCGTGCCAATCCTGAAACCGGCGATTATCTCCGTGGCGCTGTTCCAGTTCATGTGGTCAATGAACGACTTTATCGGGCCGCTGATTTATGTCTACAGCGTGGATAAATACCCGATCGCACTGGCGCTGAAAATGTCCATCGACGTCACCGAAGGGGCGCCGTGGAACGAAATTCTGGCAATGGCGAGTATCTCCATTCTGCCGTCCATCATTGTCTTCTTCCTGGCACAGCGCTACTTCGTACAGGGCGTGACCAGCAGCGGAATTAAAGGTTAAGAGGGAAGTATCATGGCTGAAGTTATTTTCAACAAACTGGAAAAGGTTTACTCCAACGGCTTCAAAGCGGTACATGGTATCGACCTGAAAATTGCCGATGGCGAGTTTATGGTGATTGTCGGCCCAAGCGGCTGTGCGAAATCCACCACGCTGCGCATGCTGGCCGGCCTTGAAACCATCAGCGGCGGCGAAGTGCGCATCGGCGAGAAGATCGTTAACAATCTCGCGCCAAAATCACGCGGTATCGCGATGGTGTTCCAGAACTACGCGCTTTACCCGCACATGACGGTGCGGGAAAACCTCGCGTTCGGCCTGAAGCTCAGCAAGATGCCGAAAGATGAGATCAACAGACAAGTGGATGAAGCGGCGAAAATCCTGGAACTGGAAGAGTTGATGGACCGCCTGCCGCGCCAGCTTTCCGGTGGCCAGGCGCAGCGCGTGGCGGTTGGCCGCGCGATTGTGAAAAAGCCTGATGTCTTCCTGTTCGACGAACCGCTGTCGAACCTGGACGCCAAACTGCGCGCCTCAATGCGCATCCGTATTTCCGACCTGCATAAGCAGTTAAAGAAATCTGGAAAACCGGCAACCACCGTCTACGTCACGCACGATCAGACCGAAGCGATGACCATGGGCGACCGCATCTGTGTGATGAAGCTCGGCCATATCATGCAAGTGGATACCCCGGACAACCTCTACCATTTCCCGAAAAATATGTTCGTAGCGGGCTTTATTGGCGCGCCGGAAATGAACATCAAACCGGCGAAGATTGTGAAAAAAGCCGACCAACTGCACATCACCGTTGGTCATGAAACGCTGGCGCTGAACGCGCGCCAGCAGGAGAAAGTCGCGGATTACGCCGACAAAGAGGTGTTCTTTGGTGTGCGCCCGGAGTTTGTCTCCGTTTCTGACGAGCCTTATAGCGACGATTGCGGCTCCGGCGATCTGGTCCGCGTCGAGAACATGGGCCACGAGTTCTTTGTTTACCTGAAAGTCAGCAACTACGAACTGACTGCCCGAATTCCTTCTGATGAAGCTAAACCAATGATTGCAAAGGGGCTTCACCGGAAGGTGTACTTTAAGTTTGATATGAATAAATGCCATATTTTTGACGCTAAAACTGAACAGAACATTTCCTTATAACTAAACGAAATCATTCGGGATGCCTCGAGGCGGCAAGTCGGTGCATCCCAGACGCTTACCAACGTCAGCGGCTGGGATGCATCGATGTAGCCACCAAAGGGGCAGTTTGAAGAATGAAATTTAAACAAACGTTGGAGTATAAAAATGAAAAAAGTGCTTACCGGCGCCATCATCTCCGCAACTCTGGGCATGTGCGCTGTACCCGCAACCGCCGCTGATAATGTTGATCTTCGTATGTCCTGGTGGGGGGGCAACGGTCGTCATCAGGTCACATTAAAAGCGCTGGAAGAGTTTCATAAACAGCATCCGGACATTACCGTTAAATCTGAATACACCGGTTGGGACGGTCACCTCTCCCGTCTGACCACGCAAATCGCGGGCGGCACTGAGCCGGACGTGATGCAGACCAACTGGAACTGGCTGCCGATTTTCTCCAAAAATGGCGACGGTTTTTACGACCTGAACCAGGTCAAAGACATTATTGATTTAAGCCAGTTCGATGCCAAAGAGCTGCAATCCACCACCGTTGACGGCAAGCTGAACGGCATTCCGATTTCCGTCACCGCGCGCGTGTTCTACTTCAACGACGAGCAGTGGAAAAAAGCGGGTGTCGCCTTCCCGAAAACATGGGATGAGCTGTTAGCTGCGGGCAAAACCTTTGAAAGCAAACTCGGCAAACAGTACTACCCGGTCGTGCTGGAGCACCAGGATACGCTGGCGCTGCTGAACTCCTACATGGTGCAGAAATACAACATTCCTGCCGTGGATGAAAAAGCGAAGAAATTCAGCTACACCAACGAGCAGTGGGTGGAATTCTTCCAGATGTATAAAAAGCTGGTCGATAGCCACGTGATGCCGGACTCCAAGTATTACGCGTCGTTCGGTAAGAGCAACATGTATGAAATGAAGCCGTGGATCGAAGGTGAATGGGCGGGTACTTACATGTGGAACTCCACCATCACTAAATACTCCGATAACCTGAAGCCGCCAGCCAAACTGGTGCTGGGTGACTACCCGATGCTGCCGGGCGCGAAAGACGCAGGTCTGTTCTTCAAACCCGCACAGATGCTGTCGATCGGTAAATCCACCAAGCATCCGAAAGAGGCTGCCCAGGTAATCAACTTCCTGCTGAACAGTAAAGAAGGTGCTGAAACGCTGGGTCTGGAGCGCGGCGTGCCGCTGAGCAAAGCTGCGGTACAAACGCTGACCGCCAATGGCGCGATCAAAGAGGGCGATCCGGCGGTTGCGGGTCTGCGTCTGGCGCAGTCGCTGCCGACCAAACTCTCGGTATCGCCTTACTTTGACGATCCGCAGATTGTTGCCCAGTTCGGTACCGCAATTCAGTACATCGACTATGGCCAGAAATCCGTTGAAGAAACCGCAGCCGACTTCCAGCGTCAGGCTGAGCGTATTCTGAAACGCGCCATGCGCTAAGGTTTTACCGCAATGACATACCCTGCCCGTTCGCGGCAGGGTATTTTTTTATCTAAGGAGCAGGTAATGGCAAAGGGGAAAAAAGTCTCTCTCACCTTCCGCAGCCAGAAAGACGCAAAAACCGGACATGAGGTAATCCGGCTGACGCCACCACATATTGTTTGTCACCGTAATTACTTCTATCAAAAATGCTTTACCCAGGACGGCGAGAAACTGATTTTCGGCGGCGCATTTGAAGGCCACTGGAATTACTACTTGTTGGATCTCGCTAACCGCGAAGCGACACAGCTCACCGAAGGCGCGGGAGACAATACGTTTGGCGGTTTTTTATCCGCCGACGATAGATCGCTGTGGTACGTGAAAAATACCCGCGAGCTGCGCCGCGTTGATCTGCACTCCCTTGAAGAGCATATCGTTTACGAGGTGGACGATGAGTGGGTTGCGTATGGCACCTGGGTCGCCAACTCCAGCTGCACCAAACTGGTCGGCATCGAAATCAAAAAGAGTGACTGGCAGCCGCTCACCGACTGGCAAAAATTCCGTGACTTCTACTTTACCAACCCCGAATGCCGCTTGATCCGCATTGATCTACAAAGCGGTAAACGCGACACCCTGTTGCAGGAGAAACGCTGGCTTGGTCACCCGATTTACCGCCCCTTTGATGACCAGACCGTGGCCTTTTGCCACGAAGGCCCGCGTGATGTGATTGATGCGCGTATGTGGCTGATTAACGAAGATGGCAGCAACCTGCGCAAGGTGCGCCAGCACAAGCCGGGAGAAAGTTTTACCCATGAATTCTGGGTACCGGACGGTTCCGCGCTCTACTACGTTGCGCACCAGGAAAACGACCCGCGCCGTTATCTCTACAGCGCAAATCCGCACACGCTGGAAAACCAGCAACTGATGGCGATCCCGCCTTGCTCGCACCTGATGAGTAATGAAGATGGCAGCCTGGTGGTCGGTGACGGCGCACCGCATCACACCGGGGATATCCACCTCAACGATCCGTTTATCTGGGTATATGATATTAACAGCGGCGAACAAAAAGCGATTTGCCAGCATAACAGTAGCTGGAAAGTGCTGGATGGCGACCGCCAGGTCACTCACCCACATCCGTCGTTCTCGCCAGATAACCAGTGGGTGCTCTTCACCTCCGATGCCGAAGGCATGCCCGCGCTCTACCTGGCGCGGGTATAATTTTGCCCTCTCCCGCCGGGGAGAGGGGTTCTGTTTACATGCCGATATCACGCAGTTTTTCACCCGCCATCAGACGGCGCTCGATATGCTCCAGCGTGACATTTTTGGTTTCCGGGATCAGCCAGAAAGTGACGCCAACAAATGCCAGATTCAGCGCGGTATAGAGCCAGAAGGTACCTGCAGCGCCAATTGCGTCCAGCAAAGTCAGGAAAGTCGCACCGATGATCATGTTCGACACCCAGTTTGTGGTGGTGGAACAGGTGATGCCAAAATCACGGCATTTCAACGGCTGGATCTCCGAACACAGGATCCACACGACCGGCGCGGCGCTCATCGCATAACCGGCAATACAGATCATCGTCATGCCGACTGAAAGCCAGGATAACCCGCTCGACGCGGTGCCGTTATCAAACTGCATCAGGCAGTAACCGAGGATCAACGTGCCAATTGCCATCACGCTGAAACCAATTTTCAGCGCCGGTTTGCGTCCGGCTTTATCCACGGTAAACACCGCGATAAAGGTGGCAAACATAAAGGTCAGTCCCACCACCAGCGTGGCGATCATCTGCTGTTCAGTGTTGGTAAACCCGGCCATTTTGAAGATACGCGGCGCGTAATACATGATGATGTTCATGCCGGTAAACTGCTGCATCGCCTGCAATAACATGCCGAGGTACACGGCGCGACGCACATTGCGGTTGGCTTTAAACAGCTGAAAACCGCCCTGTTTCAGTTTCAGGCTTTCGCGGATTTCATTAAGTTCTTCGCGGGCTTTTTCCGAGGTATCACGCAGCATCCGCAGCACCTCTTCCGCCTCAATATGCCGCCCTTTTTGCGCCAGCCAGCGCGGGCTATTGGGCAGGAACACCACCAGAACAATCAGCAACAGTGCCGGCAGCGCCAGTACACCGAGCATCGCCCGCCAGTTGCCGCTGTAACTAAAAGCAGTATCAGACAGGAACGCCAGCACAATGCCGAGCGTGACCATCAACTGGTACATGCTGATCATCTTGCCGCGCACATTTTCACTGGCCATTTCCGAGAGATACAGCGGTGCGGTATATGAAGCAATGCCGACCGCAACCCCCAACAGCACGCGGGAAAGTAGCAGCACTTCCACACTGGCGGCAAAAGCGGAACCGAGCGAGCCGGCGACAAACAGCACCGCGCCCACCATTAAGCTGTATTTGCGTCCAAGGCGGAAAGAGAGCCAGCCATTAAACAGCGCCCCCAGCGCTGCACCTAGCATCATGCTGCTCACTACCCATTCCTGCAAACGGCTGGATAACGTGAAATGGTCGGTGATAAACGGCAACGCGCCGGAAATCACCCCAATATCGAGACCAAACAACAGCCCGGCGACCGCTGCCGACACCGAGACAAACAGATTCATACGCCGGGTATCACGCAGCGCGCGCGGTAAAGCTACAGAATCATTACTGATAGAAGCCATTTTTTCCTGCCTGCACAGAATAAGTCGTCTTATGAAAGTAAGTCAGCGGCGCGTCAAAGCGTCAGTGCATAAAACGCGAAGATATGGATAAATACGCTGTGGCATGGTGTTTTGTGATGGAGTTTACAATTTTGAAAATATAGTTTAAGCACTAAACTAATTTTAACTTATTTATTTTTAATGATTTTTTATACATAGCCTGCGAATTAAGACAAAAGGATATGGATTTTTCTATTCATAAGATATGGACAATTAATACGCAGAGATAAAAAAACCTGCCCATGGGCAGGTTTTTTTGTGCGCGCAACGCCAGGCGAATTAACGCGCCAGCCAGCCGCCGTCGACAGCAATGGTGTAGCCGTTGATGTAGTCGGACGCTTTCGATGAGAGGAACACAACCGGCCCCATCAAATCACTTGGCAGCCCCCAGCGGCCCGCCGGGATACGGTCGAGGATCTCGGCGCTACGCTGCTCGTCGGCACGCAGCTGCTGGGTGTTGTTGGTCGCCATATAACCCGGTGCGATAGCGTTAACGTTGATGTTGTGCTTCGCCCACTCGTTCGCCAGCAGACGCGTGACGCCCATTACGCCGCTTTTTGACGCGGTGTAAGACGGAACGCGGATGCCGCCCTGGAAAGAGAGCATAGAGGCAATGTTGATGATCTTGCCGCCGTTACCCTGCGCGATGAAGTGTTTTGCCGCCGCCTGGGACATAAAGAATACGCTCTTGATGTTCAGGTTCATGACGTCGTCCCAGTCTTTCTCGCTGAAGTTGATCGCGTCTTCGCGACGGATCAAACCGGCGTTGTTTACCAGAATGTCGATTCTGCCAAACTCGGCGACCGCACGCTCCAGCAGCGCCGGAATGCCGTCGATCTGACGCAGATCGGCAGTCAGGCTGAGAAAACGACGGCCCAGCGCGGTCACGCGCTCGATAGTTTCTGTTGGTTCAACAATGTTGATACCGACGATGTCGCAGCCCGCTTCCGCCAGACCCACGGCCATACCCTGGCCCAGACCGGTGTCGCAACCGCTTACTACCGCAACCTTACCTTGAAGAGAAAATGCATCCAGAATCATGTTTATTCCTTAATCTATCAGCGCCTGTACCGGACAGGCATGGTTTTATGCTGCCCGCTATTAGCGCAGATCTTTTACAGCGACGTGATCCATGTCATCAAAGACCTGGTTCTCACCCACCATCCCCCAGATGAAGGTGTACGCACGCGTACCCACGCCTGAATGGATTGACCAGCTGGGAGAAATGACCGCCTGCTCGTTATGCATCACAATGTGACGCGTTTCCTGCGGCTGCCCCATCATATGGAATACGCAGGCGTCTTCTTCCATATTGAAATAGAAGTACACTTCCATGCGGCGCTCATGGGTATGGCACGGCATAGTGTTCCACAGGTTGCCCGGCGCAAGCTCGGTCAGCCCCATGCTTAACTGGCAGGTTTCCAGCACGTCCGGCACGAAATATTTATTGATGGTGCGACGGTTGCTGGTCAGCGGATCGCCAAGCGTCACCGGCGCAACATCGGCTGGCGTCACTTTTTTCGTCGGGAAAGTGGTGTGTGCGGGTGCGCAGTTGTAGTAAAACTTGGCCGGTTTCGCGCTATCAATGCTGGCAAAAACCACCTCTTTGGCGCCTTTTCCAACATATAACGCATCGCGATGACCAATTTCATAACACTGGCCGTCAACGGTAATGGTACCCGGGCCGCCGATATTAATGACGCCCAGTTCGCGGCGCTCAAGGAAATAGGTCACGCCCAGCTGTTTACCCACTTCGCCGCCGACAGAAACGGTTTTCTTCACCGGCTTAATACCGCCGACGATGATGCGATCAATATGGCTGTAAACCATGGTGTATTCGTCATCAACGAATACTTTTTCGACTAAAAACTCATTGCGCAGGCCCTGGGTATCCAGCGTTTTCGCATGCGCACTGTGGATGCTTTGTCTGACTTCCACAATAACCTCCGAAGTAAATTTTGACCGAAACGTCACTCCACGAAACGTAGAAACAGTGTTCCGTTTCTTCATTACGCGCATCTTATCCCGGCTAAAACATGTTTTCAATCATGAATAAAACAACGTTTCAATTTTTCTGCCACTTATTATTAAATCTGTAAGTCCGATCACGATTGTTTGGTATTGACAGCGCATCTTCACCGGTTAGGCTGGGGGAATAATTCTAAATAAAGCATAGCAAACAATAATTTAAGACCATCTTTGAGTTTTGACGGCCAATCGGCATTTTTTGTGTTTAAAATCAAAGGTCGCTACCAAAAAAGCTTTTTCAAGGCGCGTTACCCCGGCTCGCAAAGGCGATTTTCTTATAAAGTGCGTCAGCAATCACACATATTGAAACATTGTTTTGATAAATTAATACCCTATTTTTAAACTTGTGGTCATCATTGGGAGCGCAACTTTCCCACCGGACCATCTAAAGGAGTGAATTATGGCGAAAGGCATGCGGGTAAAACTCAATTACGCAATCAGCCGCGATCCGGATACCGGCGCGGAAATCACCCGCTTAACACCACCGGAAGTGACCTGTCATCGGAACTACTTCTATCAGAAGTGTTTTTTCAACGATGGCAGCCACCTGTTATTTGCCGGTGAATTTGATGGCCACTGGAATTATTACCTGCTGGATATTGCTAAAGCCGAAGCCGTGCAATTGACGGAAGGCGCGGGCGATAACACCTTTGGTGGCTTCCTCTCGCCGGATGACAGCGCTTTATATTATGTGAAGAACGATCGCACGCTGCGCGAAGTGAATTTGCAGACGCTGGCCGAGCGCGAAATTTATCGCGTGCCGGACGAGTGGGTCGGCTACGGTACCTGGGTGGCAAACAGCGATTGCAGCAAACTGGTCGGGATTGAGATCGCCGCCAGCGACTGGACACCGCTCAATGACTGGAAACTGTTCCACGACTTCTTCCATAAAGGCCCACACTGCCGCCTGTTACGCGTGGATCTGCAAAGCGGCGAGAGCAGCGTGATCCATGAAGAGAAGAACTGGCTGGGTCACCCGATCTACCGCCCATTCGACGACAATACCGTGGCGTTTTGTCATGAAGGCCCGCACGACCTGGTGGATGCGCGGATGTGGCTGGTGAATGAAGATGGCAGCCACGTGCGTAAAGTGAAAGATCACGCCGAAGGCGAAAGCTGCACCCACGAATTCTGGGTGCCGAACGGCTCCGCGCTGGTGTACGTCTCTTACCTGAAAGGTAAACAGGGACGCATGATTTACAGCTTCAATCCGGATACTGGCGTAAACGAAGCGGTGATGCCGATGCCGGCTTGCTCTCACCTGATGAGCAACTTCGACGGCACATTACTGGTCGGCGATGGTTCTGGCACACCGGTGGATGTAAAAGATACCAGCGGTTACACCATTGATAACGATCCGTATCTGTATGTTTTCGATGTGGCGAAAAAAGCGTACTTCCGCGTGGCGCGCCACGATACGTCCTGGGCAACAGTTGCCAATAGCCGCCAGGTGACGCATCCGCATCCGTCATTCACACCTGACGACAGTGCGATTCTGTTTAGTTCCGATAAAGACGGCAAACCGGCGCTTTATATCGCGAAACTTCCTGAGCAACGCGTGATGTTGCAAGCATAAACTTTGAGTTAGTGTTTCTGTAACTGGCCTTGCCCTCCTCCTGGGGGGCTTTTTTTTTGTCGTCCATGCCCGTCATACTTTGAGCCACAGGTGTGTTGGCGGCCTTACTCGCCCCAGTCATTGACTTCAGTAAGCTCCTGAAGACTCGCTGCGTTGCCGCCTTCCTGTGACTCAAATATTTAGGGCAGGCCTGAGCAAATGCAAAAAACACTGTCCAAAAGTCCAAAGAAGATAAGTAACGAACCTGTGGCTCAAAGTATGACGGGCATAAATATAAAAAACCCCGGCCAACGGCTCCGGGGTTTTCGTGAGGGTAAAACAGGTACTTCAGACAATCAGAAAGAGTAAGCCACACCGAGGCGGAAACGGGTCTGGCGTTCGTCGGTACTTTTCACACCAACGTTGCCCACTTCCACATACGGGGACCAGTTTTTATCCAATTTGTACGCCACTTTGGCGTTATATTCGTTGGAATAGGTTTTGTTGTTTTCACGAATAACATCTTCGGTGCTCTTCGCGTAAACATAGTTCAGCTCAATGCGGTAGTCGCCCATCGCCCAGCCTACCCAGGTATCAAATTTGTTGACCTTGTTATCAACGGTGCTTGAATCCGGGTTACGGGTGTATTCATAACGATAGCGGCCAGCAATATAAACGCCGTTATCAAAGCTGTATTGCACGTGAAGATACGGTTTATAGATGGAGTTGGTATCTTTACTTTCGATGTTAAAGCCTGGTGTTAACGCAAAATTCTTGGTCGCAGCCCAGCGCCAGTTAATGGATTCTTCGTGGCCGTTACCCACGATTTCCGTTAACGGTTTGTCGGCGTCATCGCCGCCAGATTTCCATTTCGCTTCAACACCGAAACCTAAGCCATTATCGAAACGGTGAGAAACCGCTACGCGATCGGCGTTGGAGCCGCTGTCGATGTATTCATGACGTAAATCCACGGTGACGGCTTGTGAAGCAAAGGAAGCGCCAAGGAGTGAAGCAAGAGCCAGAGTTTTCTTAAACATGAGATTACCTCAATAATTAAAATTATGTTCCATTTTTATGGAATTCTATTTTATTTTTTTGGTAACTTTATTTTAGTGATCGGGATCGTAAATATTTGTATGGAACGGAACTATGTATAACGGCGTGATGAATATCAATATATTTTCCCTTCACCCGCAAATTAATATGATAAAGATCACACCAATTTTCTATTAACGGTTAGCTTACAAAGTTCAATACAAATAAAAAACACAATGTAAAACAGAGAGCTACAAAACAGATCAGCAAATAATAAGCAGACTTATTTCTTACATTTCAAATTGTAACGGAGGAAACAATAGTAAATTACGGCGTAGCAGAAGTGTTTTTAAATAACGCAGGATAATTATTAGAGCGACATATTGAGGTTTTAATTTAATTGAAACGGCGGCTGAGACGTTAGTCACAAACAATAAAGCCTTCCAGGTGGAAGGCTTTATTTAACTTAAGGTGAGATTAATCGCGTTCAATCGCCAGCGCGACGCCCTGGCCACCGCCAATGCATAAAGTTGCCAGCCCTTTACGGGCATGACGTTTTTGCATTTCATGCACCAGCGAAACCAGAATGCGGCAGCCGGAAGCGCCAATCGGATGACCCAACGCTATCGCCCCGCCGTTGACATTCACCCGCTTCTCATCCCATTCGAGGATTTTGCCTACCGATAACGCCTGCGCGGCGTAAGCTTCGTTCGCTTCAATCAAATCGACATCATCAAGTTGCCAGCCCGCGCGCTCAAGGCAGCGGCGCATGGCATAAACCGGCGCAATCCCCATTAACGCCGGATCGACACCAACGCTGGCAAACGCGCGGATGCGCGCCAGCACCGGTAAATTGAGTTCCTGCGCTTTTGCTTCGCTCATCACCAGCACCGCCGCTGCACCGTCATTGATCGGCGAGGCGTTACCGGCGGTGACCGAGCCACTTTGTTCAAAAGCGGGCGCGAGTTTCGCCAGCGCTTCCGCGCTGGGATCGGTACGCGGTTGTTCATCGGTATCGATAATCAGCACCTGCCCCTCAGCCCCCATCGCGCTCACCGGCACAATTTCATCGCGAAAACGCCCGGAATCGATAGCAACACGCGCTTTGTGCTGCGAGCTTAACGCCCACTCATCCTGGCGCTCGCGGCTAATGCCATATTCACGCGCCAGGTTTTCCGCCGTTACGCCCATATGATAATCATTGAACGCATCCCACAAACCGTCATGCACCAGGCTATCAATAAGCTGGCTGTTGCCGAGTTGCGCGCCGGTGCGGCTGTCGGTCAGCACATGCGGCGCACGGCTCATATTCTCCTGCCCACCGGCGATCACCACATCGGCTTCGCCGCACTGGATCGCCTGTGCGGCCAGGTGCAACGCTTTCAGCCCGGAGCCACACACATCATTAATGGTGATCGCCGAAACCGTATTCGGCAGGCCGCCTTTGATCGCCGACTGTCGCGCAGGGTTTTGCCCGGCGCCTGCTGTCAGCACCTGGCCCAGAATCACTTCGTCGATATCTTGTGGCTGCACACCGCTACGCTCTATCAGCGCATGCACCACCTGGCTGCCTAACTCGACGGCAGAAAGGCGTGACAACGCGCCCTGAAAACAGCCGATAGGCGTGCGAACCGCGCCGACTATCACGACATCTTTCATCTCTACCCCCGCAGTTGGTCAACCCGGCAATAGTAGTGCATTGTTAATAAGTATTAACTCGATTGTTTAAAATTGGTGAGATTAGTCACAGCGAAAGTCAGAGGCGGGAAAACAGCAGAGAATTGCGCGGCCAGCAAGACCGCGCAGAAGGGGAAAATCAGTTGTTAACCGGGATCACCGCGCCTTTATATTTGGTACGGATCCAGTCCTGAATCTCTTTGGAGTGCAGTACGTTCACCAGTGCCACGATATCTTTTTTCTTCTCGTCACCACGGTGTACGGTAATGATGTTGGCATACGGGTTGTTTTCGCCGCTTTCAACCGCGATCGGATCGTGAACCGGGTCAAGACCCGCATCAATCGCATAGTTCGCGTTGATCACCACCGCATCGCCTTCATCGTTGTTGTACATCTGCGGCAGCAGCGCCGCTTCCACGTTCGGCAGGAACTTCAGTTTTTTCGGGTTATCCACGATGTCATCGATACGCGCCGTCACTTTGTCGATACCCGGTTTCAGCTTGATGACGCCCTCTTTTTCGAAGATAGAGAGAATGCGCCCCTCTTCAGAGACCGCGTCACGCATGATGATTTTGCCGCCCTGCGGCAGATCTTTCAGCGATTTGTATTTTTTGGAGTAAATACCAATCGGCTCAATATGGATGGCACCTGCGCTAACAAAATCATAGGTTTTGTCGCCCGCGTGGTCTTTGATCACGCTGTTCAGGTACGGAATGTGCTGGAAGTAGTTCGCGTCCAGTTCGCGGCTGGCCAGCGCCGTGTTCGGCAGGATGTAGTCCTGGAACGGTTTGATTTCCAGATCAATTCCCTGCTTCGCCAGAATCGGTTTTGCCTGTTCAAGGATTTCGGCATGTGGCACGTTTGACGCGCCTACGGTCAGCGTATCTGCCCAGGAGGAGAAGCTCAGCACGCTGAGGGTAGCTGCGGCAATCAGTGTCAGTGTTTTTTTCATGATGTTGGTTTCCAATAATTATCGTTTATCTAACAGAGAAGTAATCACGTCGCCGCAGAACTGGATAATGAAGACGATGATAAGAATGGTCACCGTCGCCACCAGCGTGACGTCGTTATGGTTCCGCTGGAATCCTTCCAGATAAGCAAGATTGCCCAACCCGCCAGCGCCGATAACCCCGGCCATGGCGCTGTAGCTCACCAGCGCAATCAGCGTCACGGTGATCCCGGACACCAACGCAGGTGATGATTCGGGCAGTAACACCCGAAATACCAGTGTGCTCAACCGCGCGCCCATTGAACGCGTCGCCTCAATCACCCCTTTATCTACCTCGCGCAGCGCAATCTCGACCAGACGCGCATAAAACGGCGCGGCACCGACGATAAGCGCAGGCAGCGCGGCGTTCGCGCCAAGAATGGTGCCAACGAGGGTTTTGGTAAACGGGATTAACAGCACAATCAAAATGATGAACGGAATAGAACGGAAGACGTTCACCACAATCGAAATCACGCTGTACAACGTACGGTTCTGGAACAGGCCGCCGCGCGCGGTGAGAAACAGCGCCAGACCGAGCACAATGCCCAGCACAAAGGTCGCCGCGCCCGACAGCGCTGTCATATACAGCGTCTCTTGCGTCGCCGCCCAGAGTTGCGCCCATTTCAGATGCGGAAAGAGGGAGTCAGCCATGTGTCACGACCTCGCTTTCAATATCCGTTTTGCTCAGGTCCGCAAGGATATTGTTCAGTTGTTCCGGGGTCGCCTTCACGTTCACCCATAATTGTCCAAAGACGCCGTGCGCGGTTTGCGACATCTTGCCGTGCAAAATGTTAAACGGCAGGCCATAGCGCAACGTCAGCTCGCCGACGATCGGTTGGTGCGTGCTGTGGCCGGTAAATGTCAGCTTGATCACCGTGCCATCCAACGCGCTGTTCAGCTCCGGGTTGAACGCCTCTTCTTCTTTATACTGGCTCACCTGGCGCACAAACTGTTTGGTGATCGGCTGTTGCGGATGGGTAAAGACGCTCAGCACATCGCCCTCTTCCACCACTTTGCCATCCTCCATCACCGCCACGCGGTCACAAATCTTGCGCACCACATGCATTTCATGGGTGATCAGCACAATCGTCAGTTTGAAACGGCGGTTAATATCCAGCAGCAAATCGAGGATCTGATCGGTGGTTTGCGGGTCCAGCGCCGAGGTGGCTTCATCGCACAGCAGCACATCCGGGTTATTCGCCAGTGCGCGGGCAATACCCACACGCTGTTTCTGCCCGCCGCTCAATTGCGACGGATAAGCATTTTCCCGCCCTTTCAGCCCCACCAGCTCAATCAGTTCCGCCACGCGGGTGTTAATCTGTGCTTTTGGCGCACCGGCAATTTGCATTGAAAAAGCGATGTTTTCGCTCACCGTGCGCGACCACAATAAATTGAAGTGCTGAAAAACCATGCTGATCTTCAGCCGCGCCTGGCGCAGGGTTTCCCCACGTGCGGCGGCAATGTCCTGGCCATTAATGACGACGCTGCCGGAGGTCGGTTTTTCCAGCCCATTCAGCAAGCGAATCAGCGTACTTTTCCCGGCGCCGCTGTAGCCGATAATGCCGTAAATCTGCCCCTGCTCAACCGTCAGATTGACGCCGTCGACGGCGGTAATCGATGCCTTTCCCTGGTCGAAAATCTTGGAGATATTCCTGAGGACAATCATTCGTGGGTGTTTCCGTTTGGCGGTTTAGCAGTATGGATGTCCAGATGATAATAATCAGCCGCAGTTATAATTCAAATAACCAAATGGACATTACTTATAACCAAAAACGCTAAAAGAGGTGAAGCAGGGGTTGTGACGATAAGACTTTATTTCACATTGTATTGCCGAAAATCGCATAACTGCGGCGAACGTAAAGGGAAAAGTGACTGAAATCAGCGCAAAAACCCGCTTTTCTGGCAATCAATCCATCCGGACGACTGTATGGCTCGCCATCCTGACGGCTAAATAGAGTTTTATATTTCTAAAAACTCTAAACGCCGAATAAAGGTTATTTAAACAGGCAAAATGACAGACCTATCATCCGCACATCACGATTGTTTACGGGTGAATCTACAATGTCAGTCTTCCATTCAGTAACCGAATTGATCGGTCAAACACCGCTGTTGCAGTTACATAAACTGGTGAGCGGGCCATGCGAATTATTTCTCAAACTGGAAAACCAGAACCCCGGCGGATCGATTAAAGACCGGGTCGCGTTGTCGATGATTAATGAAGCTGAGCGTCGTGGTCTGCTCGCGCCCGGCGGGACAATTATTGAAGCCACCGCCGGTAACACCGGACTGGGGCTGGCGTTGATCGCCGCGCAAAAGGGCTATTCGCTGGTGCTGGTCGTGCCGGACAAAATGAGCCGCGAGAAGATTTTCCACCTGCGCGCGCTGGGTGCAAAAGTGGTGCTTACCCGCTCAGACGTTAACAAAGGCCATCCGGCTTACTACCAGGATTATGCGCGCCGCCTGGCGCAAGAGACGTCGGGCGCGTTTTACATCGACCAGTTCAATAACGACGCGAACCCGCTGGCGCACACTTCCACCACCGCCCCGGAAATCTTCGCCCAACTGGATGGCAAAATCGACGCCATCGTCGTTGGCGTCGGCTCCGGCGGCACGCTTGGCGGGCTGCAAGCCTGGTTCGCCAAACACTCGCCGCACACCGAGTTTGTGCTGGCCGATCCGGCCGGTTCGATCCTGGCCGATCAGGTTGAACATGGCCGCTACAGCACGCCAGGTTCCTGGTTGGTTGAAGGCATTGGCGAAGATTTTATTCCACCACTGGCACACATTGACGGCGTGCGCAAAGCCTTCCGCATTACCGATCGCGAAGCCTTCGCCACCGCCAGAGAATTGCTGCAACAGGAAGGAATTTTAGCGGGATCGTCCACCGGGACGCTGCTCAGCGCGGCCCTGCGTTACTGCCAGGCGCAAACCACGCCAAAGCGCGTGGTGACGTTCGCCTGCGATAGCGGCAACAAATACCTGTCGAAGATGTTTAACGATGACTGGATGCGCCAGCAAGGGTTGCTGAGCCGCCCTTCCAACGGCGATCTCACGGATTTTATCGCCCTGCGCCACGACGAAGGAGCAACCGTCACCGCCGCGCCAGAGGATAGCCTTGCCGCCGTGCTGGCGCGTATGCGCCTGTACGATATTTCGCAACTGCCGGTGCTGGAAAACGGCCAGGTAGTGGGCATTGTCGACGAGTGGGATTTGATAAGCCATGTGCGCGGCGACAGCGCGCGTTTCGCGTTGCCGGTGAAAGCGGCGATGACCCGCAACGTGGAAATTCTTGATAAACACGCGCCGGAAAGCGCGCTGTACGCCATTTTCGACCGCGGCCTGGTGGCAGTGATCGCCGACAATGGCCGCTTTGTTGGCCTGATAACCCGCAGCGATGTGCTGACCACCTGGCGCAACCGTCTTGAACAATAAGGGAAATAAAATGAAAACACTGGCAACGCAGAGCGTCCACAGCGGCGCATTCAACGACCAACACGGCGCGGTGATGCCGCCCATTTACGCCACCTCCACGTTCGCGCAGCCTGCACCGGGGCAACACACCGGTTACGAATATTCGCGCAGCGGCAACCCGACGCGCCACGCGCTGGAAACGGCCATTGCCGAGCTGGAAGGCGGCACGCGCGGTTACGCATTTGCTTCCGGCCTTGCCAGCATCTCCACCGTGCTGGAGTTGCTGGATAAAGACAGCCATCTGGTGGCAATTGATGATGTTTACGGCGGCACTTACCGCCTGATTGAAAATGTGCGCCGCCGCAGCGCCGGGTTACAGGTGAGCTGGGTCAAACCGGACGATCTTGCCGGGCTCGAAGCCGCTATTCGCCCCGACACGCGGATGATCTGGGTGGAAACGCCAACCAACCCGTTGCTGAAGCTGGCGGATCTGGCGGCGATTGCCGCCATCGCCAAGCGTCACAATATTCTCAGCGTGGCAGATAACACTTTCGCGTCGCCGGTTATCCATCGCCCGCTGGAATTAGGGTTTGATATCGTGGTGCATTCGGCCACGAAATACCTGAACGGGCACTCTGATGTGGTTGCCGGTTTGGCTGTGGTCGGCGATAACCCGGCGCTGGCTGAAAAAATCGGTTATCTGCAAAACGCCGTCGGCGGGGTGCTCGATCCGTTCAGCAGTTTCCTCACGTTACGCGGCATTCGCACGCTTTCCCTGCGCGTGGAGCGCCACAGCAGCAACGCGTTGGCTCTCGCCCGCTGGCTGGAACAGCAACCGCAGGTCGAGAAAGTCTGGTTCCCGTGGCTGGAATCGCACCCGCATTATCAGCTGGCGCGCAAACAGATGGCGCTGCCGGGCGGCATGATTTCGGTGGTCATCAAAGGCGACGACACGCGGGCGACAGAGATTATCAATAAGCTGAAACTGTTTACGCTGGCGGAAAGCCTGGGCGGTGTAGAGAGCCTGGTCAGCCAGCCGTTTAGCATGACTCACGCATCAATTCCGCTTGAACAGCGCCTGGCAAACGGCATCACACCTCAGCTAATCCGCCTGTCGGTGGGCATTGAAGATGAACACGATCTGATTGCTGACTGGAAACACGCGCTGGCGTAATCACGTAAACCGGGAGCCATCAGGCTCCCTACGACGTTAACGGGTTATCCCACGCCGACACCACCTGGTTGCGGCCCTGTTTTTTCGTGGCATACAGCGCCGTATCGGCTCGGTGAATAAGGCCGCTGGCAATCATATGCGGCGGTTTACCTTCAAAATGCACTTGCCCGGCTTGCAATGTCGCTACACCAATACTGATGGTCAAAAAACCGGTCGGGCTGGCCGCATGCGGTACGCTGAGCGCGTTGATATTGCCACGCACATCTTCGGCAACATTCATCGCCTGCATCAGGTTCGTCCCCGGCAGGATAATCAGAAACTCTTCGCCGCCGTAACGGCTGACGTTATCGCCGCTGCGCAAGCGTGACGAGGTGAGCGTGCGGGCAACCAGGCGCAGGCAATCGTCCCCGGCCTGATGCCCCTGGGTATCGTTGTAGTTTTTGAAGTAGTCGATATCAGCCAGACACACCGACAGCGGAAAATCATCCTGCAAGGCGCGGGAAATCTCGGCTAGCAGACACTCATCCATATAGCGACGGTTAAACAATCCGGTCAGGTGATCGTGTTGCGCGTACTGCTGCAATATTTTATTTGCGCTGGCGAGCTTGTGCTCCGCCTGCCGACGTTCCGTGATATCAACCCACGTGACCGATAACCCCACCACCATATCCATGGCGTCATAGACCGGTACAGCCTGAATATCGTAACAGCGATCGCGCCAACCCAACTCGCGTGACGGCAGCGCCTCGCGCTTATCCGCCAGGGCGAAATCCGTCAGGAAAAAAGGCCAGTAATCGGGCATCAAACGCTGAAAGTGATCCTCCGTTTCCAGCGCGTCGCCCAACAATTTTGCCATCGCCTTGTTGGACATCACCATGCGGCCATGGCGGTCAATCATGCACAGCGCCACCGGCGTGGTTTCGTAAATGGTCTCCAGTTGCAGCACCCGCTCGCCAAGGTTGGAGATGTTGCGATCAATCCCGCGATAACCGCGCAGCTCGCCCTGCTCATCAAACAGCGGGATGCCGCTGGTTTCCAGCACCACAATGCTGCCATCGGCGCGTTGATTGCGGTTGACCAGGCCAGAAAACGCACGTTTCTCCATGACAATCGCGCCAAACGCGTCCGCCACACGTTCCGCTTCGCCCGGCGGCATAAAATCAAAAGGGGTTTTGCCAATGACCTCGTCGGGCGGTACGCCGAGTAATTCCGTTACGACGTCGGAAGACCACGTATAGCGTCCCTGCGCGTCGACTTCCCACACCCAGTCAGAATTGATGTGCAGCAATTCGAAGAGATGTTTTGCATCTTCTTCCTGGTGATCCAGCCGTTTTTTTTCATTATTCATGGTTTCTGTTCCGCATGGCCCGCTATGCGCGCAACAACTTGTCTGGTCAGCGTGGTGAAGGCAAGAAATATTCACCACAAAAATACATCTATCTGTTTTGCTAAATTATTCACTAACCCGTTGAAAGTAAAAAATTAACACTTATTTTTGGAAGATTTTTTACCAGTATTCCTGTCTCAGAGAGACGGTTTTGCACCTGCTTACAATGCCTTCTATTACCAGAGGTAAAATAGCCAAACTTATTGCACCAGGACTTTTCGCACAGCTTATCGCTTATTAAAAACAATGAATATCGACAGCAGAAAAAAATAAAAATATCACCCTACAGGATGACCAACATGATTGTGTCGTCGGTCATCGGTGCGGGCGCATTCCGCTCTGCCATAAGCTGAAACGTTAAAAGAATGATATAAAGCAAAAAGTTAGTTAATAATGAATTATTAACAGCATTGTTCTAAATATCCCTTTTGCCTTTATTTTAAAAATTAAACGCCGCTCTTTTCGAAATGTCGTTGAATATTATTGTGCATACTTCACCTGCACGGTGAAAATCTGTCACATAATCGGTAATAAATGTGAGGTTCAGGATTAACTCAAACGTATCGTCTTTTTCACATCATCACGATATTGATGCCACGACGCACCATTTTTTGTGCCAAATACCACGCTTTTTTTCATCTATTTGAAGGATCGAAATTCTCTGGCGTATGCTCTGATAATGAGACTTTTAACCCTACTGACGCTCATGACAGGAGCCGCACCTGATGGATCCGTTTCAGCAGATATTGAAATCGACACTCGCCCGTACCGATGACGCACCGCAGGCCGTCAAGCCCCAGGCATTGCTGGAAGCGGAGTTAAAACCGAGGATTGCCCACGTTGCAGTGGACGACTTCCTCTCGCTTGCCAAAGCGCGCAGGACCATTTATACCCTCGGCAAAGATTTACCCATTGCCGAAGATAACGTGGTTGAAATTATTAAAGAGGCTATCCGCCAGGCACCGTCGGCATTTAACTCGCAAAGTTCGCGGGCGCTGATCCTGCTTGGTAAAGAGCATGATCGTTTCTGGGAGATGGTGCGCGATCAGCTGCGCAAAGTGATCCCGGCGGAGAGCTTTCATGCCACCTCCGATAAACTCGACGGCTTTGCCGCCGCAGCCGGTTCCGTGCTGTTTTTTGAAGATCAGGAAGTGGTCACTCATCTGCAGCGTCAGTACATCGCTTATGCCGACAATTTCCCCGTCTGGTCAGAACAGAGCAGCGGTATCGCCCAGTACGCGGTGTGGCTGGCGCTGGCGGAAAAGAGCATTGGCGCCAATCTGCAACACTACAACCCGCTAATTGATCTCGATGTTCGCGCCGCGTGGCAAATCCCGGAAAGCTGGAAGCTGCGCGCAGAAATGAATTTTGGTTCGATTGTCGCTGCCGCTGACGAAAAGAGCTATATCGACGACGATAAGCGCTTTATCGTCGCGAAATAAAGATATTGCCCGCTGAACGGGCAATTCTTTCTGGCTACCGTGTATTGCTATTGTGCAAATTTTGGTTGGATGACGTGCAAGAGCCTGCGTATACTACACACATATATACACAGGAGTGAATGCCATGCCTGCTGCTGCAGCTAAACAGAGAAACAAGCAAAACGTCAGTGTGACCGTCGAGCGCGACCTACTGGAACTCGCGCGCAAAGAGGGCATCAACCTTTCAAAAATGCTGGCGACCGCCTTGCAAGGTGAACTTCGCAATCTGGCAGCTGAGCGCTGGAAGCGCGAAAATGCCGCCGCCATTGCCGATTTAAATGAATTCATTGCCGAACGCGGGCACTTCTCGGATGAACACAGGAAGTTTTAATCCATGCAATATTCGGTTTATCGGAACAAAAGTAACAGCCGGGATTTCCCGTTTCTGCTGGATGTACAGAGCGATATTATCGGTAGCATGAACTCGCGGGTGGTGATCCCGCTCTGCCCACTGGCGGATTACAAAGATCGCCGCCGGGTTGAGCGGTTAAATCCGGTACTGGAGATCGAAGGGAAATCGTATTTGTTACTGACCCATGATCTTGCAGGCGTCAGCCTGACGATTTTGGGTGAAGAGGTTTGCAGTATGCGCGCGCAGCGCGACGTTATCCGCAACGCGATGGATTTTATTTTTGACGGGATTTGAAGTGACTGAACATCTTAAATGCTCAGTCACTTTATTGCTGGAAACACGAGCAAATTTTACTCGTCGAAGTACCAGTATCCCTGATTCACCAAATCGGTCAGTTCCTGGGCAAAAGCCGGATTATCCAGCGCGTTGCCCAGCTCTTTGCGGCCGATAACGGTGTAGCGACACAGCGCATCGGCGGCTTGCGCATCGGCCGTGTCCAGGTATTCGCTATTGATAAAGACGCTGCCGTCAACGTTTAGCACACGCAAACCACTCAGACGCGTCAGCACCTGCCCCTCTTTTAGCGCATCGACAATGTCCTCAACGCGGTAATCGTCGGGCTCCGGTGCGACATCCAGTTCGTGGCGCGGCGTGGAGATAAAGCTACCGAACCACTGTTTGAAATGCTCCGGCTGGCTAATCAACTCAATCATCATATTGCGTACGCGCTCCAGCTCGTACGCTTCTACCCGGCCAGCATGTTCGCGGCAGGTTAAATCCGGGTCGCTGTAGTGCTCGTTCCCGAGATCGTTTTCCAGCGCGTAATCAGCAAAGCTGCTGATCAGATCGCGGCCGTTCGGCCCACGAAAACCAATTGAGTAGTTGAACGCTTCCTGGTGAGTAAAGCCGTCATGCGGGAATCCTGGCGGGATATAGAGAATGTCGCCCGGTTCCAAATCTTCATCAATGATCGGCGGGAACGGATCAACATGCAGCAGCGCCGGGTGCGGGCAGAACTGGCGCATCGGCAGTTTATCGCCCACGCGCCAGCGACGGCTGCCCATCCCCTGAATAATAAATACGTCGTACTGGTCGATATGCGGGCCAACGCCGCCGCCTGGCACGGAGTAAGAGATCATCAGGTCGTCAAAACGCCACTCCGGCAGCACGCGAAACGGCTTCACCAGCTCGGCAGACGGCATATGCCAGTGGTTGGCCGCCTGCGCCAGCAGCGACCAGTCTTTTTCGCCTAAATGATCAAACGATTCAAACGGGCCATTCCATGCCTGCCACTGACCATTCACATGGCTGACAATGCGGCTGTCGACTTCCGGTTCCATCGCCAGCCCTGCCAGTTCGTCTGGCGTAATCGGGTCGACAAAATCAGGGAACGCGCGTTTCAGGACAACAGGTTTCTTTTGCCAGTATTTTTCAAGAAATTCCGGCCAGTTGAGGTTGAGTTGGTAAGCCATAAATCACACCAGTGAGAAGGGAAACGGGGCTGATTATAAAGAGAGTCAGCTATCTAACGCCTTGTCATTGGTCAAGTGCTGGTGCAGCAAGCGGCGGAGATATCTCCAGTGCGCCGAGCGCCATCAGTAGCGCATCCACTTTTGGCAATAACTGTTTACGCCGCGGCCACACCAGCGTAAGCGCCAGCCCGTGCGGCTGGCAGTGCGGCATAATCACCTCTAACTCGCCGCGCTGCACGTGCGCGTGCACCAGCCATGTCGGCATCTGCCCAACGCCTAACCCGGCACAAAGCGCCTGAACCTGCGCATCGACATCACCGAGCGCCATGCGATACGGCACGCTGCGCCAGGCCGGGTGCCCGTCGGCGGTGGTAAATAACCACGGTTTGGTGCTGCCATCCACCCGCTCATAAAGAATGGCCCGGTGCTGCATCAGCTCCGCCTCATTTTGTGGTGTCCCGGCGCGTTGCAGGTAATCGGGCGCGGCGCAAAAAACCATCTTTTCACGGCCAATTTGCCGGCACCCCAGCGACGCTGGCAAATCAACGGTTTGCCCGATGCGTACAGCAACGTCGATCCCCTCGTCGAAGAGATCCACAAAACGATCGGAGAAAGTCAGGCTAAGATCAATTTCCGGGTGCTGCTGACAAAACGGGATCAGCAGCGGCATCACGCTCAACCGCCCGTAGGTGTTTGGCACGGCGAGGCGCAACCGCCCGGCAGGGATAGTGCGATGCGCCGCCAGCACCGATTCGGCTTCCGCCAACTCCTCAAGGATGCGAATGCAGGTCTGGTAATACGCGTTCCCGGCATCGGTGACTTCAAGGCGGCGCGTGGTGCGCTCCAGCAAACGCGAACCCAGCCGCGCTTCGAGGCGGGCGACACTTTTACTGACCGCCGAACCGGTCAGATGCAGGCGTTCTGCCGCTGCGGTGAAACTCCCCTCTTCGACGCTGGCGACGAAGGGGACGATATCTTTCAGACGTTGATCGCTCATGGCATTAGTGAATTTAAGTTTCGAATGGTGTGAATTAATACCAGAGATAAGAAATTAATTCTCTATTAGCCTATGCGATAGACGAAACGTAGAGGAACATCTCATGCAGAAAAAAGCATTAATTGTCGGCATCAGCGGCGTGATTGGCCGGGCGCTGGCGGAAAAACTACTGGCAGAAGGCTGGCAAGTATCAGGTCTATCACGCGGGCGCGGCGCGGTTCCGGCAGGATGCACTAGCCTGACGGCGGATTTAACCGACGCGGCGGCAGTCAAAGAGGCGCTGAAAAACGAGAAACCCGATGCGCTGTTCTTTAGCGTCTGGGCGCGCCAGGAAAATGAAAAAGCCAATATTCGCGTCAATGGCGCAATGGTGAAAAACGTCATTGAGGCGCTGGGCGAGCGCCTGGCCGGGGCGCATGTCGCGCTGGTTACCGGCATGAAACATTATCTTGGCCCCTTCGAAGCCTACGGCAAAGGCAATGTACCGGTAACGCCTTTTCGCGAAGAGCAAGGCCGCCAGGACGTGGATAATTTCTACTACGCTCAGGAAGATGAAGTCTTCGCCGGAGCGAAAAAATATGGTTACCGCTGGAGCGTACATCGCCCGCACAGCATTATCGGTTATGCGCTCGGCAACGCCATGAACATGGGGCTGACGCTGGCGGTTTACGCCACGTTGTGCCGCGAAAAAGGGTGGCCGTTTATCTTCCCCGGTTCGCCTGAGCAGTGGAACGGTGTCTCCGATGTGACCGACGCCGGTTTACTGGCAGAGCAACTGAGTTGGGCAGCGGTGAGCGAAGGTGGTGCGAACGAAGATTTTAACGCAGTGAATGGCGATGTGTTCCGCTGGAACTGGTTATGGCCACGGCTGGCGGCGTATTTCGGTATTGAAGCGGCCGCGTTCCCGGCAAGCATGATGCCGCTGGCAGGGCGCATGCAAGAGGCGCAAGCCGCGTGGACGGAGATCGCTGGCAAGTACCAACTGGCGGAATCAGATATCGGTAAACTGGCCTCCTGGTGGCACACGGATGCCGATCTCGGTCGCCCGATGGAAGCCTTCGCCGACATGAGCAAAAGCCGCAAAGCCGGTTTTACCGGTTATCGCAGCACGCTGGATTCCTTCACTGCGCTGTTTGACCGCCTGAAAGCAGAAAACATTATCCCGCGCTAGGACAGAAATTTGCCCGGCGGCGCTGGCATGCCGGGCATTTCCTCCGTTACGTTTCTACGCAGTCTGCAGGCCTGTTCCAGCATTGCACCTTGCTACGCCTCGATATGCACCGTTTTCCCCTGCCCGTTCACATACCGTGCCTGCCGACATATTTGGCAGCGATATGAATATGCTGCAACGAGACATTTTGTACGGTAGATTCCGGCAAACCGCTAAAGATCATCGCGTGATCCGCATTCGTGGCGGTGAGATATGAAATATCGACGCCGTTGATTTTCGGTTGTGAGGCGGTGACTGGCGCATTTTCCATGGGTGAAATCAAGGTGTTGCTCTGCGCCCCGACTGGCCGCTGTAACGGCTGATCGCCAGAATCGGCGTTGCCACGTTGGCCATCGTCAGATGATTTGCCACCAGCGTGGCCCCCGCGATCTCGTGCACTACATAATTGAATGGCGTAGACATGAGAGTTTTGCCATCCGTTTTGCCGGAAAAATCTTTTCGAAGACAACGGGCCTGCGCCATAAAAGAGGTCACCAGCGCCCGTAGAGATTGATTCATAAGCCCTCTACTCATGCGTAAATTTATAACAGTGACTTCTGCGAAAATTTAGCACGGCAAGAAGACTCTTGTGCAAAATCGCTTATTTCACAGCAGCTTATTCATCGTTAAGCCACGGATTAATTGCTTTTGGCCCGGAACCTGGCCACTTTCGCCCGGTTGCCGCACAGCGCCATGCTGCACCAGCGGCGACGATGCGCTTTGGTTTTATCGTAAAACCACAGTGTGCAATCCGGGTGCTCGCACTGGCGAATATAGTCAAACTGCCCGTTTGCCAGTAACGCCGCCGCCAGCTCTGCGACCGGAGCAAGGGCTTGCTGCGGCGTATCAAGGAGATAAACGCGCTGCGTTTGCAGCGAGCCTTGCGCATCCATCTCGAGGCGTACGTGGCTTTGCGCCTGCGCCAGCCAGTCGTTAAGTGCGTCCAGCGGCAGTTCCCGTCCGTGCTTTTTTTCTTCGACCAACAGGCGAATCAATGCCCGCAGCTTACGCGCCTCGGCCAGCAACGCTCCCGGCTTTGCCATTGCGTTAACCTGCAACCCGATATGCTGTAACCACTGGCGCACATCTTCATCGGATTGCCAAAAATCATGTGGCGATTTTTCCGCCATCGCCAGCGTGTTGATGAAATCCAGCGCATGGTCTTCGGCAATAAACCACGGGCCTTCTGCGCCAGGTAACGTGGCTGCTGTCATCGTTGTTCTCCCCTGAGTCTCGTTCACCCGCACATTGTAACCGATAAAATACATTTTACACAGTTACATTGTTTCGCCATACTCAGCGTTGAAGTAACCCTATAAATTAACTTTTAACGGTTTCAAAAGAGGTGACGATATGGCTGCCAATACGCATTTCCCGATTCGCTATCAGTTTGTAGACGCCGATGGCGTCAATGTGTTTTACCGTGAAGCCGGTAACCCGGAAAACCCGGTTTTACTGCTGCTGCACGGCTTTCCCAGCTCATCACATCAGTTTCGCGAGCTCATCCCGCTGCTGGCAGATAAGTTTCACCTTATCGCCCCGGATCTGCCCGGCTTCGGCTTTACCGAAGTCCCCACTGAACGTAATTACACCTATAGCTTTGATGGGCTGGCAAACACGCTGATTGCCTTCGTCGATGCGCTCAATCTGCAACGTTTCGCCATGTATGTTTTCGATTACGGCGCACCGACTGGATTGCGGTTAGCGCTGCATTATCCAGAGCGGGTAAGCGGGTTTATTTCGCAAAATGGCAATGCGTATCTGGAAGGTTTAGGTGATGCATGGGCACCGGTTCAGGCTTACTGGCACACACCAACGGCGGAAAATCGCCAGGTTGTTCACGATGCAATTCTCAATCTGGAAGGGACAAAATGGCAATATCTGCACGGCGTGCGCGATCCGCAAAGCGTCGCACCGGAAGGGTATCAGCTGGATGCGCTCCTGATGGAGCGATCGGGGAATAAAGCGATCCAGTTGGATCTGTTTCTCGATTACGCCAACAACCTGAAGCGCTACCCTGAGTTTCAGGCCTTTTTCCGCATCCACCAGCCGCCCGCGTTGATTATCTGGGGCGAGCACGATCCGTTTTTTATCCCGCCAGGCGCGCACGCTTATAAACGCGATAACCCAAACGCGGTGGTCGAGCTGCTTGATACCGGGCATTTCGCGCTGGAAACCCATGTCGGTTACATTGCCCAGCGCATTCGTGACGTGATCGGTAGCGCGATTGGCTAAGACATCGGTGCGCCCCGCACGGTGGGCGCACGGTTTTGCTTACACGCGCGTCTGGAACATCAGCGTATCGGAAGTAAATGATCCATCGTCGCCAATGAGAAAGTGCGCTTTTACCTCATCCGAGGTTTGGTTTTGCAGGTAGCGGATCGCCGCGCGCAATACCTCCGGCGTATTCATGCGTTCCACCCAGGCGTGATATTCCAGCCCCAGCCGATCAGAAACCATCTTCTCAACCAGCATGCCGCTTTGCTGGGTCATTTGCAGCCACTCGGCTGGAGAGTAGTTGCGCACGTGGGACGGATCGCGCAGCACTTCAATGGTTTGCAGCCAGATATCCAGCACCGGGCGGCCGGGCGAGGCAATATCCATCAGGATAAATTTCCCACCGGGTTTCAGCACGCGTTTCACTTCACGCAGCGCGAGTGCCACATCATGCCAGTGGTGCGCCGAGTAGCGACTGATCACCACGTCAAATGTTTTGTCGGCAAATGGCAGCTTTTCCGCCGCACCATGGGCGGTGGTGATGTTGTGTAACTGACGATCGCTCGCCGCCTGGCGCACCACCGCCAGCATTTTTTCCGACAAATCATACGCCGTCACCTCGCGCACCACGCCTGCGGCGGCAAAACTGGCATGCCCGGCGCCGCAGCCTAAATCCAGCAGCGAGGCATCCGCATCATTATCCAGCCACTCGACCAGACGCACTAAATCCGCGCCTTGCGCATGCACCTGGCTTGTCAGGTATGCCTGGGCCTGGTCGCCAAACTGCTTTTTTGTTAACTCATGATGATTAATCGCCATTCTCTTTTTCCTTTTTTAGCACGACAAAAAGTTGCTCTTTGGCGACTATACGGCCGCATTTATAGGGGTACAATATGTGTACTTATACTGGTATTAACGAGTACCACCCATGGAAAGTACCTTATTTGCCGGGCCGAAAACTCTTGGCGCTTTTTTGCGATCGCAGCGGGAAAACACCGCGCCTGCGGATATTGGTTTGCCAGCTCAAGGGCGACGGCGTACGCGCGGATTGCGGCGGGAAGAAGTGGCGCAGCTAAGCGGCATCAGTACCACCTGGTATACGTGGATTGAGCAAGGGCGGGATATTGTTGTTTCACCGCAAACCCTATCGAATATCGCGAGCGTGTTAAAAATGACCGCCGCAGAGCGCAAGTATTTATTTCATCTGGCATTGCAAAACGATCCTCAGGAAGAGCACGTCATCACGGTTGAACCTTCTGTGCTGGCCACGGTGAATCAGATGGCTTGCCCCTGCTATTTGCTGGATTTGATGTGGAATATGCTGGCGTGGAATAAACCCGCGGAGGCACTGTTCAGCGGCTGGCTGGATAACGAGGCCGAACCGAATATGATGAGTTTTATGTTTCGCCATCCGCTGGCGCAAACGCTGGTTGCCAACTGGGAAACGCGCGCTAGCCGGATTGTCGCCGAGTTACGTGCGGACGCGATGCATTATCCCCACGACAAAGGGCTGAACCAGTTTGTGCAGAGCCTGAATAATGATAGCGAATTGTTTCGTGCGTTCTGGTCGCGCCAGCAAGTGGTGGTGCGTGAGGGTGGTGAGCGCGTTTTTCATCATCCACACCAAGGCGAGCTGCACTACCGGCAGATGACCTGGCAGTTAACCAGCAACCGTTCGATCAAAATGATTATGTTAATGGCCGGGTAATGCGGGTGCGGGTTGTGTACGTCGCAGGAGGATGGGATTGATTGCTAAAATAAAAAAACAGGTCAGAAAACTGACCTGTTTTTTTATTATTTACGGAATTCCAGTGGTGCCTGGCTGGCCTGGACAAATGCGGCGATGTTATCAAATGTGGTCATTGCTGATTTGCAAAAAATACATTTGGCACCGACCGGATTTTTCTCAGTCATATCAAAACTGGAAATTCGGTATTGCGACCCGTGGCAGCACGGGCAGCGAAAATGAATATGGTTAATAATTCTAAATCCTTAGCGCGGAATCACGTTAGCCGCAGCCGGGCCTTTCGGACCGTTTTCAATAGTGAATTCAACTTCTTGATTTTCTTCAAGAGTGCGGAATGCATTGCTCTGGATAGCGGAGAAATGTACGAATACATCTTTGCTGCCATCTTTCGGAGTAATGAAACCGAAGCCTTTCTCAGCGTTGAACCATTTAACGATACCGTTCATTTTAGTAGACATGCTTGTTACCTTCTTTTTATTTCGCCGAATGCGGCAGTAATGGTCTGAGACATTATTTTTTATCAGAGTGTAAAGCGAAGACCCAAAAAGAAGTAGCAAGGAGGCACTTAGAGATGAGAAAGACTTTAGTGAACTGCTGGAGATAATGATTTATCAAACCGACGACGCATTAACGCATGGTTGCTTTGGCAGCGCAAGCACTATTTTAAAAATATTTGTCAATAAAACGTTATCAGCAGATTAACGCGCTGTTCTGTTTGCTTCTAAGAGGTTCAATCCCGACAAAGGGGTTTGTGTGAAGTGGATCGCACAAATGCGCTTACCGCCCGGTTATTATCAATACTAGTATGGCAGTTAAGAAGAAACGTTTAAAGGTGGTAATGAGCATGCAAATGACAATGCGCTGGTTTGGTCCAGTTGAAGACAAAATTCCGCTGGAGCATATCCGGCAAGTTCCCGGCGTCGAAGGTGTCGTTGGCGCGCTTTATGATGTTCCGGTTGGCGACGTGTGGCCAAAAGCGAAAATCCGTGCGCTTGCCGATCAGGTACATCAGGCCGGTTTAAAGATGGAAGTCGTTGAAAGTGTCAACATTCATGATGATATCAAAATTGGCCTGCCCAGCCGCGAGCCGTTAATTGCCAACTATCAGCAGACCATCCGCAACCTGGCGGAAGTCGGCGTGAAGGTGATTTGCTATAACTTTATGCCGGTTTTCGACTGGATGAAAACCGACATGAACTACGTTCTACCAGACGGTTCACTCACGATGGCGTTCGAGAAAAAAGGCATCGATAAAACTCTCGACGAAGTCGTAAAAGAAGTGCTGGAGAATTCCAACGGTTTCGCCCTGCCCGGCTGGGAGCCAGAACGTTTGGCAAAAGTACAAGAGCTGTTTGCCAAATATAAAGATGTCGACGACGCAAAATTGCGCGAAAACCTGGTCTATTTTCTTGAACGTATTATTCCGGTGTGTGAAGAAGTTGGCATAAAAATGGCAATCCACCCGGACGATCCACCGTATTCTATTTTTGGTCTGCCGCGCATTGTAAAAAACCGCGACGATCTCGACTGGATTTGTAATGCAGTAGATTCTGAAGCGAACGGTATTACATTATGCACCGGTTCCATTGCTGAAGATCCGGATAATAACGTCTACCAAATCCTCGCAGAATTTACCCGCCGTAAACGTATCCACTTTGCCCACGTAAGAAATATTAAGCTCATTAAAGATAAAGATTTTTATGAGTCTGCGCATTTATCCCGTTACGGCTCGCTGGATATGTTCCAGGTGATGAAATCTCTCTACGACAATGGTTTTGATGGCTATATCCGCCCCGACCACGGGCGCTTTATCTGGGGGGAAACCGGCCGTCCAGGCTACGGGCTCTACGACCGAGCCCTCGGTGTCACTTACCTGCACGGCTTGTGGGAAGCGCTCGAAAAACAACATTAATAAAATGTCATTCAGGCCGGTGGCTCCACCGGCTTTCATTTAAGGCAAATCCGTAAGGTATTCTCTATGTCTCCGTTACTCGCGCTATTTTGGGTGCTGGTTGGTATTGCACTCCTGGTCGTTATGAACCTTAAATATAAATTCCATAATATTTTCGCCTTACTGATCGCAGGGATATTTGTTGCGATCATGGAAGGCATTCCGCTGGATAAAATTGTCACAGTTATTCAGGACGGTCTGGGAAGTATTCTCGGCCATCTCGCATTGATTATTATTTTTGGCGCGATTATCGGTAAATTTATGACCGAATCCGGTGCCAGCCAACGTATTGCGGATAATGTCATTGAACGCTGCGGTACGCGGTTTCTTTCGGTCGGGCTGATGTTTATCGGCGTTATTTTTGGCATCGCCATGTTTTATGAAGTGGCGTTTCTGATTGCAATGCCGCTGGTGCTAAATATCGCTAAAAAAGCCAACATTCCGTACATGAAATTAGTGGTGCCAACCGTGGTAGGCGCGACCATGGGACACAGCCTGTTCCCGCCGCAGCCGGGTCCGGTAGCGCTCATCAGCGCGTTCAACGCCGATATTGTGCAGGTCTATCTGTACGGCATTTTAGTGATTATCCCGGCGCTGTTTTGCGCGGGCATTCTGCTGCCCAAATACCTGCCGGGTATTAAAGCGATTCCGTTGAATTCCCTGATGAAACCGGTCGAAGAAAAAACCGCGCAGGATCTGCCACCGTTTAGCATCAGCATTCTGATCCCGCTGATCCCGGCGGTGCTGATGATTGTCGCGTCGATTATCAAAGGGTTAATGCCCGCAGGATCGGCGCTGGTGAAAGTCTGCATCTTCTTTGGCAGCGCGGAAATCAGCATGCTGCTGGCCACGCTGGCAGCAATCTGGTTCCTCGGTATCAAGCGTGGAATGTCGGCTGAAGGCGTCACCCACTGCGCCAGTGACGCGATTGCGAAAATTGCCAACGTGCTGTTTGTCATCAGCGCCGGCGGTATTCTGAAACAGGTGATTGTGGTTTCCGGCGTGGGTAACCACATCGTGGACATTATGAGTCACGTTCCGCTGTCGCCGTTCATCGTGGCGTGGATAATCACGGCGATCATCCGCATTCTCACCGGGCAAGGCGCCGTCGCAGCCATCACCTCTGCGGGTATCGTCGCGCCAATGGTCGGCGCGTTTCACCTCAACCCGGCGCTGATGTGCCTGGCCGTAGCCTGCGGCAGCAACACCATTACGCTGATGTACGACGGCGGTTTTCTGCTGTTTAAAGAGACGTTCGGCATTTCGATGAAAGACACCTTCAAAACCTGGGGGCTACTGGAGTTAATTAACTCTGTGGTCGGCCTGGGTATGGTTCTGCTGCTCAGTCTGTTTATCGCTTAGCAGATGAAAACCAGCGGGAACACGGACGTTCCCGTCCGCTTCTCTTTCAGGAAAAGGGATGCTACGTTTATAGGTCTCTGAAATTCATCAGGCTCGCCAATGTAACGACACACTCTCTGTGAACACACTTTTGCACCGTGCGCTGTATGCCGCACGCGGTTTTCTGTTTACTTGAGAATGTCGACAATGAACACATTATTGATGGTTCTGGTGCGCGCGCTGCGCCAGCACCGCTGGCTGTGCTTGTTTGGTAGTGCCTATCTTTTTTCCTCTATCGGCAATGGGTTAACACAAACCCTGATCCTCGGTCAGTTGTTACGCTGGCATGCCTCCCCGGCAACGCTCACGCTGAGCTATATGCTGGCCACACTACCCGGTTTTTTTGGCAGTTTATTGGGGGAATACGGTTGTCGGCGTGTCTCGCCGCTGCACTTATTATTGCTGTGTGAGCTGATTGGCCTCGCCGGGCTGCTTTTGCCGCTCTACGGCTTGCTGGCACACAGCATCCCCGCGCTGCTTGCTGTGCAATCGATCGAAGCATTTGCCGCCGGCTTATCCTGGCCTGCCATGAGTCTGGTTTTTAAACGTGGTTTAAGCGCAAACGAACTGCCTGCAGCGACCAGCATGGAAACCGTGATTTTCGCCTCTCAGGTGCTGCTTGGCGCAGGCGCTGGCGTTGTCCTCTTCGACCGGGTATCGCCGGTGACACTGCTTTCCATCGATGCCATCAGTTTTGTGTTCTCTACGGTGTTGCTATGCGCTACAGCACGCTACCTACCGCCGGTAAGCCATGAGAATCACCACAAAAAGGCCGAGCCCCTGCGCTGGCATCATTTACCGGTCATACAAAAACGCAGCTTGCTGTTGTTACCGGCGCTTGCCGCCGTCGGCGCGCCTGCAATGGCGCTGCTTCCGGCGCTGATACAACAAATGCGTCCCGCGGAAGCCACCGACCTTGCTCTGCCACTTATCTTTGCGCGCAGCCTGGGTCAGCTTTGTGGCCCGCTGCTGCTAAAGGCCGATAACCTCAAACGCTATGCCAGCCGCAACCGTTATCTGGTCGGCTGTTTACTGGCTTTTCTGGCGGCTTACTGTGTGCTGCCGGGTTTAACGTCCTATCCAAAAACCGCGCTGCTCATCATCTTTGCCGCGCATCTGGCGTCTAATATGGTCTTTGCGGTCGGGACATTCGGCCTGTTGCACAATTTCCATGCCGATGCCGTTTCCACTGCCACGGCAAAAGTATGGCGCTGGCAATCGTGCTGCGCCGCCGTAGCGACACTGATTGCCGCCTTACTGGCAGCAAAATGGGGCGCGGCGCAGGCGTTGTATACGGTTTCGTTCAGCACGCTGGCGCTGGTGATGATGGTGCTGCTGCGCTATCGCCGCTAACCACAAAGGGAGGCGGCAAAGGCCTCCCTTTCGCTGTCACCGTTCACGCAGCGCTTCCGCTTTGGCGCGCAATATTGGTTTGAGCAAGTAGTGCAGGATGGTGCGCTGGCCGGTAATAATGTCCACCGACGCCACCATGCCTGGAATGATCAACAGCGGTTTATCATCCGGGCCGAGATGGTTTTTATCCGTGCGCAAACGGATCACGTAAAAGCTGTTGCCGTCTTTGTCGGTCACCGTATCCGGGCTGATTTGCACCAGTTCGCCCGCCAGCCCGCCATAGATGGTGTAGTCATACGCGGAAAACTTCACAATCGCCTGCTGACCGGGGTGTAAAAAGGCAATATCCTGCGGGCGAATTTTCGCTTCTACCAGCAACCGGTCATCCAGCGGCACAATTTCTATCATATCGCTGCCGGGTTGGATCACCCCACCAATGGTGTTCACCATCAGTTGCTGCACAATCCCTCTGACCGGCGAGGTCACCATTGTACGGTTCACCCGATCTGCAATCGCTTTACCGGTCGCTTCCGCTTTACTCAGGTCAGTCCGCGCCTGGTTGAGTTGCGTCAAGGCGTCGCTGCGGTTGCCGTCCAGCGTTTCGTTAATTTTATTGGTGATCTCGTTCACCGCCGCGACAGCGCCAGGAACAGCAACCGTCATTGAATCCAGTTGCCCGCGCGTCTCCACTTCGGTGCGCCGTAAACGCAGCACTTCCACCCGGGAAATCGCCCCTTTGGCGATCAGCGGCTCAGAGAGATTAATCTCCTGCTGCAAAAGCCCAAGGCTCTGTTTGTACTGCGCCGCTTTGGTTTGCAGGTCGATAAGCTCCTGCTTTTTCTGCACCAGTTGCTCATTCAGCCCGGCAATCGTGCTTTGTAGCTTGCTGTTAATGCTCAGGAACAGCGCCATTTCACCTTTGGCAATATCCGGTGCCTGCTGGATTATCTCCGGCGAGAGTTCCAGCGTCGTCGCGCCATTGACCTGCGCCGTTAAGCGTTCAATACGCGCCTGCAGTGCCATACGGTCGGCCTGGGTTTCCCCGGCGTTAGAGCGAAAACGGGTATCGTCGAGCCGAATCAGCGGCGCGCCAGCGTTCACCACTTCGCCTTCGTGAACATACACCTGGGCGACAATTCCCCCTTCCAGATTCTGAATTTTTTGCAGCCGTGAAGAGGGAATAGCCCGGCCTTCGCCCCGCGTCACTTCATCAATGTCGGCAAATGACGCCCAACCAACCATCAGGATAAAAAAGATAAAAATCGCCCACAGCGTAATGCGGATAACGCGCGGCGAGTCATCAAGCAACGCCTGATTCACTTCATTGATGGCCAGCGGCGACGTTTTTTTATCACCGAACAGCCAGCTCATCAGGCGGCTAAGCAGGTCAACGATTTGCATGGATTTGCCCCTTTTTCAGTGCGCTCATGACGCTCTCTTTCGGGCCGTCGGCGATGATTTTGCCGTTATCGAGAATAATCAGACGCTCAACCAGGGAGAGTAACGAAGCACGATGCGTCACCAACAGCAACGTCTTGTCGGCGACGACCGGGATCAGCGCCTTTTTGATCAGCTCCTCGCTGGTGTTATCCATCGAGCTTGTAGGTTCATCCATCAGCAAAATCGGCGGGTCAAGCAATAGCGCCCGCGCGAGCGTAACCGCCTGACGCTGACCGCCGGAGAGGTTCATTCCCCGCTCGCCAATACGCATGTTGTAGCCCGAAGGGTGGCGGCGGGCGAACTCATGCACGCCGGTGATCATCGCCACCCGCAGCATCGCCTCTTCGCCGACATAGCTTGCGCCATACAGCAGGTTTTCCCGCAATGAGCCGCTAAACAGGTGGATATCCTGCGGGGCGTAGCCAATGTTGTGGCGCAAATCGTGGACATCAATCTGCCGGGAATCGATATCATCAATCAGCACGCTACCGGCATCCGGCTGGTAAAATCCCACCAGCAGCTTCGCCAGCGAGCTTTTACCGGAACCGCTGCGGCCGATAATGCCGATTTTTTCGCCCGGTTTAATGGTCAGCGTAACGTTGTTCAACGAGGTGTATTGGTTGTTCGGATAACGAAAAGTCACATCGCGAAACTCCAGCGCCCCGGAGAGTTTCTCACGCCTGAGCGGAACGTCTTCGTCATGAATTTCCTGCTCCAGATCCAGCATGCGATCGACGGTGGCTTTGGTCATTTTTGCCCGCTGGTAACGGGTTATCAGGCTACAGAGTTGGCCCACCGGCATCATGGCGCGCCGGTGCAACAAATAGCAGGCTACCAGCCCGCCCATACTGAGCGAGCCACTGATAATGATGTAAACCCCGGCAACAATGATCGCTACGCCGCTCGCCTGTTGGATCCACGACGTGAAGTTCACCGCCACAAAAGAGAGCGATTTCACTTTCATCTCCAGCTTGCTGAGCTGGCCAATAATCTGCTCCCACTGGTACTGGCGCTCGCTCTGCGCGTTATTCACTTTAATGGCGTCCAGCCCGGTGAGCGTCTCCACCAGCATCGCCTGGCGTTCGCTGGATAAGCGGTAAGTTTTCTGTACCTGCGACATCAACGGGCGCTGGAGCAACCAGTTACCGATGAGCGCAATCGGGTAAGACACCAACGGAATAAACACCAGCGGGCCGCCAATAATGCCAATCACCAGCATAATCAGCAGCGTAAAGGGGAAATCAATCAACCCGGTCAGCGTCAGTGACGAGAGGAAATCCCGCACCGACTGGTACTCCTGAAAGTTCTGCGAAAAGCTGCCCACGCGGTTGGGACGCAGCTTCATTTTCATCCCCAGCAGACGTTCAAATAGCGCGGCGGAGACAATCAAGTCGGTCTTTTTACCGGCCAAATCCAGACACATGCCGCGCAGAGTCTTCAGAATAAAATCAAAGAAGTAGGCAATGGTAATGCCAATCGCCAGCACCCATAGCGTGGCCGTCGCCTGGTTGGGCACCACCCGGTCATACACATTCATCACAAACAGCGGTGCCGCCAGCGCAATAATATTGACCAGCAGACTGGCGATAACCGCATCGGCATAGAGGAACTTCGACAGCCGCAGCGTATCCTGGAACCAGTTTCGCGTGCGCGGGATCGTAGCCGTAGGCTGCGTATCAAATTCATGTTCCCGCTGGAGAAAAATCGTCGTGCCGCTATAACGCTCCGCCAACGCATCGCCCGTCAGCGTGATCTCCCCGCCTTCGGTTTCACTCGGTAATAACCGCGCTTGCTGCCCGTCCCAGCCAATCAGTACCGCAACCTGGTTGTTTTCCAGCAGCACTATCGCCGGCAGCGATATCGCCGAAATCGTCTCAAGCGAGCGCTGGAGCGTTCTGGCTTTCAACCCCGCCCGCTGCGCCGCACGCGGAAAAATGCTCAGCGTCAGTGAATGGTTTTTCAGCGGCAGCCCGGATGTCAGCGAGTAGCGCGTGGTGGCGATATTATGCAATTTGCACACGATCATCAGACAATCCAGCAGCGGATCATCATGCGTCTGCCGGGGATCGCTTCTGGCTACCTCCTCGTTAGAGGAAACCGGAAGCGCCTGAGTGTCATTATTCGTCGACGTCATAATCTGACCTTGCAGGTTCGCGGAATACCGCGATAGCGAAGACCCCAGAGGCGTTTTTCAGCGCTGTCGGCTGAAAGACCCCCTGCCCTGCCTGAACATGTTATTTGAGTTCAGGCAATTCCACTTTCGATGTGGGTGTGTCATCCAGCGGTTGTGCAGAAGAAGGCGGCTGGATATTAAGCGCTTTCAGCAACTCGCCGGTGCGCGCATTAATGCGATACGTCGAAAACATCTCCGTGAACTGCATCTCCACATAGCGCTGCTGCGCGGTGAAGACTTCATTTTCACTGTCCAGCATATCCAGCAACGAGCGGTCGCCCAGGCTGAACTGCTCCTGATAAGCGCTGCGCACCGTCACACTGCGATCGGCATAATCTTTCGCAATAGGCACTTGTTTCTGGGCGTTTTGTAACGCGTTCCAGGCCAGGCGCAGCTCTTCGTTTAACTGGCGTAATGCGTTATTTCTGACATCCTGCGCTTCGCGCATTTTGTAGGCATAAGAGGAGAGCGTGGCGCTGTCACTGCCGCCGTTGTAGAGGTTGTAGCGCATGCGCAACATGGCCTGCCACTCCTGATTGTGGCCGCGCGTACCGTCAATGTTGTTATCCATGGTGCGTCCCACTTCCACATTTACGCTGGGGTAAAACCGCGACTTCGCCGCCTCATATTGCTGGCGCGTCGCTTCGACATCGGCAGCGGCTTGTTTTAATAACGGGCTGTTTTTCAACATCGACTGTCGGGCATCTTCCAGCGAAGCGGGAACCTTAAATTTCGCCGGTAGTGTGAGATCATCGGCTTCTTTCCCGGTCATGCTCTGGTAGTTCGCCAGCGAATCGTCCAGGTTGGTTTGCTCCGTCAGCAGGTTGTTTCGCGCCTGCGCCAGGCGGGCTTCCGCCTGTTCATAATCGGCCTGGCGTCCTACGCCCTGCTCCGTGCGCAGCGTAATCTGATCGAATACCCGCTGGTGGTTTTTCAGGTTCTCTTCCGCCAGGGTAACCAGTTGCCGGCGCATCAGCACATCGAGGTAATACTGAATCGCTTGCAGCGCGGTGGTTTCGCTGGTGTCCAGCACCGTCCAGGCCCGGGAGTTCACCGTCGCGGTCTGGCGGGCAACTTCGTTGCGGGTGGCAAACCCGCTAAACAGATTTTGCGTCACCGTAATGCTCGATTCGCTGCGGTGTAAATTACGCAGATGATCCCCAGCCGCACGCGTGGTGCTGTTATCCGATTGCTCCCAGCCGGTTCCCGCCGTGACATCCAGCGACGGCAAATATCCGCCTTTCGCCGCCCGCAGATCCTCATCCGCCGAATAACGCCGGTTAATAGACGCGCTGACTTCCGGGTGCCAGAGAATCGCCTCTTTCACCGCCTGCTCAAGCGTGGTGGCGTGCGCGCCGGTGATCAGCAGCAGCGGGAGGGAAATCCCCCATAACAGCGGCTTGCGAGATAACATGTTGGCCTCCTGCTGTGGCCTGTAACGCAGACAGACGTCTAAACAAACCGGCTCGGTTAACCACCAGAGTCGGCATCGGGTTTGGCAATTAAGTGATCCATATCGTCGTGCCCACCTTCGCCACCGCCGTGATCCTCTCCACCATCCGGCGGTTCCACCGGTGCGGAGTGATCGTTACCGGCGTCATGATCGGCGTGCCCGGCGTCCGGCGCGTGGCCTTTAACAAGGCTGCTGAGATCCTGGTGAGCATCGTCATCCTGGATGATGTCGCTGAAATTGACCGGCTCGTCATGACTGAGGCTGGGTGCGGATGCATCACTATTGGCATGTTCCGCGTCATGGTGCGAAGCGTCCTGGCGATCCCCTGCTTGATCCCCTCCATCATGGCGATCTGCATCCTGATGCTCCCAACCATAATGATTACCCTCATGATGATCCCCGCCGTGCTGGGCTGCGGAGCCGTGATGGGAAGCGTTACTGCTGTTTTCCTCCGATTCGCTGTCGTTCTCTTCACCCAACAAATTGTTCAGCGAGGCATCGTCCGCAACAACCGTCTGTCCCTGCGACTCGGCGCTTCCGGGTTCGAGATTGCCGAGCTGGAGGCTATCGTCCTCCACCAGCAACAGGGAATTGGCGCTCTCTTCGCCGGTTGAGTCAGTGGTGTGATCATCGGAGAGATCCTCAGCGTGCTGAGTGCTGTCCGCAGTGTGATCGGCACTTTGCGTATCTGCGTGGGAGGTCTCATCAATGGCGAGGCTGGTCGCTTCGATATGCGGCGTATCGGCTGGGCTGTCGGCCGTATGTTCCCCGGCGCTGGTGGTCTCCGTACCGCTCACCACCTGGCCCCCTTCTTCGCCATTCAAGGTAAAGTCCGTATCGTGGAGTTCGTCGGCGGTGGAGTTCACCTCGATAGAGACATCGCCAATTGTCGTTTGCCCCTCCGGCAACATCACCGAAATCTGCCCGTCATAATGGGACGAGTTGTCATCAAAGGTGAGCGTGTAAGTGCCGTGTTCACCGTCATAACTCACACTCATGTGGTCGCCGCTGAATTGTGCCCCTTCGGGCAGGCCGCTCAGCGTCAGTGAAGTCAGATGATCGCTGCTGTCGGAGCTTTCGAGGTTAACATCCAGGTTCAGCGTGACCGATGTGGTCACATGGGTATCGCCGCCCAACGTTGACGACGGGCCATCGCCAAAGACAACACCTTCGATTCCGTTGGCATTACCGAAGGGGTGCGAGCCGTTTTCCGTGTTGGTGACCTGCAAATTATCGATGGAGTTATTCTGATGGTTCGCCGGGTGATCAACGCCCGAAACGGAGTAGTTCGCGCTGTCGCCGGTGACAAAAATGTAATCTTTGCCAGTCTCACCTTCTGGCACGCCCTGATTGCCGGTGATGCCATTCACCGGTCTGAAATCATAGTGATCGTTGGACCAATCCCCTTGCTGGTAGTACCCGCCGGTATGGTCGCCGACGACAAAAATATCCGTACTGCCCGCGGAACTGCCGCTGGCATTGGCATTGCCGTGACTGTCGTAATAGTGAATCTGATTGGGGTTACTGCATTCGGGGACATGATCGCCCTGGATCGCACCGTCCGGGCTGTCTGGCGTAAGCCAAATCTGCACGTTATCGCCAATAGCAACGATGACGCCGTTCTGGATGTCATAACCGTTAGGATCCCCACTGCCGCCATTGATGTGAAGGATATTGTCGTCAGACGTCTCCGGCGTATTAGCCCCCGGCGTTAAGGTCACAGTCAAATGCACATCAGAACTTTTGTTGGCGTCGGCGTCAGAGTCGGCATCGGCGTCTGCATCGGCGTCTGAATCATGAGTATCGACGTCTGTATCTGAATCGGCATCCGCATCTGCGTCTGAATCAGTGTCCGCATCAGTATCCGCATCGGCGTCTGCGTCTGCGTCGGTATCCGCATCTGCATCGGTATCGGCATCCGTATCCGCATCGGCATCCGAATCTGCGTCCGCATCTGCATCGGTATCCGCGTCGGCATCGGCATCGGCATCAGTATCCGCATCTGCGTCGGTATCGGCATCGGCGTCAGAATCAGCATCAGCGTCCGTATCCGCATCCGAATCTGCGTCTGAATCAGTGTCGGCATCGGCATCCGTATCCGCGTCGGCATCAGTATCTGCATCAGCGTCGGCATCAGTATCTGCATCTGCATCTGCATCGGTGTCTGTATCGGCATCCGCATCGGTATCGGCGTCCGTATCTGCATCCGAATCTGTGTCGGCATCAGTATCCGTATCCGCATCGGCATCGGCGTCTGTATCCGAATCTGCATCTGCGTCGGCGTCGGCGTCAGCATCCGAATCTGCGTCTGCATCTGCATCTGCATCTGCATCGGCGTCGGCATCAGAATCCGCATCAGCATCGGCATCCGCGTCCGAATCTGCATCCGCGTCTGCGTCGGTATCCGCATCTGCATCGGTATCCGCATCGGTATCTGCGTCTGCATCGGCATCCGAATCTGCATCGGCGTCCGTATCTGAATCCGTATCCGCGTCGGCGTCCGCGTCAACATCTGAATCCGCGTCTGAGTCCGCATCAGTATCTGAATCGGTATCGGTATCGGTATCGGTATCAGCGTCAGAATCGGCATCCGTATCTGCATCTGCATCTGAGTCTGCATCTGAGTCGGCATCAGTGTCAGCGTCTGCATCTGAGTCGGTATCTGTATCAGCGTCCGAATCAGCATCTGCGTCGGCATCGGCGTCGGCATCAGCATCGGCGTCGGCGTCGGCATCAGCATCGGCGTCGGCGTCGGCGTCCGAATCAGCATCAGCGTCGGCATCCGCATCTGAATCCGTATCAGTGTCGGCGTCTGCATCGGAGTCGGTATCAGTGTCTGCATCCGAATCTGCATCCGTATCCGCGTCGGCATCCGAATCTGCATCGGCGTCCGCATCCGTATCGGCATCCGCGTCCGAATCTGCATCCGTATCGGCATCCGTATCGGCATCCGTATCGGCATCCGTATCGGCATCGGCGTCTGCGTCTGCGTCTGCGTCGGTATCCGCATCTGCATCGGTATCCGCATCGGTATCTGCGTCTGCATCGGCATCCGTATCCGCGTCGGCATCCGAATCTGCATCGGCGTCCGAATCTGCATCCGTATCGGCATCGGCGTCTGCGTCGGTATCCGCATCTGCATCTGCATCTGCGTCTGCGTCTGCATCCGAATCTGCGTCCGCATCTGCATCGGTATCCGCATCGGCGTCTGTATCCGAATCTGCATCTGCGTCTACGTCAGCATCCGAATCTGCATCGGCGTCTGCGTCGGCATCCGTATCTGCGTCGGCATCCGAATCATGAGTATCGGTATCTGCATCTGCGTCGGTATCTGCGTCTGCATCCGTATCCGCGTCGGCATCAGTATCTGCATCTGCATCTGCATCTGCATCGGTATCTGCATCCGAATCTGTGTCGGCATCTGAGTCTGCATCCGCATCTGAGTCTGCATCTGCGTCTGAATCAGTGTCCGCATCGGCATCCGTGTCAGCATCGGTATCGGCGTCGGCATCTGAGTCTGCATCTGCATCTACATCGGCGTCGGTATCGGCATCAGTATCTGCATCGGCATCGGCATCGGCATCGGCGTCTGTATCCGAATCTGCATCTGCGTCTGCGTCAGCATCCGAATCTGCGTCCGCATCTGCATCGGTATCCGCATCTGCATCCGTGTCAGCATCTGCATCTGCATCGGCATCGGCATCTGTGTCAGCATCGGTATCCGCATCTGCATCTGCGTCGGTATCTGCATCCGAATCTGTGTCGGTGTCGGTGTCTGCATCTGCATCCGAATCAGCATCGGCGTCGGCATCTGCATCCGCATCTGCGTCGGTATCGGCATCCGCATCCGAATCTGCGTCCGCGTCGGTGTCTGCATCGGTATCGGCATCCGCGTCGGCATCCGCATCGGCGTCGGTGTCCGCGTCTGCATCAGTGTCTGAATCGGCATCCGTGTCAGTATCTGCATCCACATCTGCATCTGAGTCTGCATCTGCATCTACATCGGCGTCGGCGTCGGTATCGGTATCGGCATCAGTATCTGCATCGGCATCTGCATCGGCGTCAGTATCCGCATCTGCATCTGCGTCGGTATCGGCATCCGCATCCGAATCTGCGTCCGCGTCGGTGTCTGCATCGGTATCGGCATCCGCGTC
>NZ_JBHZPL010000015.1:0-86378 GCF_042788095.1 Kosakonia sp. YIM B13571 | reverse complement strand
GAGCGGTAGTTCAGTCGGTTAGAATACCTGCCTGTCACGCAGGGGGTCGCGGGTTCGAGTCCCGTCCGTTCCGCCACCCTAATTAGGGGCGTAGTTCAATTGGTAGAGCACCGGTCTCCAAAACCGGGTGTTGGGGGTTCGAGTCCCTCCGCCCCTGCCAGAAACAATCCTTAGCATCTGCTAAGGATTTTTTTTGCTTCTTTTTTAGTACCCACGCTACAAATAATCTCTCGCATGGCATCCTTGCCGGAAATATTTAATCAATTACTTTGATTTTCAAAAGATCGCGGATCTGATTCTGTTTGTCGCTATTCTGTAGCCAAATTGCATAAAGTGGGCGAGAAAGTATCGTTGTGTCAGCAACCGGGTGCAGCTTCTCTTTTTGCTCTGCCCATGAGACAGGCAGCCAGGTGCAGCCATTGAGTTGCGGTAATTGCTGATGTGCTACTTCTGCAGAGCTGGTCGTCAATGTTGGCACATCATCACTGGCGATTAACTCCAACTCATGCTGCTGAAAATCGGGCCCCCATTCGAGGCGCAGGTAATTCAATTCCGACTTGCTCTTTTCCGGAGCTGCGCAGTAAAGCGCAAGTGTGAAATGGCCGAGCAACTGGCTGCTAAATTCATCCATCTTTGGTGTTTCAGTTGTAATCAAAAGATCCAGTTGCCGCTCATGTAGCTGTTTAACCAATGATTGTCGCTGTGCAATTCGTGCTTCGAATTGAAGGTTTCCTTGCAGGTTATACAGCCTGGTTAACCAATTGCTAAGCATGCATTCCCATAGTGATGCGCTGGCACCAATAGAAAATTGGTGGTGCCGCGATGTATGCGCCACTTCCTTCCTTGCTGCTTGCCACGTGCTCATCAATGTTTCCGCATACGGCAGCAGCTTCTCGCCTGCTGCTGTCAGGCGGATATTGTTGCGATGGCGTGTAAAGAGATTAACCCCAAGCTGGTTTTCTAACTGGCGAATACGAAAACTCACCGCGGACTGGGTCAGATAGAGTGCTTCGGCTGCACGACCGAAGTGACGAGTCCTGCTAACTTCCAGGAAAGTTTTTAATAATTCCGTATCCACAGTTTTCTCCACAAAAAAATTTGTCGTAATGATTTAAATGTTTTGTTTTACACTCTGTCAAGCGTAACTAATACTCCGCGCCATAAATAGCTCGGCCAAAGAATTAGGAGCGTGCAGGATGGCGGAAAGCTTTACGACGACGAATCGTTTTTTCGACAATAAAAATTATCCACGCGGGTTCTCTCGCCACGGTGATTTCACCATCAAAGAGGCGCAACTGCTTGAGCGTCATGGTTATGCTTTTAACGAGCTGGAACTCGGTAAGCGTGAACCGGTAACTGAAGAAGAAACGCAATTCGTTGCAGTGTGCCGTGGAGAGCGTGATCCAGACACCGAAGCAGAACGTGTTTGGATCAAGTATATGGCGCGCATTAAGCGTCCGAAGCGCTTTCACACCCTGTCAGGTGGGAAACCACAGATGGAAGGCGCGGAAGACTATACGGATTCCGAAGATTAAGAGAGAAGGGGCTAAGGCCCCTTTTTTTTACATCAGCATTTTTTGCAAGTGAATCAGCAGTCTGTCAATTGCGCGATAACTTAACGCTTCCTGCAGGTGTGCTCGCAGAATTGCAGGCTCGTCTTCAAGATCGGCTATCGTACGTGCAACCCTCAACAGACGTTGCCAGGCGCGTACCGACAACCCCAGACGTGTTAACGTCTCTTCCAGCCAACTCCCGTCTTCCCTGGTAAGTATACAAAGCTGTTTCGTTTCGCTGCTGTCCAGACGTGCATTGAGTTTATTCTGACGCTGATACTGCCGTGTCCGGGCCTGAATAACCCGCAAGCGCACCGTTTCACTACTTTCACCTTTATGTTGTGGCTGGCTCATCAACCCCGGTGCAAGCAGAGGGATCTCAAGCGAGAGATCGAAGCGATCAAGAAAAGGGCCTGATAGTTTTCCCAAATAGCGCAGTGTTTGCTCCGGTGTTGAGCGGTTATGGTTTCCCTGGTAATGGCCAGTCGGGCTGGGGTTCATGGCGGCGATTAACTGGAAGCGTGCGGGATAGGTAACTTTCGCCCTTGCCCGCGAGAGATGGATTTGCCCGGATTCAATAGGTTCACGGAGTGCATCCAGCACGCGGCGTTCAAATTCCGGTAATTCATCCAGAAACAGAACGCCATTATGTGCCAGCGAAATTTCCCCTGGGCCAGGTATGGATCCACCGCCGACAAGCGCCGCCAGTGAAGCACTGTGATGCGGGGCTCTGAATGGGCGTCTGCGCCAGTGGCGCGAGAGTGAAGCTGAATTTACAACACTCATAATTGTTGCGCTTTCCAGTGCTTCCTGGTTATTCAACGGCGGCAATAGTCCCCCCAGTCGACTGGCCAGCATGGTCTTTCCCGTGCCCGGTGGCCCTATTAACAATAGGTTATGTCCACCTGCCGCAGTGATTTCCAGTGCGCGCTTCCCTTGTTCCTGTCCAATAACATCGCTTAAATCCTCACTGTAGGCCTCCTGGCTGCTACAAAAGGGGACAGGTGAAGGTAATGCCTGTTTTCCTTCCAGAAACGCGCACACCTCCTGTAAATGGTCGGCGACCAGACACTCCTGCGTTTCCGTGAGGCTGGCTTCCGCTTCGTTTTCTCTGGCAATAACGATGCGTCTGTTGGCTTTTACCGCTTCAATGACAGAAGAGATGGCACCGGGAACCCCACGTAATGCGCCTGTAAGGGCGAGTTCACCGACAAACTCATAGCGACTTAATTCAGGGGCCGTTAGCTGCTCAGAGGCGGAAAGAAGCGCGATAGCGATAGGTAAATCGTATCGTCCACCTTCTTTGGGTAGATCCGCAGGTGCCAGGTTAATCGTGATCCGTTTCGCCGGAAATTCATACCCGCTGTTGATAATGGCGCTACGCACCCGATCGCGCGCTTCTTTAACGGTGGTTTCCGGTAGCCCAACAATAGTCAGTCCCGGCAGCCCGTTGCTGATATGTACCTCAACGGTGACCAGCGGGGCCGTCACGCCTAACGCCGCTCGCGTAAAAATTACAGACAATGCCATAGGCTCTCCTTTTCGCAGACATTATCTGTTTTGGTTATCGCTTTTCATTATCGGAAGGCTGCTTTTGCGCGCACGTTTCCTGAATTTCACTGTAATTGGTTACTTTTTTCACCTTGTTGGAATGATGATCTCAGCGTTGTATTGCTATGGCAAGGCGTGAGAAATTTTCACTAAGAATATTCTCTATATAAAACAAAGATTTTTTGTCAATTTGTCGATGCCGCCGCAAACGGCGTCATAAATTTTTCTTGTTTCTTGACTTAAATCTGTGTTACCTCTTTAGGCATTCCTTCGAACATGAAGCAAGAACAAACACAAATGAAAGCCCTTCTACGAGTGATTAGCCTGGTCGTGATTAGCGTGGTGGTGATTATTATCCCACCGTGCGGGGCTGCACTTGGACGAGGAAAGGCTTAAAAAACAAGCCTTAACGAACTAAGACCCCCGCACCGAAAGGTCCGGGGGTTTTTTTATGACCTAAAAATATAAACGAGGAGCAGAGAATGAGTTTTAGCACAAAATTCTGTTTCTCCCGATATCCGGCGGGGAACTGACTATGAATGGGGCACAGTGGGTAGTACATGCGTTGCGAGCGCAGAAAGTCGATATCGTCTTCGGCTATCCGGGCGGCGCAATTATGCCGGTTTATGATGCATTGTATGACGGCGGCGTGGAACACCTACTTTGCCGGCACGAGCAGGGCGCGGCGATGGCCGCTATTGGCTATGCTCGCGCCACCGGTAAAACCGGCGTTTGCATCGCGACTTCCGGTCCTGGTGCTACGAACCTGATCACCGGCCTTGCTGATGCGTTATTAGATTCGGTGCCGGTGGTGGCCATCACCGGCCAGGTCGCGGCTCCGCTTATGGGTACCGATGCGTTTCAGGAAGTGGATGTTCTGGGTTTATCCCTGGCCTGCACAAAGCACAGCTTTCTGGTTGAGTCGCTGGAAGAATTACCGCGTGTCATGGCTGAGGCTTTCTACGTGGCGAATTCCGGCCGCCCTGGCCCGGTACTGGTTGATATTCCAAAAGACATCCAGCTGGCTGTCGGCGACTTGGATCCCTGGTTCGCAACCGTCGACGATGAGCATTATTTCCCGCAGGCTGACGTTGAACAGGCGGTGGAGATGCTCTCGCGGGCGACAAAACCGATGCTGTACGTTGGTGGCGGTGTGGGTATGGCGCAGGCGGTTCCGGCACTGCGTGAGTTTCTGAGCATGACGCAAATGCCGGTCACTTGTACGCTGAAAGGGCTAGGCGCGGTGGAAGCTGATTATGCTTACTATCTTGGCATGCTGGGGATGCACGGCACGAAAGCCGCGAACTTTGCCGTGCAGGAGTGTGACTTGCTGATCGCCGTGGGTGCCCGTTTTGACGATCGTGTAACCGGCAAGCTGAATACCTTCGCGCCGAACGCCAAAGTGATCCATATGGATATCGATCCGGCGGAAATGAGCAAACTGCGCCAGGCGCACGTTGCGCTGCAGGGCGATTTAAATGCGTTGCTGCCTGCACTGCAACAGCCGCTGGCGATTGATGCCTGGCGTCAATACAGCGCAGATCTGTGTCGCGAGCACGCCTGGCGTTACGACCATCCCGGTGACGCAATCTACGCGCCGTTGTTGTTAAAACAACTCTCCGATCGCAAACCGGAAAACAGCGTAGTCACTACCGATGTTGGTCAACATCAGATGTGGGCTGCGCAGCATTTGCGTTTCAGCCGCCCGGAAAATTTCATTACGTCCAGTGGGTTAGGCACGATGGGCTTCGGTTTGCCGGCCGCCGTTGGCGCGCAGGTTGCTCGCCCGGACGATACGGTAATCTGTATCTCCGGTGACGGCTCCTTCATGATGAATGTTCAGGAGCTCGGCACCGTTAAACGTAAGCAGTTACCGCTAAAGATTGTCTTACTGGACAACCAGCGTTTAGGGATGGTTCGTCAGTGGCAGCAGTTATTCTTCAATGAACGTTATAGCGAAACCACCCTGACTGATAACCCCGATTTCCTCATGCTGGCCAGCGCTTTTGGCATCCCCGGCCAGCACATCACCCGAAAAGACCAGGTTGAAGCGGCACTCGACACGATGCTCACGAGCCCAGGGCCATACCTGCTTCATGTCTCAATCGATGAACTTGAGAATGTCTGGCCGTTGGTGCCGCCCGGCGCCAGTAACTCACAAATGCTGGAGAAATTATCATGATGCAACATCAGGTCGCCGTTGAGGCTCGCTTCAATCCGGAAACATTAGAACGCGTACTGCGTGTGGTGCGTCACCGTGGCTTTCAGGTGTGTGCCATGAATATGGAAACCGCCAGTGATACGCGAAACATAAATATCGAATTGACCGTTGCCAGCCCGCGGCCTGTCGAATTACTGTTTAGCCAGTTAAGCAAACTTGTTGACGTTGCCCGGGTTGATATCCGCCAGCGTGCCACATCATCACAATCACAACAAATCCGCGCGTAAGCGCAAAAGGAAGAATAATGACGACGAAAAAAGCAGACTACATTTGGTCTAATGGCGAGATGGTTCGTTGGGAAGATGCAAAAGTCCACGTGATGTCCCACGCGCTGCATTACGGCACCTCCGTGTTTGAAGGTATCCGTTGCTATGACTCGCACAAAGGTCCGGTAGTCTTCCGCCATCGTGAACATATGCAGCGTCTGCGCGATTCCGCCAAAATCTATCGTTTCCCGGTATCTCAGAGTGTTGATGAGCTGATGGAAGCCTGCCGCCAAGTGATCCGCAAAAACAATCTGACCAGCGCCTATATTCGCCCGCTGGTGTTTGTGGGCGATGTTGGCATGGGCGTTAACCCTCCGGCGGGCTACACCACTGATGTGATCATCGCCGCGTTCCCGTGGGGCGCTTACCTCGGTGCGGAAGCACTGGAGCAGGGGATCGACGCGATGGTTTCTTCCTGGAACCGCGTTGCGCCGAACACTATCCCAACAGCTGCAAAAGCAGGCGGTAACTATCTTTCTTCCCTGCTTGTGGGTAGCGAAGCGCGCCGTCACGGTTACCAGGAAGGGATCGCGCTGGACGTTAACGGCTACATCTCTGAAGGCGCGGGCGAAAACCTGTTTGAAGTGAAAGACGGCATTCTGTTCACGCCGCCGTTTACCTCTTCTGCACTGCCGGGTATTACGCGTGATGCGATCATTAAGCTGGCAAAAGAGTTGAACATTGAAGTTCGCGAGCAGGTGTTGTCCCGTGAATCGCTGTATCTGGCGGATGAAGTGTTTATGTCCGGTACCGCAGCGGAAATCACGCCGGTGCGCAGCGTCGACGGCATTCAGGTTGGCGAAGGTCGTTGCGGCCCGGTAACCAAACGTATTCAGCAAGCATTCTTTGGCCTCTTTACCGGTGAAACGGAAGATAAGTGGGGCTGGTTGGATCAAGTTAATCCATAAATACCCCTCATACTTCAGGTTGTAGGTGTGTTGGCCGCACTCGTTCACCCCAGTCACTTACTTATGTAAGTGACTGGGGATTCGCTCGCTTGCCGCCTTCCTACAACCCGGATTATTTAGGGTATAGCAAATAAAAACGGGACGGCACGCACCGTCCCGTTTAACTGACAGACACTGGGAGTTAAAGCATGCCTAAGTACCGTTCCGCCACCACCACCCACGGGCGCAATATGGCGGGTGCCCGCGCGCTGTGGCGCGCAACCGGGATGACCGACGCCGATTTCGGCAAGCCAATTATTGCCGTCGTGAACTCGTTTACCCAGTTCGTGCCAGGCCACGTTCACCTGCGCGATCTGGGTAAGCTGGTTGCGGAGCAAATCGAAGCCGCAGGCGGCGTGGCGAAAGAGTTCAACACCATCGCCGTTGATGATGGCATCGCCATGGGCCACGGCGGCATGCTTTACTCACTGCCTTCCCGCGAGCTGATTGCCGATTCCGTTGAATATATGGTCAATGCCCACTGCGCTGACGCGATGGTGTGTATTTCCAACTGCGACAAAATCACCCCAGGGATGCTGATGGCCTCTCTGCGGTTGAACATTCCGGTGATTTTCGTCTCCGGCGGCCCGATGGAAGCCGGGAAAACAAAACTCTCCAACCAGATAATCAAACTCGATCTGGTGGATGCCATGATTCAGGGCGCAGATCCGAAAGTCTCTGATGATCAGAGCGATCAGGTGGAACGCTCCGCCTGCCCAACTTGCGGTTCCTGCTCCGGTATGTTCACCGCCAACTCAATGAACTGTCTGACCGAAGCGCTGGGGCTGTCGCAGCCGGGTAACGGCTCGCTGCTGGCAACCCACGCCGATCGCAAAGATCTGTTTATCAACGCGGGTAAACGCATTGTTGAGCTGACCAAACGCTATTACGAGCAAGATGACGCCAGCGCACTGCCGCGTGCTATCGCCAATAAAGCGGCGTTTGAGAACGCCATGACGCTGGATATCGCCATGGGCGGCTCGACTAACACCGTTCTGCACCTGCTGGCCGCCGCGCAGGAAGCAGAAATTGATTTCACCATGAGTGATATCGATAAGCTGTCCCGCAAAGTTCCGCAGCTGTGTAAAGTCGCGCCGAGTACGCAGAAATATCATATGGAAGATGTGCACCGCGCCGGTGGCGTGTTGGGCATCCTGGGTGAGCTGGATCGCGCTAACTTGTTGAATCGTGACGTGAAAAACGTGCTCGGTCTGACGCTGCCACAAACCCTTGAGCAGTACGACGTGATGCTGACCAAAGACGACGCGGTGAAAACCATGTTCCGCGCAGGTCCGGCGGGCATCCGCACCACGCAGGCGTTCTCGCAGAACTGCCGTTGGGACACGCTGGATGATGATCGTGCTGAAGGCTGCATCCGTTCGCTGGAGCATGCTTATAGCCAGGACGGCGGTTTGGCCGTGCTGTACGGCAACTTTGCGGAAAACGGCTGTATCGTAAAAACCGCAGGCGTTGATGACAGCAACCTGAAATTCACCGGCCCGGCGAAAGTGTATGAAAGCCAGGATGCGGCAGTGGAAGCCATTCTCGGCGGTAAAGTTGTCGCAGGTGATGTGGTGGTGATTCGCTACGAAGGACCAAAAGGTGGGCCAGGGATGCAGGAAATGCTCTACCCAACCAGCTTCCTGAAATCGATGGGTCTTGGCAAAGCTTGCGCGCTGATCACTGACGGGCGTTTCTCCGGCGGAACATCGGGCTTGTCTATCGGCCACGTCTCCCCGGAAGCAGCAAGCGGTGGCAATATCGGCCTGATCGAAGATGGTGACATCATCGCTATTGATATTCCGAGCCGTAGTATTCAACTGCAACTGAGTGACCGTGAACTGGCGGCGCGTCGTGAAGCACAGGAAGCCCGTGGCGATAAAGCCTGGACGCCGGTTGACCGTGAACGTCAGGTTTCCTTCGCGCTGCGCGCTTATGCCAGCCTCGCGACCAGTGCGGATAAAGGCGCGGTTCGCGATAAATCCAAACTTGGGGGTTAATGATGGCTGAATCCCAACCTCTCTCAGCCGCTCCCGAAGGGGCGGAATATCTGAGAGCGGTGCTGCGTGCGCCGGTTTACGAAGCGGCGCAGGTAACGCCGCTGCAAAAAATGGAGAAGCTCTCTTCGCGTCTCGACAACGTGATCCTGGTGAAGCGTGAAGACCGCCAGCCGGTACACAGCTTTAAGTTGCGTGGCGCGTACGCGATGATTGCCGGGTTGACCACCGAGCAGAAAGCGCATGGCGTGATTACTGCTTCTGCGGGCAACCACGCGCAGGGCGTGGCGATGTCCTCGACGCGCCTGGGGATCAAATCGCTGATTGTGATGCCTGTCGCCACTGCGGATATCAAAGTGGATGCGGTGCGCGGCTTTGGTGGCGAAGTGCTGCTGTACGGTGCCAACTTCGACGAAGCGAAAGGGAAAGCCATCGAACTTGCCGAGCAACAAGGTTTCACCTTTGTGCCGCCGTTTGATCACCCTATGGTGATCGCCGGGCAGGGCACGCTGGCATTGGAATTATTGCAACAGGACGCGCATATCGATCGGGTTTTTGTGCCGGTCGGCGGCGGCGGTTTAGCGGCGGGCGTCGCGGTGTTAATTAAACAGTTGATGCCGCAAATCAAAGTGATTGCTGTTGAAGCGGAAGATTCCGCATGCCTGAAAGCGGCGCTGGAGGCGGGCCATCCGGTAGATTTACCCCGCGTTGGGCTGTTTGCTGAAGGTGTAGCGGTAAAACGCATTGGCAACGAAACCTTCCGCCTGTGTCAGGAGTATCTCGACGACATCATCACCGTGGATAGCGATGCGATTTGCGCGGCGATGAAAGATCTGTTCGAAGATGTCCGCGCGGTGGCGGAACCGTCCGGTGCGCTGGCGCTGGCGGGGATGAAAAAATACATTGCTAAACACAATATTCACGGTGAACGACTGGCGCATGTGCTTTCCGGTGCGAACGTCAATTTCCACGGCTTACGTTATGTTTCTGAACGTTGTGAATTGGGTGAGCAGCGTGAAGCGCTGCTGGCAGTGACTATTCCGGAAGAGAAAGGTAGCTTCCTGAAGTTTTGCCAGTTGTTGGGCGGGCGTTCCGTTACAGAGTTTAATTACCGTTTTGCTGATGCCAAAGACGCCTGCATTTTTGTCGGCGTGCGGTTAAGCCGGGGGCTGGAGGAGCGTAAAGAGATCCTCGATCTGCTGCACGAAGGCGGTTATAGCGTGGTGGATCTTTCCGATGATGAGATGGCGAAACTGCACGTGCGTTACATGGTCGGCGGACGTCCGTCGAAACCGCTGCGTGAACGCCTGTACAGTTTTGAGTTTCCGGAATCGCCCGGCGCGCTGCTGAAATTCCTGCATACGCTCGGTACGCACTGGAATATTTCATTGTTCCATTACCGTAGCCACGGTACCGATTATGGGCGCGTTCTGGCCGCATTTGAACTGGGCGAGCATGAGCCGGATTTCGAAACCCGGCTCAACGAGCTGGGCTACGAGTGCCACGACGAAACAAATAACCCGGCGTTCCGCTTTTTCCTTGCCGGTTAGTTGTTTGGCAGGATTTTCCAGAACGCATCAATAAGCGGCTCATAAAGCCGCTTTTTTTGTACACACACGCCAAGCTCAAACGGCGTTTTCTCATCGCTGCGTTCAAGGATCATCACGCGGTTGCGCACCGGCTCCGGGCTGTTTTCCAGCACCACTTCCGGGATTAGCGCCACGCCGCAACCGAGCGCGACCATCGACACCATCGCTTCGTGACCACCGACCGTGGCGTAAATCGACGGGTTGCTGATTTTATGACGGCGGAACCACAGCTCGATACGGCGGCGCACCGGGCCTTGATCCGCCATGATAAACGGCACGGTTGACCAGTCCGGTTCGGGCTGCGAAACCTGGTTTCGCACCGGGCACGGCAGCGCAGGCGCTATCAGTACCACGGCCAGATTTTCCAGCATCGAAAACGCTACCGCGCCGGGCAGCGTTTCCGGTTTCCCGGCAATGGCCAGATCCGCTTCGCCGGTGGCCACTTTTTCCATCGCATCGGCGGCATCGCCGGTGGTGAGTTTGATCTCTACCGACGGATGCTCTGCGCGAAAGCGATCGAGAATTGGCGGCAAATGGCTGTAAGCCGCGGTAACGGAACAGAAAAGATGCAGCTCACCGGAGAGCGACGGACCTTGCTGGTCGATGGTGTGGCGCAGTTGCTGATACTGCAATAACGTTTGTTGAGCGAAAACGCGCAGCTCTTCGCCCGCTTCTGTCAGCGTGACGGTACGGTTATCACGTACAAACAACGGTTGCCCGAGATCTTCTTCCAGCCGCTGGATTTGTCGCGAAAGCGTGGAAGGGCTGACATGCATGGCGCGCGCGCTGCGGCCAAAATGGCGGCTTTCGGCCAGATGCAGGAACGTTTTCAGATCGCGTAAATCCATGAGACAGGCTCCACAAATTTACATTGCAAAAATTGCAATGTGACATTGTTAATATATCAATTTAAGCAACGCATTTCCTGTCATATAGTGGGTTCAATCTCGCTCATCAGCGAACTGAACAATAAATATTGCCCTGAATAATTTGCGCAACAGAAAATCCAAAACGTTAGCGCAAAAGAAGAACGGCACAACACAACATCACACGACGAGGTCTCAAATGGCTAACTACTTTAATACCCTGAACCTGCGCCAGCAGCTGGCGCAGCTGGGCAAATGCCGATTTATGGCGCGTGACGAATTTGCCGATGGCGCAAGCTACCTTCAGGGTAAAAAAGTGGTCATCGTCGGCTGCGGCGCCCAGGGGCTGAACCAGGGCCTGAACATGCGCGACTCCGGCCTGGATATCTCTTACGCGCTGCGTAAAGAAGCCATTGCGGAAAAACGCGCGTCCTGGCGCAAAGCGACCGAAAACGGTTTTAAAGTCGGTACTTATGAAGAGCTGATCCCGCAGGCGGATCTGGTCGTAAACCTGACGCCGGACAAACAGCACTCTGACGTCGTACGTTCCGTACAGCCGCTGATGAAAGACGGCGCAGCTTTGGGCTACTCTCACGGTTTCAATATCGTGGAAGTGGGTGAGCAGATCCGTAAAGACATCACCGTTGTGATGGTGGCGCCGAAGTGCCCGGGTACTGAAGTGCGTGAAGAGTATAAACGCGGTTTCGGTGTTCCGACCCTGATCGCTGTCCACCCGGAAAACGACCCGAAAGGCGAAGGGATGGCGATTGCTAAAGCCTGGGCTGCGGCAACCGGTGGTCACCGTGCGGGCGTTCTGGAGTCCTCTTTTGTTGCGGAAGTAAAATCTGACCTGATGGGCGAGCAGACTATCCTTTGCGGCATGTTGCAGGCAGGTTCCCTGCTGTGCTTCGACAAGCTGGTGGCGGAAGGTACCGACCCGGCTTACGCAGAAAAACTGATTCAGTTCGGTTGGGAAACCATCACCGAAGCGCTGAAACAAGGCGGTATTACGCTGATGATGGATCGCCTGTCCAACCCGGCGAAGCTGCGTGCTTACGCGCTGTCTGAACAGCTGAAAGGCATTATGGCACCGCTGTTCCAAAAACATATGGACGACATCATCTCCGGCGAGTTCTCTTCCGGCATGATGGCTGACTGGGCCAACGACGATAAGAAACTGCTGACCTGGCGTGAAGAAACCGGTAAAACCGCGTTTGAAACCGCACCGCAGTTTGAAGGCAAAATCGGCGAGCAAGAGTACTTTGATAAAGGCGTGCTGATGATTGCGATGGTAAAAGCGGGCGTTGAACTGGCGTTCGAAACCATGGTGGCGTCCGGCATTATCGAAGAGTCCGCTTACTATGAATCGCTGCACGAACTGCCGCTGATTGCCAACACCATCGCGCGTAAACGTCTGTATGAGATGAACGTGGTTATCTCCGATACCGCAGAGTACGGCAACTACCTGTTCTCTTACGCTTGCGTACCGCTGCTGAAAGAGTTTATGACCACGCTGCAAACGGGCGATCTGGGCACCGCGATTGCCGAAGGTGCGGTAGATAACGCGCAGTTACGCGATGTGAATGATGCGATTCGCAGCCACGACATCGAAAAAGTGGGCCAGAAACTGCGAGGTTATATGACGGATATGAAACGTATCGCCGTCGCGAGTTAATTCCCCGTCGTCTTTCGGTCGTGGTAAGCCGAATTTCATAGCAAAGTTTAAGCCCGGAGGCGCTAGCGCTTCCGGGCTTTTTTACGAGCAAAAATGGCGGCGATCTTTTTTGCACATCTGTCTTGTTGAATGTGTCTTTATGTAATATGGTAAGTTACATGAAAATAAATAACTCATTCTCCGCGACGCTGCACATCCTGCTCCATATGGAACAGGCGGATAAACCGATGACATCGGAACAGATGGCTGAATACATCGACGGTAATCCGGCGTTTATTCGCAAACTGCTTGCCGGGTTACGGGAACAGCAGATTGTCTGCGCGACTAAAGGGCACCACGGCGGCTGGCGACTCTGTCGCTCCGCCAGCCTCGTCACACTCTACGACATCTACATTGCACTGGGATCGCCTGCGTTATTCGCGTTGGGCAATCGTAACGAGAACCCCGAATGTCTGGTTGAACAAGGGGTGAATCGGGTGATGTCATCGACACTTGCCGACGCACAATCGCTGATTCTTGAACGATTTAAAAACCTGACGCTACAAGATATCGGCGCGGAATTTATCAGTTATCTCAATGAAAAGGGGCACCACTGATGATTGCAGATTTAACAACCTGCCTGATGATTGCGCTGGCAGCCAGCAGCATTTCAATCACGGTGACGCAAACGGCGCTATTTGCGGCTTTTCGTGAATGGACGGTGAAAAAGAACGCGATGATAGGGCACTTGTTTCAGTGTTTCTATTGTCTGAGCCACTGGGCGGTGTTTGGCGGCATGCTGGTGTACCGTCCTGCTCTGCTGCACAGCGGTATTGCAGTGATCGACTGGGTGATGACGGCGTTTATTACCATTACCCTGGCGACGTTGATTAATGGCCTGATGTTTAAAGTGTTCCAGGCGGCGATTAATATGCATGTGATGAAGCATGAAGCGCAGCAGAGGCTGCAATCGCACAAATAAAAAAACAGCCTCTCTGTGATGAGAGGCTCGGTCATTAGTTGCGGTACAGCACTTTGATGATGTGGTAACCGAACTGGGTGTGCAGCGGGCCGGTTGGCTCCAGCACCGGGCAGGAGAACACCACTTTATCAAATGCGGGAACCATCTGGCCCTGGCGGAATTCGCCCAAATGTCCGCCTTTTTTGCCTGACGGGCAGATAGAGTGTTTCTTTGCCAGCTTCTCGAAATCGCCGCCGTTTTTGATCTGTTCTAGAAGATCCAGTGCCAGTTTCTCTTCTTTAACAAGGATATGCAGTGCTGCTGCGGTTTTTGCCATGATCGTGCCTTGAGTGGTATGGATTTGGCTGGCTATACTACCACGCGTTTATACACTTCAGCCTGCAATCTGCCCCGCTGTTGGTTGCACCTGCGACTCCGCCCATGCGTGGGACTCGCGCCTTTGGTGTTGCAGTAAGCTGCGTTAAAATCTGTCCCCGGCAGATTTGTCCCCCGTCACTTACATGAGTAAGCGGCTGGAGATTCGCGGCCTGAATGACTTTGTGTATATTTTCCCTCCAGACTTTTCATTGAGTGATTTTTTATGCGTTTAAACCCCGGACAACAACAAGCCGTCGAATTCGTCACCGGACCATGCCTGGTGCTGGCGGGAGCGGGATCCGGTAAAACACGCGTGATCACCAATAAAATCGCCCATTTGATCCGCGGCTGTGGCTATCAGGCGAAACATATTGCGGCGGTAACCTTTACCAATAAAGCTGCGCGTGAGATGAAAGAACGTGTTGCGCAGACGCTGGGGCGCAAAGAGGCGCGCGGGCTGATGATCTCCACTTTCCACACGCTGGGGCTGAATATCATCAAACGTGAGTTTGCCGCGTTGGGGATGAAATCTAACTTTTCCCTGTTTGACGACACCGATCAGGTCGCGTTGCTGAAAGATCTGACCGAAGGGCTGATCGAAGACGACAAATTGGTGCTGCAACAGCTGATCTCGACGATCTCAAACTGGAAAAACGATCTGATGACACCACAACAGGCCGCTGCGCGCGCAAACGGTGAACGCGATCGTATTTTTGCTCATTGCTACGGTCTGTACGACGCCCATATGAAGGCGTGTAACGTACTCGATTTTGACGACCTGATCCTGCTGCCGACGCTGCTATTGCAGCGCAATCAAGAGGTGCGCGAACGCTGGCAGAATAAAATTCGTTACCTGCTGGTGGATGAATATCAGGACACCAACACCAGCCAGTATGAGCTGGTAAAGCTGTTAGTGGGCCAGCGCGCGCGCTTCACCGTCGTGGGTGACGATGACCAGTCTATTTATTCATGGCGCGGCGCGCGGCCACAAAACCTGGTGCTGCTGAGCCAGGATTTCCCGGCATTGCAGGTGATTAAGCTGGAACAGAACTACCGCTCTTCCGGGCGCATCCTGAAAGCGGCGAATATCCTCATCGCCAACAACCCACACGTTTTTGAAAAGCGGCTCTTTTCTGAACTGGGTTACGGTGCGGAGCTAAAAGTGCTCAGCGCCAACCATGAAGAGCATGAAGCCGAGCGCGTGACCGGTGAGCTGATTGCTCACCACTTCGTGAACAAAACCGAATACAAGGATTATGCGATCCTCTATCGCGGCAACCACCAGTCGCGCGTGTTCGAAAAATTCCTGATGCAGAACCGCATCCCGTACAAGATTTCCGGCGGCACCTCGTTCTTTTCGCGCCCGGAAATCAAAGATCTGCTGGCCTATTTGCGGGTACTGACCAATACGGATGATGACAGTGCGTTTTTGCGAATTGTGAATACGCCAAAGCGTGAAATTGGCTCGGCAACGCTGCAAAAGCTGGGCGAATGGGCGATGTTGCGAAATAAGAGCCTGTTTGCCGCCAGCTTTGACGTTGGTCTGAACCAGACGCTGACCGGGCGCGGCTATGACGCGCTGACGCGTTTTACTCACTGGCTGGGCGAGGTTCAGCGCTTGTCGGAGCGCGAGCCTATCGCGGCGGTACGCGATTTAATTCACGGCATTGATTACGAATCCTGGTTGTTTGAAACATCCGCCAGCCCGAAAGCAGCGGAGATGCGCATGAAAAACGTCAACACGCTATTCGGCTGGATGACAGAGATGCTGGAAGGCAGCGAACTGGATGAGCCGATGACGCTGGCGGAAGTCGTCACGCGCTTTACCCTGCGCGATATGATGGAGCGCGGCGAGAGTGACGACGAATCCGATCAGGTACAGTTGATGACGCTGCACGCTTCTAAGGGCCTTGAATTCCCGTATGTTTTCCTGGTTGGTATGGAAGAGGGATTATTACCGCACCAGAGCAGTATCGATGAAGATAACGTCGATGAAGAGCGGCGGCTGGCTTATGTGGGCATCACCCGTGCGCAGAAAGAGCTGATTTTCACCCTCTGTAAAGAACGCCGCCAGTACGGTGAGTTAGTCCGCCCGGAACCGAGCCGATTCCTGCTGGAACTGCCGCAGGATGATTTGATTTGGGAGCAGGAACGGAAAGTGGTCAGCGCCGAAGAGCGCATGCATAAAGGCCAGGCCAACGTGGCGAATATTCGCGCGATGCTGGCGAAAGCGAAGGACAAATAAAAACTCACCTTCATTGAAGGCAGTGTGGATTGCGCCCTCGAAGAGCGGGCTGAAAAAGTTAAAAAGAAGCGTCTGCCCGCTCCGTTAGATTAAACCCGACAGAGCCAAAACCCGTTGCTGCCAAGTGATTTAGTGAGTAATAAAAAAGCCCGCAGCGGGCGGGCCATCTTCTGTTTCTGTGTGAGGGTTACTGGATTTCCAGCGACCAGTGCACGTAACTCTGCCACTGGCTTTCCTGATCAATCAGTTCTGCGCCAAGCGGGTGACTTGCCAGCCACCCTTGCGGTAGCGTCAGCACCAGCTTCTCTCCCTGCGCGGTAACCGCAATATCCGGCAGCAGATCATCGCGACGACGGCTGGCGAAAATAATGGCCAGACGAAGCAGACGACAAAGGTGCTCTGCCACGCGCGGCGGCACGGCGTTTTGCTGATGGAGCGACGAGAGATCCACAGCGTTCGTCTGGTTAAGCAGCAATGTCGCGAGCAGTTTCTTTTGCGCGGGGGTAAAACCTGGCAGGTCGAGATTACGTACCAGCCATGCCGCGTGTAGCGGTGCTTGCTTAAACTCAATGCTCAAACCAATTTCATGCAGTTCGCAGGCAACTTTCAGAATTTCGATGCTGTACGCATCTAATTCCCACACTTTAGCGACGCTCTGCGCAAAACGCCCGGCCAGCGTTGTCACGCGGCGGGATTGATCGGTATCGATAATAAAACGGCGTTGAATATTGCGCAGCGTGCGGCTACGAATGTCTTCATCTACCGCCAGGTGCAACATGCCGTAGACCAGACCTTCGCGTAATGCGCCACCGGCCAGCGTCATGCTTTCAATATTCATTTCGGTGAAGATAGCGATAAGGATGGCCAGACCGCTCGGGAACACCAACGCGCGTTCGAGTGTCAGGCCTTCGATTTCCAGCTCTTCAAGCCGTCCGCACTGTATGGCGCGCTGCTTAAGCTGCTGCAATTTAGCGAGGGTGATGCGCTCATCCATGCCCTGCGCCATCATAATTTCTTGCAGTGCCTGAACCGTACCCGAGGCCCCGACACAAACTTTCCAGCCATGGTGGCGAAGCTCATCGGCCACCGGGCGCAACACCTCACAAGCGGCTTGTTCGGCGGCGGCAAAATTTTCCTGCCCGAGGTTGCGGTCGGTAAAAAAGCGCTCAAGCCAGGTGACGCAGCCCATCGACAGGCTGAAAAGGGAGGTTGTTTGTGCACCGGTGCCAGTGACCAACTCTGTACTGGCACCGCCAATATCAACCACCAGACGCTGATCCGCACCACCCGTAGTGTGCGCAACGCCCTGATAGATCAGCCGCGCTTCTTCCTCGCCGCTAATAACCTGCACTGGGCAGCCCAGGATTTCTTGCGCTTTGTCGATAAATTCCTGCGCGTTAACCGCCAGGCGCAACGTGGCTGTTGCTACGACGCGGATTTGCTCCTGGGGAATATCCTGCAGACGTTCGGAAAACAGCCGCAGGCACTGCCACCCTCGCTCCATCGCTTCCTGAGAAAGACGATTGTCGGGGCTTAACCCTGCAGCCAGGCGAACTTTGCGTTTGATGCGCGAAAGCGTCTGAATGCTTCCCGCCACCTCGCGCACAACCAGCATATGAAAACTGTTGGATCCAAGATCAATAGCGGCATAGAGCGAGGCGGAACCGAGCATATTTTTAACCTGAACGACGGCGATTACGTGGAGCGCCACCGCTGCGGCGCGGGCCGTTGCCAGAGCGTGCTCGCGTCAAACGTTTTGGCGGTGGCAGCTCGCTGAGCAGGGCATCCGGATCGTATTTGCTGACCGGAATCGAGTGCCCGATATAGGTCTCAATCGCCGGCAGGTTCAATGCGTACTCTTCACAGGCAAGGCTGATTGAGTTGCCGCTGGCACCAGCGCGACCGGTACGACCGATACGGTGAACGTAATCTTCACAATCGTCCGGCAGATCGTAGTTAAAAACGTGCGTGACTGCAGGAATATGCAGACCACGTGCAGCAACGTCAGTCGCGACCAGAATGTCGAGATCGCCACGCGTGAACTCATCAAGAATACGCAGGCGTTTTTTCTGCGCGACATCGCCGGTCAGCAAACCAACACGATGACCATCTGCGGCCAGGCTGCCCCAGATATCTTCACAGCGGTGTTTGGTATTGGCGAAGATAATGGCGCGATCTGGCCATTCTTCTTCGATCAGCGTTTGCAGCAAGCGCATTTTCTCGTCGTTAGACGGGTAGAAAAGCTCTTCTTTAATACGGTGGCCCGTTTTTTGTTCCGGCTCCACTTCGACATATTCGGCGTTATTCATCTGCTCAAACGCCAGCTCACGCACCCGATAGGACAGCGTGGCGGAGAAGAGCATGTTCAAACGTGAAGTCACTGGTGGCATACGGCGGAACAGCCAGCGGATATCTTTGATAAAGCCCAGATCGTACATACGATCTGCTTCGTCCAGCACCACGACCTGGATCGCGCCCAGGTTAATATGGTTCTGTTTGGTGTAATCGATCATTCGGCCCGTGGTGCCGATTAAAATATCGACGCCGCTTTCCAGCACTTTCAGCTGTTTGTCATAGCCGTCACCGCCGTAAGCCAGACCCAGCTTCAGGCCAGTTGTTTGCGCCAGCGGTTCTGCATCGGCATGAATTTGTACCGCGAGTTCACGTGTCGGCGCCATGATAATCGCGCGCGGCTGGTTCACTTTACGGTCTTCGATTGCCGGGTGAGAGAGTAGATAATGAAACGTTGACGTTAAAAACGCCATCGTTTTGCCGGTACCGGTTTGCGCCTGACCTGCAACATCACGGCCCGCCAGCGTCAGCGGAAGAGCCAGAGCCTGAATAGGCGTGCAATTATGAAACCCTTTTTTTTCAAGGGCTTCGATCACCTTTGGGTGCAGGGCGAAGTCGGTAAACTTCTGTTCTGTTAAATGTGTTTTGCTCATAGTGTGGTAGAATATCAGCTTACTATTGCTTTACGAAAGCGTATCCGGTGAAATAAAGTCAACCTTTAGTTGGTTATTGTGGCATCAACACGCTGCTGTTTTATGCTACACCAACATGCCAGGCTTATTCCTGTGGAGTTATATATGAGCGATAAAATTATTCACCTGACTGACGATAGTTTTGACACGGATGTACTCAAAGCGGACGGGCTTGTGCTCGTTGATTTCTGGGCAGAGTGGTGTGGACCGTGTAAAATGATCGCCCCGATTCTGGATGAAGTCGCTGATGAGTATGAAGGCAAGCTGACCATTGCGAAGCTGAACATCGACCAGAATCCGGGCACCGCGCCGAAATATGGCATTCGCGGTATCCCGACCCTGCTGCTGTTTAAAAACGGCGAAGTTGCAGCAACCAAAGTTGGCGCCCTGTCTAAAGGCCAACTGAAAGAGTTCCTGGACGCCAACCTGGCGTAATCCAGGCTCCGCCGGCGCGCCAGCAGTCCTAATTTTTGGGGATCGCTGGACGCCCGGCTTCAGCCGTGCTAATTTAGTTTTGACTTCGTTTTGAACATACCTTTAGTTGTTTGAATCTAGCATTACCCCGATACTTCCCGCAGAGCAATACCATCGCGAGAGAAGTCGACAGATTCCGGGCTTATCACTTATTCCGTCTTATCGTTTCAGTTCTGCGTACTTTCCTGTGACCAGGCACCGATCAGACATAAGTTGATGGCCGTTAACAGGCATGGATGACCCTGCCATACCATTCACAACATTAAGTTCGAGATTTACCCCGAGTTTAAGAACCCACACCATTATGAATCTTACCGAATTAAAGAATACGCCGGTTTCTGAGCTGATCACTCTCGGCGAAAATATGGGGCTGGAAAACCTGGCCCGTATGCGCAAACAGGACATCATTTTCGCCATCCTGAAGCAGCACGCGAAGAGTGGCGAAGATATCTTTGGCGATGGCGTGCTGGAGATTCTGCAGGATGGATTTGGTTTCCTCCGCTCCGCAGACAGCTCCTACCTCGCCGGCCCTGACGACATCTACGTATCCCCCAGCCAAATCCGCCGTTTCAACCTCCGTACTGGTGACACCATTTCAGGTAAGATTCGCCCGCCTAAAGAAGGTGAACGTTACTTTGCATTGCTGAAAGTTAACGAGGTGAACTTCGATAAGCCGGAAAATGCGCGCAATAAGATTCTGTTCGAAAACTTAACACCGCTGCACGCGAACTCTCGTCTGCGTATGGAACGTGGTAATGGCTCGACGGAAGACTTAACCGCACGCGTACTGGATCTGGCGTCGCCGATCGGTCGTGGTCAGCGTGGTCTGATTGTTGCACCGCCAAAAGCCGGTAAAACCATGCTGCTGCAGAACATCGCGCAGAGCATTGCTTACAACCATCCAGACTGCGTACTGATGGTGCTGCTGATTGACGAACGTCCGGAAGAAGTGACCGAGATGCAACGTCTGGTTAAAGGTGAAGTGGTTGCTTCCACCTTTGACGAACCAGCTTCCCGCCACGTGCAGGTTGCAGAAATGGTTATCGAGAAGGCCAAACGTCTGGTCGAGCACAAGAAAGACGTTATCATTCTGCTGGACTCCATTACCCGCCTGGCGCGCGCTTACAACACCGTTGTTCCGGCTTCCGGCAAGGTGTTGACCGGTGGTGTCGACGCGAACGCCCTGCATCGCCCGAAACGCTTCTTCGGTGCCGCGCGTAACGTGGAAGAGGGCGGCAGCCTGACCATTATCGCGACCGCGCTGATTGATACCGGTTCGAAAATGGACGAAGTGATTTACGAAGAGTTTAAAGGCACCGGTAACATGGAACTGCACCTCTCGCGTAAAATCGCTGAAAAACGTGTCTTCCCGGCGATTGATTACAATCGTTCCGGTACGCGTAAAGAAGAGCTGCTCACCACTCAGGAAGAGCTGCAGAAAATGTGGATCCTGCGCAAAATCATTCACCCGATGGGTGAGATCGACGCCATGGAGTTCCTCATTAACAAGCTGGCAATGACGAAGACCAATGATGAGTTCTTTGACATGATGAAGCGCTCTTAATATAAATAAACCTCGGAAACGCCACGTTTTTACGTGGCGTTTTTTATTTACGAGCTATACGCTATATGCACCGGGACAAGCACTGTCCGAGGCTGGCCGCTCAAGAGTGATAGATAAATCTGTTGAATATCTCGTTCGGTTGAAAAAAGACAATAAAGCTTGTAAACGACCTGCTTTCTCATTTTATAGGGCATGGCAACGTCGTTATACTGCCAGGATTAACATTCGCTGAGAGCATCCATTGTGAATTTACTCACTGCGTGTACTGAATTATTCAGTATTTTCTTGTTCACAACCGTCTTTTTGTTTTTTGCTCGTAAAATAGCAAGATATATCGGATTGGTGGACAAACCCAACTATCGTAAACGGCATCAGGGATTGATCCCTCTTGTTGGGGGAATCTCAGTATTTGCAGGGGTCTGCTTTACGTTTGGTATCACGGATTATTACATTCCCCATGCTGCCCTCTATCTCTGCTGCGCCGGTGTTTTGGTCTTTGTCGGTGCGCTGGACGACCGCTTTGATATTAGTGTAAAAATCCGTGCTGCTGTCCAGGCATTGATTGCCATTATCATGATGGTCGTCGGAAAACTTTATCTCAGCAGCCTGGGCTATATTTTTGGCTCATGGGAAATGGTGTTAGGTCCTTTCGGCTACATACTGACATTGTTTGCTATATGGGCGGCAATCAACGCGTTCAATATGGTTGATGGCATTGATGGTCTGCTGGGCGGGCTTTCCTGCGTTTCGTTTGCTGCGATCGGCTTCATTTTATGGTTTGATGGGCAATTCAGCCTTGCGCTGTGGTGCTTCGCCATGATCGCCGCGATAATTCCTTACATCTTGTTGAATCTAGGTATTCTGGGACGTCGCTACAAAGTCTTTATGGGCGACGCCGGAAGTACGCTTATCGGTTTTACCGTCATTTGGATTTTACTGGAAACGACGCAGGGGCAAACGCACCCGATCAGCCCGGTTACGGCTTTATGGATCATTGCCATTCCTTTAATGGATATGGTGGCCATCATGTATCGTCGTTTACGCAAAGGGATGAGTCCTTTTTCGCCGGATCGCCAGCATATTCATCATCTGATCATGCGCGCAGGGTTTACTTCCCGTCAGGCCTTTGTGCTGATTACCCTTGCAGCCGCTTTGCTGGCCAGTATTGGTGTCGCCGCAGAATATCTCCGCCTCACCCCAGAATGGGTGATGTTGGTACTGTTTTTGCTAGCGTTCTTTCTATATGGCTACTGTATTAAGCGCGCATGGAAAGTGGCGCGCTTTATCAAGCGAATTAAACGCAGAATGCGCCGTAATAGCGATTCTAAATCGACACTAACCAAGTAAATCCGGGAAAGCGATGATTCAACCAGCGTCAGAAAAACCTTCGATGGGTACGGAAAACGAACTGGATATCCGGGGCTTATTCCGTACTTTGTGGGTAGGGAAATTATGGATCGCGGGGATAGCTGCACTGTTTGCTTTACTCGCATTAATCTGGACCTTTTTTGCTACCCAGGAGTGGGGTGCGACCGCAGTTACTGACCGACCCACCGTTAATATGCTGGGAGGTTATTATTCCCAGCAGCAGTTCCTGCGCAATCTGGACGTTAAAGCGAACCAGCCGCTGGTCGAGCAAATGTCAGTAATGGATGAGGCGTACAAAGAGTTCATTATGCAACTCGCCTCGTGGGATACGCGCCGCGATTTCTGGTCGCAGACGGATTACTACAAACAGCGCCTTGTCGGTAACAGCAAGGCGGATGCGGCGACGCTCGACGAGCTAATCAATAACATCCAGTACACGCCTGGAGATGTTGTCCGCAACCTTAATGACAACGTGAAGTTGATTGCTGAAACCGCGCCAGATGCCAACAACCTGCTGCGTCAGTATGTCGCTTTTGCCAGCCAGCGGGCCGCCAGCCATCTTAACGATGAGCTGAAAGGAGCCTGGGCCGCGCGTACCATCCAGATGAAAGCACAGGTTAAACGCCAGGAAGAAGTGGCAAAAGCGATTTTTAACCGCCGTCAACACAGCGTTGAGCAAGCACTTCAAATCGCTCAACAGCACAACATTTCCCACACTGAGACAGAAGTTCCACCAGATGAACTGCCAGATTCAGAACTGTTTATGCTGGGCCGTCCAATGCTACAAGCGAGGCTGGAAAACCTGCGGGCAGTGGGGCCACAGTTTGATCTGGACTATGATCAAAATCGGGCAATGCTGAATACGCTTAACGTTGGTCCGACACTTGATCCCCGTTTTCAGACATATCGTTATTTGCGTACGCCGGAAGAACCGGTAAAACGCGACAGCCCGCGTCGTGCTTTCCTGATGATCATGTGGGGAATTGTTGGTGCGTTAATCGGCTCCGGAATTGCATTAACACGCCGCCGTTCGAATTAAACGCCGTCTGAGATGAAGGCTCCGCGCCTTCATCCTCTAATCGAAGAGAATCGTTGTGAAAGTACTTACCGTATTTGGCACAAGGCCAGAAGCCATCAAAATGGCTCCGCTGGTACATGCGCTGGCAAAGGATCCAGACTTTGAAGCAAGAGTTTGCGTCACTGCGCAGCATCGGGAGATGCTTGATCAGGTGTTAACTCTCTTCTCTATTGTTCCGGATTACGATCTAAACATTATGCGGCCAGGACAAGGGCTTACGGAGATTACCTGCGGCATTCTTGAAGGGTTAAAGCCCATCCTTGAATCCTTCCGCCCCGATGTGGTGCTGGTGCATGGCGACACGACAACGACGATGGCGGCCAGCCTTGCCGCGTTTTATCAGCGTATTCCTGTCGGGCATGTTGAAGCGGGTCTGCGTACTGGCGATCTCTCTTCCCCCTGGCCAGAAGAGGCAAACCGCACGTTGACTGGTCACCTGGCGATGTATCACTTTGCGCCGACGGAGAACTCCCGCCTCAATTTACGCCGTGAAAATGTTGCGGATAACCGGATTTTTGTCACTGGCAATACTGTTATTGATGCGCTTTTCTGGGTTCGCGACAGCGTGATGAACACCCCTTCGCGCTATGAGGAGCTGGCAGCGCGTTATCCGTTCCTCGACAGAGATAAAAAACTCATTCTTGTCACCGGGCATCGCCGCGAGAGTTTTGGCCGTGGTTTTGAACAAATTTGCCATGCGTTAGCAGATATCGCCGCGCAGCATGATGATGTGCAAATTGTCTATCCGGTTCATCTGAATCCCAATGTCAGAGAGCCAGCTAGCCGTATTCTCGGTCACGTTGAGAACATTACGCTAATAGAGCCCCAGGATTACCTGCCGTTTTTGTGGTTGATGAATCATGCCTGGCTGATCCTGACGGATTCGGGTGGCATACAGGAAGAGGCCCCTTCGCTCGGCAAGCCGGTGCTGGTGATGCGTGATACCACCGAACGCCCGGAAGCCGTTGATGCGGGTACGGTTAAACTGGTTGGCACGGATCGCCAGCGCATTGTTGAAGAGGTCTCGCACCTGCTTCATGACAACGATGCATGGCAGGCAATGAGCCGCGCGCACAACCCTTATGGTGACGGGCTGGCCTGTGGTCGCATTTTGCACGCACTTAAAAATAATCGGGTAACACTATGAGCTTTAAAACCATTTCCGTTATTGGCCTGGGCTATATTGGTCTGCCTACCGCAGCGGCGTTTGCGTCACGGCAGAAGCAGGTTGTTGGCGTCGATATCAACGCCAATGCGGTAGAAACCATTAACCGTGGCGAAATCCATATCGTCGAGCCGGAACTGGGAAGTGTGGTGAAATCGGCAGTAAATGGCGGTTATCTTCGAGCGAGCACCACACCTGTCGCCGCAGATGCTTACTTGATCGCCGTGCCAACACCGTTTAAAGGCGAGCATGAGCCAGATATGGCCTATGTTGAGGCGGCGGCTAAATCCATCGCGCCAGTGCTCGGCAAAGGCGCGTTAGTGATCCTTGAATCGACCTCGCCGGTAGGGGCAACAGAGCAGATGGCACAGTGGCTTGCCGAAGCGCGCCCGGATCTCACTTTCCCGCAGCAGGCGGGTGAAAGCGCTGACATCAATATCGCCTACTGCCCGGAGCGCGTGCTGCCGGGGCAAGTCATGGTTGAGCTGATTAAAAATGATCGCGTTATTGGCGGGATGACGCCGGTTTGTTCGGCGCGTGCCAGCGAGCTGTACAAAATTTTCCTCGAAGGCGAATGCGTGGTGACTAACTCGCGCACCGCTGAAATGTGCAAACTTACCGAAAACAGCTTCCGCGATGTCAACATTGCATTTGCCAACGAACTGTCGCTGATTTGCGCCGATCAGGGGATCAATGTTTGGGAGTTGATTCGCCTGGCGAACCGCCATCCGCGTGTCAATATTCTCCAGCCTGGTCCTGGCGTCGGCGGGCACTGTATTGCCGTTGATCCGTGGTTTATTGTCGCGCAGAACCCGCAGCAGTCGCGGCTTATCCGCACCGCGCGTGAAGTTAACGACTTTAAACCGCACTGGGTGTTGAATCAGGTCAAAGCGACGGTTGCAGATTGCCTGACGGCCAGCGGCAAGCGCGCCAGTGAAATCAAAATCGCCTGTTTCGGGCTGGCCTTTAAGCCCAATATCGATGATTTGCGTGAAAGCCCGGCAATGGAAATTGCCCTCGACATCGCGCAGTGGCACAGCGGTGAAACGCTGGTGGTGGAACCGAATATTCACCAGCTTCCGGCTAAGTTCGCTGGACACGGCACGCTGGTAAATACCCATGATGCGCTGGCGCAGGCCGATGTGCTGGTGATGCTGGTTGATCATAACGAGTTTAAAGCGGTGGAGAGCACCAGCATTCATCAGCCGTTCGTTGTCGATACCAAAGGTGTCTGGCGCTAAGCGAGTGAGTATAAAGGGAACAGCATGGTTATTCACGGCACGGTAGAAGAACTGGCTTGGGAAAGCCGCTTTTTTAGCTTGCGTAGCGCGATTGTTCGCCTGCAACCCTCGGCTCCAGCGTTGACCAGCGCGGATTTTGCTAATTGGGCGCGTGTGCAGGTGAAACTGCCGGCATCGCAGCCCCACCAGTTAGATGCGTTGCAGCAACTTGGTTTTCAACTGGTCGAAGGCGAGATTGACCTCTCACTGGCGGTAGAGGAACAGGGCATCGATCCGGCGGCTGATGTGGCGACACTTGCGGACATCCCTGTGCTACGCCAGATGGCAGCCGACATTTTTGTGCAGAGCCGGTTTCGCGCCCCCTGGTATCCAGCAGAGGCGAGCGGGCGTTTTTATGCACAATGGATTGAAAACGCGGTAAAAGGCGAGTTTGACCATCAGTGCCTGGTATTTCGTAACGCGCAGGGCGATATCACGGGCTTTGTCTCGTTGCGCCAGCTCAACGAACAGGAAGCGCGCATTGGCCTGTTGGCCGGGCGCGGCATGGGCGAAAAATTAATGCAGGCGGCGTGCCACTGGGCGCGCCAGCGCGAGCTAAAACGTGTGCGGGTGGCGACTCAGCTTGGGAACACTGCCGCACTTAAACGCTATATTCAGAGCGGGGCGAATATTGAAAGCACCGCCTTGTGGCTATACAGGTGACTCTATGATCCCCTTTAACGCCCCACCGGTGGTGGGAACGGAACTCGACTACATGCAGTCGGCGATGGGCAGCGGTAAGTTATGCGGCGATGGCGGTTTTACCCGCCGCTGCCAGCAGTGGATGGAGCAGCGTTTTCACAGCGCGAAAGTCTTGCTGACGCCTTCCTGTACTGCATCGCTGGAGATGGCCGCGCTGCTGCTGGATATCCAGCCCGGCGATGAAGTGATCATGCCGAGCTACACCTTCGTTTCGACTGCCAATGCGTTTGTGCTGCGCGGTGCGAAAATCGTCTTTGTTGATATCCGCCCGGATACCATGAACATTGATGAAACGCTGATCGAAGCTGCCATCACCGAAAATACTCGTGCCATTGTGCCGGTGCATTACGCGGGTGTTGCCTGCGAAATGGATACCATCATGGCGATTGCCAAACACCATAATCTGTATGTGGTGGAGGATGCTGCACAGGGTGTGATGTCGACCTATAAAGGACGAGCGCTGGGCACGATCGGTCATATTGGTTGCTTTAGTTTCCATGAAACCAAAAACTACACCGCTGGCGGCGAAGGCGGCGCGACGCTGATTAACGATCGTGCGCTGGTGGAACGAGCAGAGATCATTCGTGAGAAAGGCACTAACCGCAGCCAGTTCTTCCGTGGCCAGGTGGATAAATACACCTGGCGGGATATCGGTTCCAGCTATCTGATGGCGGATCTCCAGGCTGCCTATTTATGGGCGCAACTGGAAGCGGCAGAACGCATTAACCAGCAGCGTCTGGCGTTGTGGCAAACCTATTACGACGCATTAAAGCCGCTGGCACGCGCGGGTCGCATTGAGCTGCCCTCGATCCCTGCGGAGTGTAGCCACAATGCGCATATGTTTTATATCAAGCTACGCGATGAAGCCGACCGTAGTGCGCTGATTGCTTTCCTGAAAGAAGCGGAAATCCTCGCGGTGTTCCACTATATCCCGCTGCATGCCTCACCGGCCGGTGAAAAATTCGGCGAATTCCACGGCGAAGATCGCTACACCACACAAGAAAGTGAGCGTTTGTTGCGTCTGCCGCTGTTCTACAACCTGGCACCGGTTAATCAGCGCACGGTTATCAGCACGCTATTGAGCTACTTCAACTGACATGTCGCTGGCAAAAGCATCGATATGGACGGCCGCCAGCACGCTGGTCAAGATTGGCGCGGGCTTGCTGGTGGTCAAATTGCTTGCGGTGGCGTTTGGGCCGTCAGGCGTCGGGCAGGCGGGCAATTTCCGCCAGCTTATTACCGTGCTGGGCGTGCTGGCAGGTGCCGGGATTTTTAACGGCGTAACGAAATTTGTCGCGCAATACCATGACGATCCGGCTCGCTTGCGCATTGCTATTGGCACGTCGTCCGCGATGGTGCTGGGCTTTTCGACGCTGCTGGCGCTGATTTTCCTGCTGGCGGCTGCACCGATTAGCCAGGGATTATTCGGTCATAAAGATTATCAGGGACTGGTGCGGCTGGTGGCGCTGGTGCAGATGGGGATTGCTTGGGCGAACCTGCTGCTGGCTGTGATGAAAGGTTTCCGCGATGCAGCAAGTAACGCGCTGTCGCTGATTATCGGCAGCGTGATCGGCGTGCTGGCATGGTTTCTCTGTTTCAAACTGGGCGGCTATCAGGGCGCACTGCTGGGAATGGCGCTGGTACCGGCGCTGGTGGTTATCCCGGCAATGATCATGCTGATGCGGCGTGGCAGTGTTCCGCTGGCGTACTTTGCGCCGCGATGGGACAACGGATTAGCGGGGCAGTTAAGCAAATTTACGTTAATGGCGCTGATCACCTCGGCGACCCTGCCACTGGCCTACGTGATGATGCGAAACCAACTGGCTGCGCACTACAGCTGGGATGATGTGGGGATCTGGCAAGGGGTCAGCAGTATCTCCGATGCTTATCTGCAATTTATCACCGCCTCGTTTAGCGTTTATCTGTTACCCACATTGTCCAGACTGACGACAAAAGCAGAGATCTCGCGCGAAATCGTTAAATCGCTGCGTTTTGTGTTACCGGCGGTGGCGGCAGTGAGCCTTTGCGTCTGGTTGCTGCGCGATGTGGCGATTTGGTTGCTGTTTTCCGACAAGTTCGCTGCGATGCGCGATCTGTTCGCCTGGCAGCTGGTCGGGGATGTATTGAAAGTGGGCGCTTACGTATTTGGTTATTTGGTTATCGCCAAAGCCTCACTGCGCTTTTATATTCTGGCGGAAGTGAGCCAGTTCGCGCTGTTAACGCTCTTTTCGCGCGTGCTTATCCCGGCGCATGGCGCTATCGGCGCAGCGCAGGCCTATATGGCGACCTACATTATCTATTTTGCCGCGTGTTGCGGCGCTTTTTTGATTTGGCGTAAGAAGGCATGACTGCACTGATTCACGTATTGGGATCGAATATCCCACACCATAACCAGACTGTTCTGCGGTTTTTTAACGAAAACCTTGCGGCCTTGGGCGCGTATGCCCGCGAATTTATGGTTGTCGGGCGCGACGAAGGGCAAAGCGCGGCGTATCCGGAATTGGCGCTGCACTTTTATGCCGATAAAAAAGCGCTGGCAAAAGCGGTCATCGCGCGCGCAAAAGCCGATCGTCAGCAACGCTTCTTCTTTCACGGCCAGTTCAACTTCGGCCTGTGGCTGGCATTATTACGTGGTGCCATCAAGCGCGAACAGTTCTACTGGCATGCCTGGGGTGCCGATCTGTATGAAGTGTCGCGCAGCCTAAAATTCCGTCTCTTTTATCCGCTGCGCCGTTTAGCACAACGCCGTGTGGGCTGCATTTTTGCGACACGTGGCGATCTGGCCTGGTTTGGGCAACGTAACCCCGCAGTGCGCGGCGAGCTGCTCTATTTCCCTACGCGTATGGATCCGGCGCTGAATACCATGGCGCATGAGCTGCAACGGGAAGGCAAACTGACGATTCTGGTGGGTAACTCCGGCGACCCGAGCAACGAGCACATTGCTGCATTGCAGGCGATTCACCGCCAGTTTGGCGATACGGTCAATATCATTGTGCCGATGGGTTACCCGGCAAATAACGACAGCTATATCACAGCGGTACGCAACGCCGGTCTGGCGCTATTTAGCGCAGATAATTTGCGTATTTTGAGTGAAAAAATGGACTTTGATGCTTATCTGGCACTGCTGGCGCAATGCGATTTAGGCTACTTTATTTTCGCCCGTCAGCAGGGAATCGGCACGCTTTGCTTACTGATTCAGGCTGGCGTTCCTTGCGTACTGAACCGGGAGAACCCGTTCTGGCGCGATATGGTGGCAGAAGATATCCCGGTGTTGTTTACCAGCGATGCGCTAAACGAATCGGTGATCCGCGAAGCCCGACGGCAACTGGTGGCGGTGGATAAAAATGCCATTACGTTCTTTAGTCCAAATTACATTACGCTTTGGCATAAAACGCTGCGTATGGCTGCGGGGATCGCCGGATGAGCCCACTTGAGTTTTGCGGACTGTTTATCATCTGGCTGCTGGCGACACTCTTTATTGCCACGCTGACCTGGTTTGAATTCCGCCGTGTGCGATTTAACTTTAACGTTTTCTTTTCGCTGCTGTTTCTGCTGACCTTTTTCTTCGGTTTTCCGCTGACGTGTGTACTGGTGTTCCGCTTTAACGTCGCCGTGGCACCGCCGGGAATTATGATGCAGTCATTGCTGGCGGCTGCGTGTTTCTATGGCATCTATTACGTCACATACAAAACGCGGCTGCGGGCAAAAGCCGAACAGGCGACACGTCGCCCGTTGTTCACCATTAACCGGGTGGAAGCGCATCTGACATGGGTGATGCTGATGATCATTGCGCTGGTGAGCGTAGGGATCTTCTTCATGCACAACGGTTTTTTGTTATTCCGCTTGCACTCCTATAGCCAAATCTTCTCCAGCGAAGTTTCCGGCGTCGCGTTAAAGCGTTTCTTCTACTTCTTTATTCCGGCGATGCTGGTGGTCTACTTCCTGCGTCAGAGCGCACAGGCGTGGCTGTTCTTTCTGGTCAGTACCGTGGCGTTTGGCCTGCTGACCTACATGATTGTTGGCGGTACGCGCGCCAATATTATTATCGCGTTCGCGATTTTCCTGTTTATCGGTATTATTCGCGGCTGGATTTCGCTCTGGATGCTGGCTGCGGCGGGCGTGCTGGGGATTGTCGGTATGTTCTGGCTGGCGCTGAAACGCTATGGCTTAAATGTCAGCGGCGACGAGGCGTTTTATACCTTTTTATACCTGACGCGCGATACCTTCTCGCCGTGGGAAAACTTGTCACTGCTGTTGCAAAACTACGACAAGATTGATTTTCAGGGGTTGGCGCCGGTTGTGCGCGACTTCTACGTGTTTATCCCTTCCTGGCTATGGCCTTCCCGGCCGGGCATTGTGCTCAACACGGCGAACTACTTTACCTGGGAAGTGCTCAACAACCACTCCGGGCTGGCGATTTCACCCACGCTGATTGGTTCGTTAGTGGTGATGGGCGGCGCGTGGTTTATCCCGCCAGGCGCGGTGGTCGTGGGCCTGATCATTAAATGGTTCGACTGGTTATATACTTTAGGAAACCGGGAAACGAACCGTTATAAAGCCGCGATTCTTCATAGCTTCTGCTTTGGCGCTATTTTCAACATGATTGTGCTGACGCGCGAAGGGCTGGATGCGTTTGCCTCGCGGGTTGTGTTCTTCCTTGCCATTTTCGGCTTCTGCCTGTTGATGGCGAAACTGTTGTACTGGCTGTTTGACAGTGCAGGGCTCATACATCATCGCGACACGCGTGTGGTGAAACCCCTCTCCCAGGTGTGAAAAGGATTTAACATGACGGATAAGACGGCAGCGCCGCTGTATGACCTGCGCGGTCTGAAACTGGTTGGCTGGCGCGATATGCAACACGCGCTGGATTTTCTCTGTGCCGACGGGAAAATTAAACAGGGTACGCTGGTAGCGATTAACGCAGAGAAAATCCTGACGCTGGAAGATGACGCGCAAGTGCGCGCGTTGATCGAGGCGGCGGAATATAAGTACGCCGATGGCATCAGCGTCGTACGATCGTTGCGCAAGAAATTCCCGCAGGCGCAGGTTTCTCGCGTTGCGGGGGCCGATCTCTGGGAAAAACTGATGGCGCGGGCAGGGAAAACGGGCACACCGGTGTTTCTGGTGGGTGGAAAACCCGAAGTGCTGGCGCAAACAGAGCAGAAACTGCGCACGCAATGGCAGGTGAATGTGGTGGGAAGCCAGGATGGCTACTTTAGCCCGGCGCAGCGACAAGCACTGTTTGAGCGGATCCGCGATAGCGGCGCGAAAATCGTCACCGTCGCAATGGGCTCGCCGAAACAGGAGATTTTTATGCGCGACTGCCGTGCTGTCTGGCCTGATGCGCTGTATATGGGCGTGGGCGGTACTTACGATGTTTTTACCGGACACGTGAAGCGCGCGCCGAAACTCTGGCAGAAATTAGGGCTGGAGTGGCTGTATCGCTTATTGTCGCAACCGACGCGGCTGAAACGCCAGTTACGCTTGCTGCGTTATCTGCGCTGGCACTACAGCGGAAAACTCTAACACTCTCCCGGCGGCGTAATGCGCTGCCTTTTCCCTTCCGTTTGTTGTTTTATTGTGCATTACGCCTGTTTTTTTTATACATCGTTTGCCATTTCCCTCATTTTAAGAAACCATTCGCTCACTCATTGCAGTGCCGTGGTGTTTTTTGCGCCAGCCATCTCCGGGTCGGTGCAGCATGGCCTGTTATGAGCTGAGGAAATACTCATAACAATAACCCGCAGAGCGGGCAAAGAAAGAAGCAAACACAACAGAGGATTTATGGCCGAAAACAAACCAGAGCTTCAGCGTGGTCTGGAGTCTCGTCACATCGAATTAATTGCCCTCGGGGGCACCATAGGCGTAGGCCTGTTTATGGGGGCCGCCAGTACGCTGAAATGGGCAGGTCCGTCGGTATTGCTGGCGTATATTATCGCCGGTGTTTTCGTCTTCTTTATTATGCGTTCCATGGGCGAGATGCTGTTTCTGGAGCCGGTTGCTGGTTCCTTTGCGGTTTATGCGCATCGCTATATGAGCCCGTTCTTTGGCTATCTCACGGCCTGGTCCTACTGGTTTATGTGGATGGCGGTCGGCATCTCGGAAATCACCGCGATTGGCGTGTATGTCCAGTTCTGGTTCCCGGATCTTGCACAGTGGATACCCGCGCTGATCGCGGTGGGGCTGGTCGCATTGGCCAACCTGGCAGCGGTACGTTTGTATGGTGAAATTGAATTCTGGTTTGCGATGATCAAAGTCACCACCATTATTGTGATGATTGTCGTCGGCCTGGGCGTAATTTTCTTCGGCTTTGGTAACGGCGGTCACTCGATTGGTTTTGGCAACCTGACCGAGCATGGCGGTTTTTTTGCTGGCGGCTGGAAAGGCTTCTTAACAGCGCTCTGTATCGTTGTGGCCTCTTACCAGGGTGTCGAGTTAATTGGTATCACCGCAGGTGAAGCGAAAAACCCGCAAGTGACGCTGCGTAGCGCGGTCAGCAAGGTGCTGTGGCGCATTCTGATTTTCTATGTGGGCGCCATTTTTGTCATCGTCACTATTTTCCCGTGGAATGAAATTGGCACCAACGGCAGCCCGTTTGTACTGACCTTTGCCAAAATCGGTATCACGGCGGCGGCAGGCATCATTAACTTTGTCGTGCTTACGGCGGCGCTGTCCGGCTGTAACAGCGGGATGTACAGCTGCGGGCGTATGCTTTACGCGTTGGCGAAGAACCGCCAACTGCCGGCGGCGGTGGCTAAAGTGTCCAAAAGCGGCGTTCCGGCAATGGGTGTGACAATTTCCATCATTATTCTGCTGGTCGGCTCCTGCCTGAACTATGTTATTCCGAACCCTCAGCGGGTGTTTGTTTACGTCTATAGCGCCAGCGTATTGCCAGGCATGGTGCCGTGGTTCGTGATTTTGATTAGCCAGTTGCGTTTCCGTAAGGCACATAAAGAGGCGATTGCCAGCCATCCGTTCCGCTCGATGCTGTTTCCGTGGGCAAACTGGTTAACCATGGCATTTCTTATTTGTGTGCTGGTAGGCATGGGCTTCAACGACGACACGCGTATGTCGCTGTTTGTCGGCATTATCTTCCTTGCTGCGGTCACGGTGGCATATAAGGTATTTGGCTTCCATCGGCAGGCTGTTACGCAACGGGTGGGTGAATAAGAGGCAAAATGCGCAAAGCATAACCAAACGCGCATTTTCTTCAAAAAAGCACTAGACAGCCGCGCCCGAAGTCCGTACTATCCACCCCCGCAACGGCGCTACGCGCCCGTAGCTCAGCTGGATAGAGCGCTGCCCTCCGGAGGCAGAGGTCTCAGGTTCGAATCCTGTCGGGCGCGCCATTTAAACCCGGCGCTTGAGCTGCGGTGGTTCGTGAAATACCACGATACCGCGTGAACAGATTTACAGTGGTGGCTATAGCTCAGTTGGTAGAGCCCTGGATTGTGATTCCAGTTGTCGTGGGTTCGAGTCCCATTAGCCACCCCATTATTTTGCAGTACAAGTTTCGTGGAATGCGAAGGTGGCGGAATTGGTAGACGCGCTAGCTTCAGGTGTTAGTGTCCTTAGGATGTGGGGGTTCGAGTCCCCCCCCTCGCACCACAACTTAGATTGAACGAAAAATTCAAAAAGCAGTAAAACGGCGAGTAGCGCAGCTTGGTAGCGCAACTGGTTTGGGACCAGTGGGTCGGAGGTTCGAATCCTCTCTCGCCGACCAATTTTGAACCCCGCGTAAGCGGGGTTTTTTGTTTTTGTCTTTCCTGCCACTTCTTCTACATTTCGCGCCTTTCCATTCTCTTTTTTGCCTGTGTTGCTCCTGAACGACAATATGCATCTGCTGTGTCGTTTAACGGTGACATGCAACTTGCTGATTTTAAATGACTATAGTAATTAGCCTGCTATTTGTCGCTATGCGGCGACACATTGGATTTTGGGAAAGGCAGCTAAGGCGTGGTGTCGGGGCAAGAAATGCTGAATTTGCTGATATTTTAAAAGGTTGCGCTCTGTAACATTAGTTAATGCAGTTATGGCACGATATGTGCAATAATCCACGCGTAGATGCTCATTCCATCTCTTATGTTCGCCTACAGGCCTCATAAACTCAGGAATGATGCAGAGCCGTTTACGGTGCTTATCGTCCACAGACAGATGTCGCTTCGGCCTCATCAAACACCATGGACATAACGTTGAGTGAAGCACCCATTTAGTTGTCAAAGACCTGTTTTAACGCCTGCCTGAATATTCTGGCAGGCGTTTTTTTATGTCGTAACACTCTATGCTTCGAGTTGCAGGTGCTTTAGCTTTCCTGCAACTCGAATCAAGTGTGTTAGTGAGGCGGGTTATTTTGCAGCGTCAATAACAAACCGTCACGGCGCATGGTGGCGGCTTCATCCGGTTGATGCAGGCGATCGAGACAGTCGGCGAGCCAGGCATAGTCAAACGCGTCGGCGCGCTGTTTCAACGCCGCACGAAACGCAAGGCAAGCTTCCTGCCATTCACCGTGCTTCATCAACGATTGCCCCAGCGTACTCCATAGCAGTGGGCGATCGCCCTGCGTTTTGATTTGCTGGCGCAGGACTTTTTCGATCTGCTCCGGATTATTGGTTTTCAGACGAGGGATGACCAATACCAGGCGATCGTCGTATTGGCGCTTCAGGCCATCAAGAACGATCTCCTGTGCGGTATCGTGATCGTCGCACTCAATTAAGTGTTCGGCCATGGCCACCTGCAATACCACTTGCTGGCGGGTTTTGCGGCTCTGGTTTTTCCACCAGGTTTTCAGCCCCTCGCTGCCTTGATCGGCACGCGCTTGATCCATCATGCCGATCCACGCCTGTTGCTGCAGAAGATCGCGATGTTCATCGTCGCCAACGTTGGCTTTCGCCATCGACGGGATGATATCTACCAGCGACGTCCACGCGCCGGTACGGATATAAGCCTGCTCTGCCAGACGCAATACCTCAGGATGGCGAGGCGTGATTTCCAGTAACTTGTCCACGCCATGACGTGCGGCGTGGTTTTCGTTTCGCGCCAGTTGCAGACGTACGCGCGTGATTTCCACCGGAATCGGATCTTTTTCCGCCAACTCTGCGGCGCGTTCCAGATGCTGATTCGCGCGGACTTCATCGCCACGTTGCTGCGCCGCTTCCGCCGCCAGCAGATAGTTAACTACGGGTTGCTCCGCGTGGTCGGCATTCTTCGACATCAGCTTTTCAACCTGCTGATAATCGCCTTCCGCCAGTTTCAGTAGCGCCTGCTCTGTCTGTTTACGGGCGCGACGGCGTTTGCGGCCAACGAACCAGCCGCGGGTATGCGAACCGGTACGGAAAATGCGGCGCAGCACCCATTCAAGAGCGAAGATAACCACTAACGCCAGCACCAGAATAATGACCAGCCCGGTGACGCTGGTTTCAACGTTGTAGTTATCGGTCTGGATCAGCACGTATCCCTGATGCCCGGCGAGCATAGGGCCAAGCACGATCCCGGCGATCAGCAGTGCAAAGAGCAATAACACTTTTAACATGGTTACTCTCCTTGTGCTGCGTCGGCGGCGGCAGGTGCCTGTTCAGACGCTACGGCTGGCTGGGCCATCAGATTGCGTACACGTGTCTGCATCAGCTTTTCAAGAATTGGCTGGCTTTGCAGTGATTCCGGCAAATCCATGGCAATGGTTTGCTGGCTCAGCTTGTCCACTTCCTCGAGAAACGCTTTGGTCGCGGCATCATCGGTATCGTAGTAGGCCCGCACCCAAGTGGAGACGTTATCCAGCGCTTGTTTGTACGTCTCTTCCTGGTGACGCGGAACGGCTTGCGCGGCAACCAGCAGGCGCGAACGGATATTCTCACGCAGATAGATATCCTGATTCGGCGCGAGCAGCGGCACGGCTGTTTCATCACGGCGACGAATGGTAATAAAGCTGTCCATAAAGTTCTGCCAGCTTTTTTGCAGGTTTACCCGCCATTCGCTGATGGAGCCGGACAGCTCGCTGCTGTCCGCATCCATCGGGGTATCATCATCGTTATTATCCGCCAGACGCAGGTTATCAATCTGGTTGGAAAGCTGATTTAACTTCAGAATGGCGCCGTCGTAGTCCACCTGGGTGATAGCGGAAAGGCTGGCGATATCGTCAGTAATCGCGCGGCGGGCGGTAATAAGACTCGGATCGTTCATATCCGCCAGGCTGGCATCGGCGCTTTTCAGCAGTGCCGCCGCGGTGGTGACGTCCTGATCGCTCCACAGTTTGCGACCGGCCAGTTTCACAAGAAAATCAGCCTGAGCCAGTTGCCAGGTTTTGGCGTCAGAACCGGAAATGGTTGCCACTTTCTGCTGCACTTCATTCAGTTCTTTTGCCAGCACGTCGTTCTGGTGTTTGGCCGCTGCAAGCTCGCTGGATTGCTGCTTGATTACGCCTTCCAGCTCCGCACGGTGCTTATCCTGCGACTGTTGTAACGCAATAATCTGGTCGGCGAGTTCGCCATTGTTGGTGTTTAGGGTTGCCGTCTGCTGTTTTACCCAGCCATAAAGCCCTGCGCCAGATGCCAGTGCAATCGCGATGGCGATCGCGCTGAGTGCAAGGCTGGTCCTGTTAGCGCGTGCGTTTTTCTCTGCTTTCTCCGGCGGCGGCGTTGCGCCGTCAGCCGCTTTGGTCTCTTCAACCTCGGCGGAGGAGTGTTGTTGTTCCGTCATTATGGCTTCCCATTATGAGAGTTATTGTAATGCGCGAAGCAGCGCATCGTTGTCGGCATTGTCAGCGACCTGAATATCCTGCCAGCCCAGATCCCGGGCGAGGTGCGCCAGACGTTCGCTTACCACGACCAGGTGGCAGCGAAGTAACCAGTTCTCCCGATACCAGGGAGGAATAAGTGAATACAGTTGTTGCATCATTTCGCCGCTGGTGACCACAAGCGTGGTCACACCGCGTGTATGCCAGCGCATCGCCTCTTCCGCGCCATCATAAAATTTCGCGCTGCGTTGATAGCACTCGCAAAACTCCACTTCAGCACCGCGCGCCGCCAGCGTTTCCGCCAGCACTTCTCGCCCGCCGTTACCCCGTAAGATTAGTGCATGCTTGCCCTGAACACTTTGCAATTCAGGTAATTGTAGCAACACTTCACTGATTTCCCGATCAAAGGGATAGCGCACGTCAATCCCGCTGACGGTGTGCAGTGCCAGCGCGGTGGTGCGACCAATCGCGAAATAATGTGGTTCGTTCGGAAAGCCCAGGCCGTGTTGTTGCAGGTGCGCGTGAGCGAATGAAACGGCATGTTGCGACAGCGCAAACACCATGTCGTCTGCGGTTAAGGCGGCAAGCCGGGCGGGGAGCGAACTCAACTCACGGCCCGGTGTAAATTCGATCAACGGAAAGCTCCAGGCCTCCAGCCCCAGTGTGCGCAGTCGGCTCACTAATTCTTCCCCTGCGGGGGACGGGCGGGTGACCAGAATGCTCATGCGGGGGCGTCTCCGTTATAAATTTCGGCCAGAATGGCGCGTGCGCCATTATCCAGTAACTCTTCCGCCAGCGAGATACCAAGCTGCTCGGCATCCTCCAGGCGGCCACGACGTTCGCCGCGAACCATAATGGAACCGTCTGGCGCGCCAACCAACCCACGCAGCCAGATTCCGCCATCAATCAGTTCAGCATAGCTGCCAATTGGCACCTGGCAGCCGCCTTCAAGACGCGTATTCATGGCGCGTTCAGCTTTCACGCGAACGGCGGTGTCGTTGTGGTTTAGCGGCGCGAGCAGGGCGCGAGTACGCGTATCGTCCAGGCGACATTCGACACCCACCGCACCTTGGCCAACAGCAGGTAGCGAGGTTTCCGGCGGTAGCGCGGTGCGCACACGAGAACCTAGTCCAAGGCGGTTAAGACCGGCAACGGCGAGAATAATCGCGTCATATTCACCGTTATCCAGCTTGCTAAGACGTGTACCGACGTTCCCGCGCAGGGAGCGGATAACCAGGTCCGGGCGATGCTCAGCCAACTGACACTGGCGGCGCAAGCTGGATGTGCCGACAATGCTGCCAGCGGGCAATTCGTCGAGCGAGTTATAGCGATTTGATACAAAAGCGTCGCGTGGATCGTCGCGCTCACAGATGGTCACCAGACCAAGCCCTTGTGGGAAATCGACCGGTACATCCTTCATTGAATGCACGGCGATGTCGGCACGGTTTTCAAGCAGAGCCAGTTCGAGTTCTTTGACAAACAGGCCTTTACCGCCCACTTTTGCCAATGGTGTATCGAGGATCACATCTCCGCGAGTGACCATCGGCACCAGTTCAACCGTAAGCCCCGGGTGGCTCGCTTCAAGGCGTTCCTTAACGTATTGTGCCTGCCAGAGCGCAAGAGGGCTTTGCCGTGTGGCAATTCTTAAAACATTGTCTAACATGCTTGTTACCGTCGTTATCGTCCGTTGACCATCCTAACATTGTTGCATTAGGGTGTCAGTGCTCGCGGTAGATTGCATGGGTGCGAGAAGGCAATACCTCTGCAATGCAGGCGCAATCGGGCTGTAATTCGGACTTTACAGAGAGTGTTTGCTGCTACACTGGTTTGTAGCGCATCTTTCTTTACGGTCAATGAGCAAGGTGTTAAATTGATCACGTTTTAGACCATTTTTTCGTCGCTACCCCTATAAAGATAAGGACGGAAAAAGGTGACGGCTATTTTGGATTTTCTGTAAACATCAGGCGATATGTCTTGTACCTCTATATTGAGACTCTGAAACAGAGACTGGATGCCATCAATCAATTGCGTGTGGATCGCGCGCTTGCTGCCATGGGGCCTGCTTTCCAGCAGGTTTACAGTCTGCTGCCTACATTGTTGCATTACCACCATCCGCTGATGCCGGGCTACCTTGAAGGTAACGTTCCCCAGGGCATTTGCTTTTACACGCCTGATGAAAACCAACTTCACTACCTGAACGAACTCGAACTGCACCGTGGCATGCCGTCGCAGGTTTCGCCAAAAGGCGAGCTGCCGATCACCGGCGTCTATTCTATGGGCAGTACCTCATCGGTTGGGCAAAGCTGTTCCTCGGATCTCGATATTTGGGTCTGTCATCAATCCTGGCTTGATAATGAAGAGCGCCAGCTGTTGCAGCGTAAATGCAGCCTGCTGGAAAGTTGGGCGGCCTCGCTCGGCGTTGAAGTGAGCTTCTTCCTGATTGATGAAAACCGTTTCCGCCACAATGAAAGTGGCAGCCTCGGCGGTGAAGACTGCGGTTCTACGCAGCATATCCTGTTGCTTGACGAATTTTACCGCACCGCCGTACGCCTGGCCGGTAAACGTATTCTATGGAATATGGTGCCGGGAGACGAAGAAGAGCATTACGACGATTACGTCATGACGCTCTATGCACAAGGTGTTTTAACGCCAAACGAATGGCTGGATCTGGGAGGCCTAAGCTCCCTTTCGGCGGAAGAGTATTTCGGTGCCAGTCTGTGGCAGCTATATAAAAGCATCGACTCCCCGTACAAAGCGGTGTTGAAAACGCTGCTACTGGAAGCCTATTCCTGGGAGTATCCCAACACGCGTCTGTTGGCGAAAGATATCAAACAGCGTCTGCACGATGGCGAAATTGTCTCGTTTGGTCTCGATCACTACTGCATGATGCTGGAACGTGTAACGGAGTATCTGGTTGCGATTGAAGACACCGCGCGTCTCGATCTTGCTCGTCGATGTTTCTATTTAAAAGTGTGCGAGAAACTGAGTCGCGAGCGCGCCTGCGTTGGCTGGCGTCGTGAAGTGATTTCGCAACTGGTGAAAGAGTGGGGCTGGGATGATGCGCGTGTAGCAATGCTGGATAACCGCGCGAACTGGAAAATCGATCAGGTTCGCGAAGCGCACAACGAACTGCTCGACGCGATGATGCAGAGTTACCGCAACCTGATTCGCTTTGCGCGCCGTAACAATCTGAGCGTTTCTGCCAGCCCGCAAGATATCGGCGTATTAACCCGTAAGCTGTACGCGGCGTTTGAAGCGCTGCCGGGTAAAGTGACGCTGGTGAACCCGCAAATTTCACCGGATCTCTCCGAACCGAATTTAACCTTTATCCATGTGCCGCCGGGCCGCGCCAACCGTACGGGCTGGTATCTTTACAACCGCGCGCCAAATATGGATTCGATCGTTAGCCACCAGCCGCTGGAATATAACCGCTACCTTAATAAGCTGGTTGCCTGGGCGTGGTTTAACGGTCTGCTGACGTCGCGTACGCACCTGTTTATTAAAGGTAACGGCATTGTTGATCTGCCGAAGTTGCAGGAGATGGTGGCGGATGTTTCCCATCACTTCCCGCTGCGGCTGCCTGCGCCGACGCCAAAAGCGCTCTACAGTCCTTGCGAAATCCGTCACCTGGCGATCATCGTTAACCTGGAGTACGACCCAACTGCGGCGTTCCGTAACCAGGTGGTGCATTTTGATTTCCGCAAACTCGATGTGTTCAGCTTTGGCGAGCAGCAAAATTGCCTCGTCGGTAGCGTAGATTTGCTCTATCGCAACTCGTGGAATGAAGTCAGAACTCTGCATTTCAACGGCGAGCAGGCGATGATCGAAGCGCTGAAAACCATCCTGGGTAAAATGCATCAGGATGCCGCGCCGCCGGATAGCGTCGAAGTGTTCTGCTATAGCCAGCATTTACGCGGCCTTATTCGCACGCGTGTACAACAGCTGGTGTCAGAATGTATTGAACTACGCCTCTCCAGTACGCGCCAGGAAACCGGGCGTTTCAAAGCGTTGCGTGTTGCCGGTCAAACCTGGGGGCTGTTCTTTGAACGTCTGAATGTCTCTGTGCAGAAGCTGGAAAACGCGATTGAGTTTTACGGCGCGATTTCTCACAACAAGCTGCATGGCCTTTCGGTGCAGGTGGAAACCAATCACGTTGAATTACCTGCTGTAGTGGATGGTTTTGCCAGCGAAGGGATTATTCAATTCTTCTTTGAAGAGACCGGCGAAGAGGGCTTTAACATCTATATTCTGGATGAGAGCAATCGCGCGGAAGTCTATCACCACTGCGAAGGCAGCAAAGAAGAGCTGGTGCGCGATGTCAGCCGTTTCTATTCTTCATCTCACGATCGCTTTACTTACGGTTCGAGCTTTATCAACTTTAACTTGCCGCAGTTCTACCAGATTGTGAATGTTGAAGGGCGTGCGCAGGTGATTCCGTTCCGTAATCAGGCAATCAGCACCGCGACACCGGCAAATCAGGATAACGACGCGCCGTTGCTGCAGCAGTACTTCTCCTAAGCAGTTTGCCCGGCGTTTCTCCGGGCAATAAATTTCAGCGGAAACTGACTGTTTCTCCCGCCTGATGGCTCGCCGCCTGTTCCAGCAGATCCCAGAACGTTTCACCGCTGCGATCGCATATCCATTCGTCATCTTTCAGGTCAAAATGGTAGCCGCCTTGCTTGGTTGCCAGCCAGACCTGGTGTAGCGGTTCCTGACGGTTAATAATGATTTTGCTGCCGTTTTCAAAGCTGATGGTCAGCACGCCGCCGTTGATTTCGCAGTCGATATCACTGTCGCCGTCCCAGTCATCCAGGCGTTCTTCGATGGTCAGCCACAGGCCGTCGGCGAGGCGATGAAATTCACTGTCGTTCATTCTCTTATCCCGTTTTTTATGATGGCAGCAGTATAACGCGAAACATTTCCCGATGCCCTAAACGCGCAAACTCTTGCTTTTGTGTCTTCTCCTGCGATGATAGAAAGCAGAAAGAACGAACTTACAGGCAACTTATAATGAAAGATGTGTTTCGCACGCTGGCCGTACTGCTGACTCTGTTTAGCCTGACGGGCTGTGGTCTGAAAGGCCCACTCTATTTCCCGCCCGCAGATAAAAGCGCGCCGCCGCCAACCAAAACGCAAACCAGCACGATTCAGCCGACCACGCCGGATAAAAACGATCGTGGCGATGATGGCTCGCCGACGCAGGTGAATTACTGACGTTACCGTTCTGTATCCGCGCAAATGGAGTAGATGATGCAGTTCTCAAAAATGCATGGCCTTGGCAACGATTTTATGGTCGTCGACGCGGTAACGCAGAATGTCTTTTTTTCCCCGGAGCTGATCCGTCGTCTGGCGGATCGCCATCTTGGCGTAGGGTTCGACCAGTTGCTGGTGGTTGAGCCTCCCTACGATCCTGAACTTGATTTTCACTATCGGATCTTTAACGCCGATGGCAGCGAAGTGTCGCAGTGCGGCAATGGCGCGCGCTGCTTCGCCCGTTTTGTTCGCCTGAAAGGGTTGACCAATAAACGTGATATCCGCGTCAGTACGGCGAACGGTCGTATGGTATTGAGCGTAACGGAAGATGAGTTAGTGCGCGTGAACATGGGCGAGCCGAACTTCGAACCATCGCAGGTGCCGTTTCGCGCGAACAAAACGGAAAAGACCTATATTATGCGCGTGGCAGAGCAAACAATATTGTGCGGCGTTGTCTCGATGGGCAACCCGCACTGCGTGATTCAGGTGGATGACGTTAATACCGCCCCCGTTGAAACGCTGGGGCCGGTTCTGGAAAGCCACGAACGTTTTCCTGAACGTGCGAACATCGGCTTTATGCAAGTCGTTAAACCGGACAACATTCGCCTGCGCGTTTATGAGCGCGGTGCCGGGGAAACCCAGGCCTGCGGCAGCGGTGCTTGCGCGGCTGTCGCTGTTGGTATTTCGCAGGGGCTGCTGGCGGAAAATGTTCGCGTGGAGTTACCAGGCGGTCGACTTGATATCGCATGGAAAGGCCCGGGCCAACCACTGTATATGACTGGCCCGGCGACACATGTCTACGACGGGTTTATTCAGTTATGAAGCAGCCAGGGGAAGAACTACAGGACACATTTACACAGCTGGATGACCGCGAGGTCATTGATTATCTGCTGCGTAACCCTGATTTCTTTATCCGCAATGCGCGGCTGGTGGAACAGATGCGCGTACCGCATGCGGTGCGCGACACGGTTTCGCTGGTGGAATGGCACATGGCGCGTTCGCGCAATCACATCAATGCGCTGGAAGAGAACATGACGCTGTTGATGGAGCAGGCCAGCGTTAACGAAGGTCTGTTCTATCGCCTGCTGCGTTTGCAGGGGCGGCTCGCATCAGCGCCGAGCCTCGACGAGTTGCTCAACCGTTTCCATCGCTGGGCGCGTGACTTAGGGCTGGCTGGCGCCACTATCCGCCTGTTTCCCGATCGCTGGCGCCTTGGCGCGCCGTCGAAGTTTACCCATCTGGCGCTCTCCCGGCAGGCGTTTGAACCGCTGCGCATTCAGCGTCTTGGCCAGCAGCATCACTATCTTGGGCCGCTCAACGGGCCGGAGTTGCTGCTGCTGTTGCCAGAAGCAAAAGCGATAGGTTCCGTCGCGATGTCGCTCATGGGGCAGGATGGTTCACTGGGCGTTGTGTTATTCAGCAGCCGTGATGTTCATCATTATCAACAGGGACAAGGCACCCAGTTGCTGGAAGAGATCGCGCAGATGTTGCCGGATCTGCTGGAGCGCTGGATTGAGCGCGTATGACCGATTCTCCGCTGTTTTCGTTCGTCACCCGTTTTCTGCGCTACCTTAGCGTTGAACGCCAGCTCAGCCCTATCACACTTTTAAATTATCAGCGTCAGCTTGATGCCATTATTGCTTTGACCGAAGAAACCGGTCTGAAAAGCTGGCAACAATGTGACGCTGCGATGGTGCGTACCATTGCCGTGCGCAGCCGACGCAAAGGGCTGGGCGCCGCGAGTCTGGCGCTACGGCTTTCGGCGCTGCGCAGTTTCTTTGACTGGATGGTCAGCCAGGGTGAGTTGCCCGCTAACCCGGCGAAAGGCATTTCCACGCCAAAAGCGCCACGACATTTGCCGAAAAACATCGACGTTGATGATGTTAATCGGCTGCTGGATATCGATCTTAATGATCCGCTCGCCGTGCGCGATCGCGCGATGCTTGAAGTGATGTATGGCGCGGGTCTGCGTTTGTCTGAACTGGTGAATCTGGATATTAAGCATCTGGATCTGGAAAGTGGCGAAGTGTGGGTGCTGGGTAAAGGCAGCAAAGAACGCCGTTTGCCGATTGGCCGCAACGCGGTTGCCTGGATTGAGCACTGGCTTGATTTACGCGGTTTGTTTGGCGCACAAGACGATGCGCTGTTTCTGTCGAAGCTTGGCAAACGCATCTCGGCGCGCAATGTGCAAAAGCGCTTCGCTGAATGGGGTATTAAGCAAGGGTTGAACAGCCACGTGCATCCACATAAGCTGCGCCACTCTTTCGCCACCCATATGCTCGAGTCGAGCGGCGATCTGCGCGGCGTACAGGAACTGCTCGGTCATGCCAATTTGTCCACCACTCAGATATATACTCATCTTGATTTTCAACATCTTGCTTCGGTATACGATGCGGCGCACCCGCGCGCCAAACGGGGGAAATAATGCGTTTTTACCGCCCATTAGGTCAGATCTCCGCGATCACCTTCGACCTGGACGACACCCTTTACGACAACCGGCTGGTTATCCAGCGAACAGAACAGGAAGCGCTGGCGTTTGTGCAGCGTTATCACCCGGCGTTAAACAACCTGGAAAACAAAGAATTCCATCGTCTGCGCCAGTCGCTGCGGGAAACCGAACCAGATATTTACCACGATGTCACCGAGTGGCGGCGGCGCGCCGTTGAACGCGCGATGCTGGATGCTGGTCTGACAGCAGAAGAAGCGGCTGCCGGTGCGAATGCCGCGATGGTCAATTTTGCCAAATGGCGCAGCCGCATTGATGTGCCGGAGGAAACCCACGACACACTGACGAAGCTCGCCAAAAAATGGCCGCTGGTGGCGATCACCAACGGTAACGCGCAGCCGGAGTTGTTCGGCCTGGGCGACTACTTTGAATTCGTGTTGCGTGCCGGGCCGGATGGTCGCTCAAAACCGTTTAGCGATATGTATCACCTGGCGGCTGAGCGTCTCGGCGTGGCGATTGGCGATATCTTGCATGTGGGCGATGATCTGACCACTGACGTTGCCGGGGCGGTTCGCTGCGGCATGCAGGCCTGTTGGATCAAGCCGGAAGGCGCAGATCTGCTGCAAGCCAGCGACAGCCGGTTACTGCCGCATGTGGAAATTTCGCGGTTGGCATCCCTCACTACGCTGATATAATCACCAGCTGTTCTGTATAAATTCCCAGTAATATTTCGCGGCGGTGCCAATGGACGTTTCTTATCTGCTCGACAGCCTCAATGACAAACAGCGCGACGCCGTAGCCGCCGAGCGCAGCAATATGCTGGTGCTGGCAGGGGCGGGGAGCGGTAAGACGCGCGTTCTGGTACACCGTATCGCCTGGCTGATGACCGTGGAAAACTGCTCGCCATACTCGATTATGGCGGTGACTTTCACCAACAAAGCGGCGGCGGAAATGCGTCATCGCATCGGCCAGTTGATGGGCACTTCGCAGGGCGGGATGTGGGTTGGCACGTTCCACGGCCTCGCGCACCGTTTGCTGCGCGCGCACCATATGGACGCCAATCTTCCGCAGGATTTCCAGATTCTGGATAGTGAAGATCAGCTGCGTTTGCTCAAACGCCTGATCAAAGCGATGAACCTTGACGAGAAGCAATGGCCGCCTCGCCAGGCGATGTGGTACATCAACGGCCAGAAAGACGAAGGCATTCGTCCGCACCATATTCAAAGTTTCGGTAACCCGGTGGAACAAACCTGGCAGAAGGTTTACCAGGCCTACCAGGAAGCCTGCGATCGCGCCGGGCTGGTGGATTTCGCCGAGCTGCTGCTGCGCGCCCATGAGTTGTGGCTCAACAAGCCGCATATTTTGCAGCACTACCGCGAACGTTTTACCAATATCCTGGTGGACGAATTCCAGGATACCAACAACATTCAATACGCGTGGATCCGCCTGCTGGCGGGCGATACCGGCAAAGTGATGATCGTTGGTGACGATGACCAGTCCATTTACGGCTGGCGCGGTGCGCAGGTGGAAAATATCCAGCGCTTCCTGAAGGACTTTCCCGGCGCGCAGACGATTCGTCTGGAACAGAACTACCGTTCGACCAGCAATATCCTGAGCGCGGCGAACGCCCTGATTGAGAACAACAACGGGCGTCTGGGTAAAAAGCTGTGGACCGATGGCGTCGACGGTGAGTTGATTTCACTCTACTGCGCCTTTAACGAGCTGGATGAAGCGCGTTATGTCGTCAATCGCATTAAAGCCTGGCAGGATAACGGCGGGCAACTGACGCAATGCGCCATTCTTTATCGCAGCAACGCCCAGTCGCGCGTGCTGGAAGAGGCGCTGCTGCAAGCCAGCATGCCGTACCGGATTTATGGCGGTATGCGCTTCTTCGAACGTCAGGAAATTAAAGATGCGCTCTCCTACCTGCGCCTGATCGCCAACCGCAATGATGACGCCGCCTTTGAGCGCGTGGTCAATACGCCAACGCGCGGCATCGGCGACCGTACGCTGGACGTGGTGCGCCAAACCTCGCGCGATCGCCAGTTGACGTTATGGCAAGCGACGCGCGAGTTATTACAAGAGAAAGCGCTGGCGGGCCGTGCGGCGAGCGCGCTGCAACGTTTCCTCGAACTGATTGACGCGCTGGCACAGGAAACGGCGGATATGCCGCTGCATGTGCAAACCGACCGGGTGATCAGCGATTCCGGCCTGCGCATGATGTACGAGCAGGAAAAAGGCGAAAAGGGCCAGACGCGTATTGAGAACTTAGAGGAACTGGTTACCGCCACGCGCCAGTTCAGCTACAACGAAGAAGACGAAGATTTGATGCCGCTGCAGGCATTTCTCTCCCACGCCGCACTCGAAGCGGGTGAAGGGCAAGCAGATACCTGGCAAGATGCCGTGCAGTTAATGACGCTGCACTCGGCGAAAGGTCTGGAGTTCCCGCAGGTGTTTATTGTCGGCATGGAAGAGGGCATGTTCCCCAGCCAAATGTCACTGGATGAAGGCGGGCGGCTGGAAGAGGAGCGCCGTCTGGCATATGTCGGTGTGACGCGCGCCATGCAAAAACTGACCTTAACCTATGCGGAAACGCGCCGCCTGTATGGCAAAGAGGTGTATCACCGCCCGTCGCGCTTTATTGGCGAGCTGCCGGAAGAGTGTGTGGAAGAGGTGCGTCTGCGTGCCAGCATCAGCCGACCGGTTAGTCATCAGCGCATGGGTACGCCGGTTGCGCAGAGCGACACTGGCTTTAAACTTGGTCAGCGCGTCCGCCACGCCAAATTTGGCGAAGGCACGGTGGTAAATATGGAGGGCAGCGGCGAGCACAGCCGTTTACAGGTAGCTTTCCAGGGGCAGGGTATTAAATGGTTGGTGGCGGCTTACGCCAAGCTCGAAACTGTGTAACTTTCAGAAAAGTATCATTATTTTGTAATATTCTGCTAGCCTTATACGCTGAAGGGCAAATATTGCTCTTTAGCGTTTCGTTGCGTGTTGACGCCTTCTGAGTGCTGGCGTAACATGCGCGCACGATCACGCTAAGAGGACATTCGCCTTGGACACACCCAGTAGATACTGGCTCAATTTCCTGGTTTTCAGGAACAACTCCTAAGGCTATCTCCTCATGCTGATGGCCTTAGAGGTTGTCAGCGACCCGCTGTATCCCCGTCGCGCTGAGTCAGGCTGTTTAATGGTCTGAAACCCAATTTGTTTCTTTGTGTGCCCACCGAACTGTCCGATATTTTTTGCATTGGGAGTCCCGGCTATGCTGAGCGCATTTCAACTGGAAAACAATCGTTTAACCCGCCTTGAGGCTGACGAAATCAAGCACCTCGCCAGCTCTGTTTGGGTTGATTTGGTCGAGCCGGACGATGAAGAACGTACCCGCGTGCAAACGGAATTGGGCCAGAACCTGGCCACCCGACCTGAACTGGAAGACATCGAAGCGTCGGCGCGTTTTTTTGAAGACGAAGACGGCCTGCACATTCACTCCTTCTTCTTTTTTGAAGATGCAGAGGATCACGCAGGAAACTCAACCGTAGCATTCACCATCCGCGAAGGTCGCCTGTTCACCCTGCGTGAACGCGAACTGCCGGCGTTTCGCCTGTATCGTATGCGCGCCCGTAGCCAGGAGATGGTCGACGGCAACGCTTATGAACTGCTGCTGGATCTGTTCGAAACCAAAATTGAGCAGTTGGCGGATGAAATCGAAAACATTTACAGCGATCTGGAAAAGCTGAGCCGCGTCATTATGGAAGGCCAGCAGGGCGACGAGTACGACGACGCGCTTTCGACGCTGGCGGAACAGGAAGATATCGGCTGGAAGGTGCGCCTGTGTCTGATGGATACCCAGCGCGCGTTGAACTTCCTGGTGCGTAAGGCACGTTTACCTGCGGGCCAGCTTGAGCAGGCGCGCGAGATCCTGCGCGATATCGAATCCCTGTTGCCGCACAACGAATCCCTGTTCCAGAAAGTGAACTTTCTGATGCAGGCGGCGATGGGTTTTATCAATATCGAGCAGAACCGCATCATCAAGATCTTCTCGGTGGTATCGGTCGTGTTTCTGCCGCCGACGCTGGTGGCTTCCAGCTACGGCATGAACTTTGAGTTTATGCCCGAACTGCACTGGAGCTTTGGCTACCCTGGCGCAATCATCTTTATGATCCTCGCGGGGCTCGCGCCTTATCTCTACTTCAAGCGACGTAACTGGCTATAAAACAAAAAGGTTCAGCATTGCGCTGAACCTTTTTTATTACAGGCTCCAGTCCTGTTTGCCCTTCACTTTTAGATCGTAATACCAAATATTGGCACGACAGGCGATGACAGCGTTGACCATATAACCCAGGAAGCCAAGGTTAAAAATAAGCGCAACCACGATAACGACAACGTTGATAACTAAAACTAACAGGGCTTTCTTCCACAAGCCAAGGATCAGCAAATAGATAATAGAAAAAAACCAGGCGAAGAAATTGAAAGAGACTTTTATCTTCTGCCCAAAGGTCATTTCTTTATAGGCGTTTTTCCATGCCGGGCTCATCCCCCAAAAAGAGGGGTAGCCATTCTTCTCATAGAATGCGAAACGATACTTCCATTTGTCGCTTAATGACGGGTCGCTTTTATAATCATAAGTGTTGATGTTACTCATTTTCCCCTCCTGAAATAGACACTTGGTCCGTCGAATGAATTTGTTTTAGCTGCGTCGGTGCGAGCATAAAGACGAAAAAGACCAGCACGTCGTAGCCGAAATAGATTCTGATACCTAAGCTCACGCACTCTACATCACTGACAACACCGGTGGCGGCAACCGCCAGCGATGCCAGGTAGACCAGCAGTGAAAGAATGACCACATAGCGGCCTTTTGCGCCGCTATCTCGGCAGCGTTGCGCGTTAATATTTAGCTTTAAATAGGTGTAAAGCAGGAAGCACACCAGCGGCAGAATAGGCAGTTCGGCCACATTAAAGGCGACAATTAAAAAGAGAATATGCAGAAGTAAAAAGATAAGGATATATGGCCCACGCGCGAGGCACGTTTTGCCCGACGGCAAAAAAATCCTGCGGATCATTGTTGATTCATCCTGAATAACATAATGACGAAGGGGCAAACATAGCATTCCATTGCCCATTACGCGATTGAGTAAAACCTTACCTCTAAATTTTTGTAGGTATTGGGGCGGATATTCCGCCCATAAGTGTCATCAGACTTTTTTGCGTAAACCGCGCTGCGTATAAACCGCGTCGAGTACAAAGATAGCCAGCGCAACCCAGATAAAGCCGAAGGTCACCATTTTATCCGCGCCGGGATGTTCGCCGTAAAAAAGCACCGCCAGCACGAACATCAACGTCGGGCCAATGTACTGGAAGAAGCCGAGCGTTGACAGGCGCAGACGCGTTGCCGCACCGGTAAAGCAAAGCAGCGGCACCGTGGTTACGATACCCGCAGCCATTAAGAGCAGATTAAGCGACAGGCTGTTTTGCCCCATATGGCTGGTCGGGCTGTCGGTAATGCCGAACAACCAAATCGCCGCCACCGGCAGTAGCCATAACGTTTCTATCAACATGCCGGTTTGTGCTTCCACCGCAATTTTTTTGCGCAGCAGGCCGTAAAAAGCAAAGCTAAAGGCCAGGCCAAGTGCGATGACCGGCAGCGAGCCAAATGTCCACAGTTGAACCAGCACACCGATAGCTGCCAGCAGCACCGCCAGCCACTGCATGCGACGGAAACGCTCGCCCAAAAACAGCATCCCCAGCAGAATATTCACCAGCGGGTTAATAAAGTAGCCCAGGCTGGCTTCCAGCATATGGTTATGGTTTACCGCCCAGATAAACAGTAACCAGTTTCCCCCCACCAGCACGGCAGAGAGCGCCAGCAGCAGGATCTTTTTCGGCGTTTGCAGCAGGGCTTTCACGCTGCGCCACTGACGGCTCACGCTAATCAACGCCAGCATAAAGAAGAAAGACCAGATCACGCGATGCGTAAGAATTTCGTCGGCCGGAACGAACCAGATCACTTTGAAATAAGCCGGGGCAATGCCCCAAATAAAATAAGCGGCCAGGGCGAGAAGCACGCCCAGCCGCGTCTGTTTTGCATCCATCGGGATAACTCTTAGCTGAAATGAATTCTCATGGTACCCGATTTTGATGGCGGGCTCACCCCACCATGTAGGTGGCGGTCGCGCTGGCGATATAGAGCTGCTCTTCGTTGTGCAACTCTACGCGCGCGACGGCAACTTTATTACCCGCGCGCAGCAAGCTGCTGCTGGCGGTAAAGCGCGTGCCGCGACCTGGTCGCAGATAATCGACGCGTAAATCGATCGTACCCATCCGTGCTAAACGCTGACGCAGCTCCTCTTCGCTAATGGTTTCATGGCGGGTTAACGTGCTGCCCACGCAAACCAGACCAGCAGCAACATCCAGCGCGGAGGCAATCACGCCGCCGTGTAAAATGCTTTGCGCCCAGTTGCCGACCATCATAGGTTGGTTATTGAAACTCAACTGCGCATACTCTTTTTCATAGCGCTCCAGCTCCAGCCCTAACGCACGATTAAATGGCATGTGATAAACGAATATGTCGCCGACCGTTTTCAGGACTTCTTCCGCTGTGAGAACAACTGACATGGCTATCTGATCCGATGAGTTAATGAAATGTTGATATTATGCTTATCGTTTGTTGATTTCCACTTTCGGAACCGATACATGAGCAGTGACTCAATAAATATGTAGAATACTTGCGGGGAAATTCGTCAATTCAACAATATGATTTGGAGCAGCAAACCGATGCGGACCTCTCTGGGTTGGTTTTTCGCAGTGCTTGCACTGCCGTTTATGGCTTACGCACAAGAAGCGACGGTAAAAGAAGTTCATGATGCACCAGCCGTGCGCGGTAGCATCATCGCCAATTTATTACAGGAGCACGACAATCCGTTCACGCTCTATCCTTATGAATCCAACTACGTTATCTACACCGATACCAGCGATATAAACAAAGAAGCGATTCGCTCCTATAACTGGGCAGATAATGCGCGCAAAGATGAAGTGAAGTTCCAGCTCAGCCTGGCGTTCCCTCTCTGGCGCGGGATTTTGGGGCCAAACTCGGTGTTCGGTGGTTCCTACACGCAAAAATCCTGGTGGCAGTTGTCAAACAGCGGAGAGTCTTCTCCATTCCGTGAAACCAACTACGAACCGCAACTGTTTCTCGGTTTCGCTACGGATTACGAGTTTGCTGGCTGGACGCTGCGCGACGTGGAGTTTGGCTTTAACCACGATTCGAACGGGCGTTCCGACCCGACTTCACGCAGCTGGAACCGCGTCTATACGCGCTTGATGGCGCAAAGCGGCAACTGGCTGGTGGAAGTGAAACCCTGGTATGTGGTGGGATCGGTTGATGACAACCCGGATATCACCAAATATATGGGCTATTACCAACTGAAAATTGGTTATCAACTGGGCGATGCGATCCTCAGCGCAAAAGGCCAATATAACTGGAATACCGGCTACGGCGGCGCGGAAATCGGGCTAAGCTATCCTGTTACCAAACACGTGCGCCTTTATACGCAGGTCTACAGCGGGTACGGCGAATCGTTGATTGACTACAATTTCAATCAGACACGTGTCGGCGTGGGCGTGATGCTTAACGATCTGTTTTAAGCATTGCAGTTTCTCTCTCAGGCGCTGAAAATAGCGCCTGTTTTTATTTCAGGTAAACGGGGTCAGAGTGGCACAGGCGGAAGTATTGAATCAGGAGTCGCTGGCGAAACAGGTTTTGCAAGAGACCTTCGGCTACCAGCAATTCCGCCCGGGCCAGCAGGATATTATCGACACCGTACTGAGCGGCCGCGACTGCCTCGTGGTGATGCCAACCGGCGGTGGGAAGTCCCTGTGCTACCAAATCCCGGCGCTGGTGCTAAATGGCCTGACGGTAGTGGTTTCACCGCTCATCTCGCTGATGAAAGATCAGGTCGATCAGCTGCTGGCAAACGGTGTTGCGGCGGCGTGCCTGAACTCTTCCCAGAGCCGTGAACAGCAATTTGACGTTATCAACGGCTGTCGCAACGGCCAGATTCGCCTGCTCTATATCGCCCCCGAGCGCCTGATGCTCGACAACTTCCTCGATCAACTGCGCCAGTGGAACCCGGTGCTGTTGGCCGTTGACGAAGCGCACTGTATTTCCCAGTGGGGGCACGATTTCCGCCCGGAATACGCCGCGCTGGGCCAGTTGCGCCAGATGCTGCCTTCTGTGCCGTTTATGGCGCTGACCGCCACCGCCGATGACACAACCCGCCGCGACATTGAGCGTTTGCTGGGGCTTAACGATCCGCTGATTCAGGTCAGTAGCTTCGACCGCCCGAACATTCGCTATATGCTGATGGAAAAATTTAAGCCGCTCGATCAGCTGCTGCGTTATGTGCAGGAGCAGCGCGGCAAGTGCGGCATCGTTTATTGCAACAGCCGGGCGAAAGTTGAAGACACCGCCGCCCGTTTGCAAAGTCGCGGTTTTAGCGCAGCGGCCTATCATGCCGGGCTGGAAAATGAGGTGCGGGCGCGCGTGCAGGAACAGTTCCAGCGCGACGATTTGCAGATTGTCGTGGCGACAGTCGCGTTTGGGATGGGCATCAACAAGCCTAACGTGCGTTTCGTGGTGCATTTCGACATTCCGCGCAATATCGAATCCTATTATCAGGAAACCGGTCGCGCCGGGCGTGATGGCCTGCCTGCGGAAGCGATGCTGTTTTACGATCCGGCGGATATGGCGTGGCTGCGCCGCTGCCTGGAAGAGAAACCCGCCGGGCCGTTGCAGGATATCGAGCGGCACAAGCTCAATGCGATGGGCGCATTTGCCGAAGCGCAAACCTGCCGCCGTCTGGTGCTGCTTAATTACTTTGGTGAGGGTCGCCAGGAACCCTGCGGTAACTGCGATATTTGCCTCGATCCGCCGCGCCAGTACGACGGCTTACAGGACGCGCAAAAAGCGCTGTCGGCTATTTACCGCGTGAATCAGCGTTTCGGCATGGGTTATGTGGTGGAAGTGCTGCGCGGGGCGAATAACCAGCGCATCCGCGAGTTTGGTCATGACAAATTACCGGTCTACGGTATCGGCCGTGAGCAAAGCCACGAACATTGGGTGAGCGTGATCCGCCAGCTCATTCACCTGGGCTTCGCCACGCAAAACATTGCCCAGCATTCTGCGTTGCAGCTTACTGAAGCGGCGCGCCCGCTGCTGCGTGGTGAAGTGCCGCTGATGCTGGCGGTACCGCGTATGGTGGCGCTGAAACCGAAAGTGATGCAGAAAGCGGCGGTCGGCAACTATGACCGCAAGCTGTTCGCCAAGCTGCGCAAGTTGCGTAAAGCGATTGCCGATGAAGAGAACATTCCGCCTTACGTGGTATTTAACGATGCGACGCTGATTGAAATGGCCGAACAGATGCCGCTATCGCCGGGTGAAATGCTCAGCGTCAACGGTGTGGGAACGCGCAAACTCGAGCGTTTCGGCCAGGAGTTTATGGCATTGATCCGCGCCCATGTGGACGGCGAAGAAGAGTAGTCAGTCTGCGAAAAAAGTGGGAGGATAGTGACCCACTGAACTATTTCCCGCGAGTTATCTATGTTGATGCTATTTCTCACCGTGGCGCTGGTGCATATTGTTGCGCTGATGAGCCCCGGCCCCGACTTCTTCTTCGTGTCACAAACCGCCGTGAGCCGCTCGCGCAAAGAAGCGATGATGGGCGTGCTTGGCATTACCGCCGGTGTGATGATTTGGGCGGGCGTGGCGCTGCTCGGCCTGAATTTGATCCTCGCAAAAATGGCGTGGCTGCATAACATCATTATGGTCGGCGGTGGCCTGTATTTATGCTGGATGGGCTACCAGATGTTGCGCGGCGCGTTGAAAAAAGATCCGCAAAGCAGCGACGCGCCTCAGGTTGAGCTGGCCGCCAGCGGGCGCAGCTTTATCAAAGGGTTACTGACCAATCTCGCCAACCCGAAAGCGATCATTTACTTTGGCTCGGTGTTTTCACTGTTCGTCGGTGATAGCGTGGGCGCTGGCGCGCGCTGGGGTATTTTTATGCTGATTGCGGTGGAAACGTTCGCCTGGTTTACCGTGGTGGCCAGCTTGTTCGCCTTACCGAAAATTCGTCGGGGTTATCAGCGTCTGGCGAAGTGGATTGATGGTTTTGCGGGTGCACTGTTTGCCGGTTTTGGTATCCACCTGATTATTTCCCGCTAAGCAGCACAAGCCGGATAGCAGTTATCCGGCTCTCTTCTCAGGCATGCCTTGCCGATGCCAGCAGCGCGCCAACCAGCATAAACAATGAACCGAACACCTTGTTCAGCGCTTTCATCTGATGCGGGCCTTTAATCCATGCCGCAATACGCTGCGCAAGCGTTGCGTAGCCAATCATCACAATGATATCCACCACAATGGTGGTCACGCCGAGTACTACGTACTGCATCACTTGCGGTTGATGCGGGACAATAAACTGTGGGAACAGGGCGGCGAGAAAAACAATGCTCTTCGGGTTGGTCAGATTCACGAATACGGCGCGCTTAAACAAACGCCCGCGTGATTGGGTCTTCGCCAGTGTGTTGAGATCGATAGCGCCAGCGGAGCGCCACTGCTGGATGCCAAGCCAAATCAGGTAAGCAGCACCCGCCCATTTCAGCACTTCAAAGGCCAGTACCGAGCGCGAAAATAACGTCCCCAAACCGACACCGACCAGCACGATATGAATGCCTAAACCAGCCTGTAGCCCGGCAATCGATGCCGCCGCGCCGCGATAACCGTGGCTGATGGAAGTGGTCATGGTGTTAATTGCGCCAGAACCGGGGGAAAGGCTCAGAATTAAGGATGTCAGCAGGTAAGCGAACCACCATTCGTAGGTCATGAGAAACTCCCTGGATGTCTGTTTTTATGCCACAATACGCTATTGTCAGTGGAATTTGCTATTGGTCACAAAAAAACGATTTTACATGGCTAAAAGGGGCTAAATCCCAATGTTTCGGCAAAAAACGGCATGGGAAACCAGAGAAAAAGCGTTCGCGGCTTTTACCATGGGACCTCTGATGGATTTCTGGCGTTCGCGGGAAGAAGCGGTATTTACCGGCGTGGACAATGTGCCGGTTAGCTTTGTCCGTTTTCGCGCGCAAAGTAACGATCGCGTCATTGTAATTTGTCCCGGCCGTATCGAAAGCTACGTAAAATACGCAGAGCTTGCGTATGACCTGTTCCACCTCGGTTATGACGTGTTGATTATCGATCATCGCGGTCAGGGGCGTTCCGGGCGCATGTTGCCGGATACGCATCGCGGTCATGTGGTGAATTTCAGTGATTATGTCGACGACCTGGCGGCGTTCTGGGATCAGGAAGTGGCCTGCGGGCCGTGGCGCAAACGCTATATTCTTGCTCATTCGATGGGTGGCGCAATTTCCACCTTATTCTTGCAGCGTCATCCGCATGCTTGCGACGCGATTGCTCTGTGCGCGCCCATGTTCGGCATTATCATTCGCCTGCCGGATTGGATGGTGCGCCCGTTACTGAACTGGGCCGAAAGCTATCCGAGCCTTCGCGAAGGTTACGCCATTGGGACCGGAAGCTGGCGTCCGCTGCCGTTCGCGATCAACGTGTTAACTCATAGCCGCGAGCGCTATCGCCGTAATTTGCGTTTTTATGCCGATGAACCCCAGCTTCGCGTTGGCGGACCCACCTGGCACTGGGTACGCGAAGGGATCCTTGCCGGTGAACACGCGCTGGCGGGGGCGGAAAAAGATGCCACGCCGACATTGATTATTCAGGCAGAAGAGGAGCACGTGGTGGATAACCGCATGCACCAACGCTTCTGTGAACGTCGCGCCGCAGCGGGCCACCCTTGTGAAGGGGGGAAACCGCTGGTTATACAAGGCGCGTACCATGAGATCCTTTTTGAAAAGGACGCCATGCGCTCGGTCGCGCTCAACGCCATCGTCGAATTCTTCGACCGGCATAACTGATGAATTATTGAGGTTAAATTTTCTTATGTACCAGGTTGTTGCGTCTGATTTAGATGGCACATTGCTCTCCCCCGATCACACTCTGTCGCCTTTCGCCAAAGAAACGTTAAAACTGCTTACCGCGCGCGGCGTCAATTTCGTCTTCGCCACCGGCCGTCACCATGTTGATGTCGGGCAAATCCGCGACAATCTGGGCATCAAAGCCTACATGATCACCTCCAACGGTGCGCGGGTACACGACACCGACGGCAATCTGGTGTTCACCCACAACCTCGATCGCGATATCGCTACCGATCTTTTCGGTGTGGTGCATAACGAGCCGGATATCATTACCAACGTCTACCGCAATGATGAGTGGTTTATGAACCGCCACCGCCCGGACGAGATGCGTTTCTTCAAGGAAGCAGTGTTCCAGTATTCGCTGTATGAGCCGGGTTTGCTTGAGCCAGAAGGGATCAGCAAAGTTTTTTTCTCCTGCGAAAGCCATGAGAAACTGCTGCCGCTGGAGCAGGCCATTAACGCTCGCTGGGGCGATCGCGTGAACGTCAGTTTCTCTACCTTAACTTGCCTGGAAGTGATGGCGGGCGGCGTGTCGAAAGGCCATGCGCTGGAAGCGGTCGCGGGCGCGCTGGGCTATAGCCTGAAAGAGTGCATTGCCTTTGGTGACGGTATGAACGATGCGGAAATGCTGTCGATGGCGGGCAAAGGTTGCATTATGGGCAACGCCCACCAGCGCCTGAAAGAGCTGCACCCGGAACTGGAAGTGATCGGTACCAATGCCGAGAACGCGGTGCCGAATTACCTGCGTAAGCTGTTTCTCGAATAAGATTGACAAGTGGCTTTAAAATAACCACTCGTCAACTAAATACTCAAACTTTGCGCAACTGAGTTCGCTACAATGCCTGTCCACTCATCGGAGAGACAATCATTGTGGCGTTACTCATCATCACCACTATTTTGTGGGCTTTCTCTTTTAGCCTGATTGGCGAATACCTTGCTGGCCATGTCGACAGCTACTTCTCCGTGCTGATGCGCGTGGGGCTGGCGGCGCTGGTCTTTTTACCGTTCCTGCGCACGCGCGGGCATAACCTGAAAACCATTGGCCTGTACATGCTGGTGGGTGCGCTGCAATTGGGCATTATGTACCTGTTCAGCTTCCAGGCTTATCTCTATCTGACGGTGTCTGAATTCCTGCTATTTACTGTCTTCACACCGCTGTATGTCACCCTGATTTACGATCTGCTCAGCAAGCGCGGGCTGCGCTGGAGCTATGCGCTGAGCGCCGGGCTGGCGGTGATTGGTGCGGCGATTATTCGCTACGACAAAGTGAGCGATCACTTCTGGATTGGCCTGATTCTGGTACAGCTGGCGAATATTAGCTTTGCCATCGGTATGGTTGGCTATAAACGCCTGATGGAGACGCGGCCAATGCCGCAGCACAACGCGTTTGCCTGGTTTTATCTTGGCGCATTCGTGGTCGCCATGGTGGCGTGGTTTGTGATGGGCAACCCGCAGAAACTGCCGACCACAACGCTGCAATGGAGCGTGCTGGTATGGCTTGGCGTGGTGGCATCCGGGCTGGGTTACTTTATGTGGAACTACGGCGCAACACAGGTGGACGCCGGAACACTCGGTATCATGAACAATGTGCATGTTCCCGCCGGGTTACTGGTTAACCTCGCTATCTGGCAGGAACAACCGCACTGGCCGAGCTTTATTATTGGTGGTTCGGTGATAATGGCCTCGTTGTGGGTACATCGCCGTTGGGTCGCTCCGCGCTCCGCACAAACGGCAGATGGTCGCAAGCGTGGTTCCGCGCTGAGCGAATAAACGCTTCCGTTACTGGCTGACGCTGCTCGCCGTCGCGCACGGCGGCATACAGCCGGCTCCACAATCCTTCGCCCAGGGTTTTGGTCACGACCAGACCCTGGCGTTCAAAACTCTCCACCACCCAGTGCGGCAGCGCCGCAATGCCCATACGCGCGGCAACCATCTGAATCAGCAGCAGCGTGTTATCGACGCTTTTCAGCGACGGGCTCACGCCCGCCGGTTGCAGGAAGTGACGCCAGATATCCAGGCGGCTGCGCTGCACCGGGTAGATCAGCAGCGTTTCGCTGGCGATATCGTCCGGCGTGATGCGCGCTTTCGCCGCCAGCGGATGATCAGGCGCCAGCACCAGCCGCACCTCAAAATCAAACATCGGCGAATAGTGCAGGCCGCTGCGCGGCAGAATGTCGGAAGTCATCACCAGATCCAGCTCGCCCTGTTGCAGCGCGGGTTGCGGATCAAACGTGACGCCGGATTTGAAATCCATCTCCACTTGCGGCCAATTTTGGCGAAAGTTCTCCAGCGCGGGTGTCAGCCACTGAATACAGCTATGGCATTCAATGGCGATGCGCAGCGTGGCTTGCTGCGGCTCATTGCAGGCCTGCAATGCGCGGCTAATCTGCGGCAGCACCTGATTCGCCAGTTGCAGCAAAATCTCACCCTGCGGCGTAAAGCGCAGCGGTTGGCTTTTACGCACAAACAGACGAAAGCCAAGGCGCTGTTCCAGATCGCTGAACTGGTGGGAAAGCGCGGACTGCGTTTGATGCAGCGTTGCCGCCGCTGCCGCCAGCGACCCGCTGTTTCGTAACGCTTGCAGCGTTTTCAGGTGTTTAATTTCGATCATGAAAGTCCTTCACTCCGGCATGAACATTTTGCGCTTGAGGAATATACAGTACTTGCGAATTATAGATGTGTAAACATCTGGACGTCTAAAAATCCTGCGTCTTTCGAATTAATGGTGCGTTGGCTGCGCTCATGCACCCCAGTCACTTACTTCAGTAAGCTCCTGGGGATTCATGAACTTGCCGCCTTCCCTTAATCCGAAATCCTTTGGATTAACCCAATTGAAGAGGCTAAAAATGACAATTCTTAACCACACCCTCGGTTTCCCTCGCGTTGGCCTGCGTCGCGAGTTGAAAAAAGCGCAAGAGAGTTACTGGGCGGGCAATTCCACCCGTGAAGAGTTGCTGGCGGTGGGGCGCGAGCTGCGCGCCCGTCACTGGGAGCAGCAAAAAGAGGCCGGTATTGATCTGCTGCCGGTGGGCGATTTCGCCTGGTACGACCATGTTCTGACCACCAGCCTGCTGCTGGGCAATGTGCCGGCTCGTCATCAGAACAAAGACGGCTCGGTGGATATCGACACCCTGTTCCGCATTGGTCGCGGTCGTGCGCCAACCGGCGAACCCGCGGCAGCGGCGGAAATGACCAAATGGTTCAACACCAACTACCACTACATGGTGCCGGAGTTCAGCAAAGGCCAGCAATTCAAACTTACCTGGACGCAACTGCTTGACGAAGTGGACGAAGCGCTGGCGCTGGGCCACAAGGTGAAACCTGTCCTGCTCGGACCGGTCACTTACCTGTGGCTGGGCAAAGTGAAAGGCGAACAGTTCGATCGTTTAAGCCTGCTGAATGACATCCTGCCGGTTTATCAGCAGGTGCTCGCTGAGCTGGCAAAACGCGATATCGAATGGGTACAAATCGACGAACCGGCGCTGGTGCTGGAACTGCCGCAAGCCTGGCGGGATGCGTTTAAACCGGCTTACGACGCGCTTTCCGGCCAGGTGAAACTGCTGCTGACCACCTATTTTGAAGGCGTGACGCCGAACCTTGATGTAATTGCCGCGCTGCCGGTTCAAGGGCTGCATGTTGATTTCGTACACGGCAAGGATAACGTTGCCGAACTGCACTCGCGTCTGCCTGCTGACTGGCTGCTTTCTGCCGGTCTGGTGAATGGTCGTAACGTCTGGCGTGCCGATCTGACCGAGAAATATGCGCAAATCAACGAAGTGGTCGGTAAACGTCCGCTGTGGGTCGCCTCTTCTTGTTCTTTGCTGCACAGCCCGATCGATCTGAGTGTTGAAACGCGTCTGGATGCGGAAGTGAAAAGCTGGTTCGCCTTCGCCCTGCAAAAATGCCAGGAGCTGGCGCTGCTGCGCGATGCGCTGAACAGCGGTAAAACGGAAAAACTGGTGGAATGGAGCGCGCCGATTCAGGCACGTCGCCACTCTACTCGCGTCCACAACACGGCGGTGGCGCAGCGTTTGGCGGCGATCACCGCCCAGGACAGCCAGCGCAACAGCCCGTACGCCGAGCGAGCGAAAGCCCAGCGTGCGCGTTTTAACCTGCCCGCCTGGCCAACCACCACCATTGGGTCATTCCCGCAGACCACTGAAATCCGTGGCCTGCGCCTGGACTTCAAAAAAGGCAATCTCGACGCGAGCAACTACCGCACCGGTATCGCCGAACATATCAAACAGGCGATTGTCGAGCAGGAGCGGCTGGGTCTGGACGTGCTGGTGCATGGCGAAGCCGAGCGTAATGACATGGTGGAGTATTTCGGTGAAAACCTCGACGGCTTCGTCTTTACACAAAATGGCTGGGTGCAGAGTTATGGTTCCCGCTGCGTGAAACCGCCGGTAGTTATCGGCGACGTCAGCCGCCCGGAAGCGATTACCGTGGAGTGGGCGAAGTACGCGCAGTCGCTGACCGATAAACCAGTGAAAGGCATGTTGACCGGCCCGGTCACTATTCTTTGCTGGTCTTTCCCGCGCGAAGATGTGAGCCGCGAAACCATCGCCAAACAAATTGCGCTGGCATTGCGTGATGAAGTGGCGGATCTGGAAGCGGCAGGGATTGGCATTATCCAGATTGATGAACCGGCACTGCGCGAAGGCTTACCGCTGCGTCGCAGCGACTGGGATGCTTATCTTGCATGGGGCGTGGAAGCGTTCCGCATCAACGCGGCGGTGGCGAAAGATGACACGCAGATCCACACCCATATGTGTTACTGCGAGTTCAACGACATCATGGATTCTATCGCTGCGCTGGATGCCGATGTGATCACCATTGAAACCTCGCGTTCGGATATGGAACTGCTGGAGTCATTCGAAGAGTTTGAGTACCCGAACGAAATTGGCCCTGGCGTGTACGACATTCACTCGCCGAATGTCCCGAGTGTTGAGTGGATTGAAGCGCTGTTGCAGAAAGCGGCGCAGCGTATCCCGGCGCAACGCCTGTGGGTGAACCCGGACTGCGGCCTGAAAACCCGCGGCTGGCCGGAAACCCGTAGCGCGCTGGCGAACATGGTGAAAGCCGCGCAGAACCTGCGCCAACAGTAAATCTTACCGCGCCGCCCGGTGTGAAACCGGCGGCGCATCATCCCTCTGTAACAAGCCAACATCGCTTCGGTAACATTTTTGTCAAACTCCCTTGTTTTAATCGTCGCAACGAAAATACAGGGGACTGAACCATGAGTAAAAAAAGTGCGCTGGCGGCAGTATTGCTGACCATCATCAGTACGTCGGCTTTCGCCAAATCCACACTGACGCTCTATACCAGCCAGCCCAATGACGATGCGCAGATGACCGTTAGCGCCTTTGAAAAAGCGCACCCGGACATTGAAGTGAAATGGATCCGCGACGGAACCACCAAGCTGACCGCGCGCTTGCAGGCAGAGTTAGCCGCCGGTGGTGCTGCCCCGGACGTGCTGCTGATTGCCGACAGCGTGACTATGGAATCCCTGAAACAGCAAAATTTGCTGGCACCGTATAAATCACCGCAAGCCGCGCGCTTCGATGCACAGTTATATGACAAAGACGGCTACTACTACGGCACCAAACTGATCACCACCGGTATTGCTTATCACAGCAAAGCCCCGGTCAAACCGACCTCCTGGCAGGATCTGCTCAAACCGGAGCTGAAAAACATGACCACGCTGCCCAGCCCGCTCTACTCCGGTGCCGCACAGATCCACCAGGCGACGCTGATGAACGATCCGGCGCTCGGCTGGCACTATTACGAGAAATTGAAAGAGAATGGTGCGATGCCGCAAAGCGGTAACGGCGCGGTGATGAGCGCGATTGCCTCTGGCAGCAAAGCCTACGGCGTGCTGGTGGATTACATGGCGATTCGTGAAAAAGCCAAAGGCGCACCGATTGAGTTTGTGTTTCCGAAAGAGGGCGTCAGCATTGTTACCGAACCGGTAGCGATGATGAAGAACGCGAAGAACCCGCAGGCGGCGAAAGTGTTTATCGACTTTGTGCTCTCGGATGAGGGGCAAAAACTGGTGCTCCAGCAGGGCTATCTGCCCGCCGATGCCAGTTTGCCGGTTCCGGCCGGATTCCCGCCGCGTGACAGTATCAAGCTGATGCCGTTTGATGCAGCAAAAGCGTTGGCCGAGACGGAAGCCAATAAAAAGCGCTTTGCTGACCTGTTCGGAAACCGCTAACCGATGAGCAGTATGACGCTGCGCCAGCACGCCAGCGGCGGCCCGGCAAAAGGGCTGCTCTGGCTGTTATTGTTTCTCGTTGCGCTACTGAGCCTGCTGCCCAGCCTGCGGTTGCTGTTCTCTGCGCTGGTGGATGGGCGCCACGGCAGCGACAGCAGTTTGTGGCGCGTGATGAGCAACCCTTCCACCTGGCTTGCGCTGTGGCACAGCCTGTATACCAGTGGGCTGGGCACGTTATTGCCACTGCTGCTGGGCAGCCTGTTTGCTTTTTGCCTGGCGCTGACCAACATCCGCCTCAAACAGGTTTGGGTGTTTCTGTTCATGCTGCCGATGATGATCCCGCCGCAGGTTACCGCGCTAAGCTGGCTGCAACTTTTCGGGCCAGGCAGCATTCTGCTCAATAGCATTGGCCTTGCGCCAGGGTTTGGCAGTAGCAACCCGCTCTATTCGGCGGAAGGCATTGCGTTGTTACTCGGTATTCAGCATGCACCGCTGGTGTTTCTGGCGCTGCGCACGCAGCTACAGTGTTTGCCAAAAGAGCATATTGAAGCCGCCCGGCTGCACGGCGCATCGCTGTGGCGAGTGTTCTTCGATATTGTGCTGCCGCTGTGTCGCACCGCGCTGTGGGCTGGTGCGGCGATCGCGTTTGTTTCGGCGCTGGGAAACTTCGGTATTCCGGCGATGTTGGGCATCCCGATTTCCTATTTTGTACTGCCTGTGTATATCTATCAGACGCTTTCCAGCTTTGGCCCGGCGATGCTGAACGACGTGGCCGCGCTGTCGGTGCTGATGGGGATGCTGGCGATTGGTATTGTCACGCTGCAAGGCCACATGCAGCGGCGTTATGCGCTACCACTGATTGGAATGGCGGGGCGCGCGCTGGGTTTTACGCTCGGTAAATGGCGGCTGGCGGTAGAGTTGTTATTGGGGGCGGTGCTGTGTGCCATCCTGCTTGCGCCGCTGCTGGCGCTGATTACCACCTCGTTGGTGCCGACGCTTGGCGTATCGCTGAACAGTGAAACCCTTACTTTTGCCGCCTGGCACGGCATCTTTGATGCACAAAGCGCGACATTACGCGCGCTCAGTAACAGCCTGTTTTTATCGATCTCAGCGGCCGTGGTGTTGATGTTGCTGAGCCTGCCGCTGGCGTGGCTGCTGGTGCGTTACCCGAGTCGGCCGTTGCGCTGGCTGTATTTAATTATCGACATTCCCTATACCTTGCCCGGCGTGGTACTGGCGATTGCCTGCATTCTGCTGTTTGCCCGACCATTGCCGCTGATAGATGTCAGCTTTAGCGGCACGCTGAGCATTATCTTTTTCGCCTACCTCGCTCGTTTTCTCACGGTTTGCCTGAAGCCAGTGCACAGCAGCATGCTGCAACTGGATCCCGCAATGGAAGAAGCCGCCAGCCTGGCCGGGGCGAATTTTTCCCAGCGGCTGCGTCATATTGTGCTGCCATTACTGGCACCTGCGGCGTTTGCCGGGGCGTTGCTGGTATTTCTTACGGCGGTGAATGAACTGACCGTCTCGGCGCTGCTGTGGAGCGCCGGCAAAGAGACGCTGGGCGTGGTGATTTTTAACCTTGATGAGAGCGGTGACAAGGTGCTGGCTTCGGCGCTTTCCGTGCTGGTTGTCGCACTGGTGGCGCTGGTGATGCTGCTGCTCAGCGCGCTTGGCCGCTATTTACCGAAAGGAGTGATCCCTTGGCAGAGCTGAGACTGGAACATCTAAGCAAAGCGTTTGCCGATCAGATGGTGGTGCGGGATCTCAATCTGACCATTCCGCAGGGGGCGTTTACCGCCCTGTTGGGGCCAAGTGGCTGCGGCAAAACCACCACGCTGCGAATTCTTGCCGGGCTTGAGACATTGAGCGAAGGGCGCTTATGGCTGGGTAACCGCCTTCTTGCAGATAACACGTTGCATACGCCGCCGGAGCAGCGCGATATGGGGATGGTCTTTCAGTCTTACGCGCTGTGGCCGCATATGACGGTTGCCGAGAACGTTGGCTACCCGTTAAAGCTGCGCAACGTGAACGGCGCGGCCCGTCATAAACAAGTGATGGACGCGCTGGAGGTGGTCGAACTGGGTGCTTACGCCGCACGTTCGCCGCAAGCATTAAGCGGCGGTCAGCGGCAGCGCGTGGCGCTGGCGCGCTGTCTGGTCGCAGAACCACAAGTGGTGCTGCTCGATGAACCGCTGGCAAACCTCGACCGCCATCTGCGCGCCACCATGGAACAGACATTCCGTGATTTTCACCGCCGCACTGGCGCGACGTTTGTCTATGTCACCCATGACCAGGCGGAAGCGATGGCGCTCGCCAGCCATATCGCGGTAATGCACCAGGGTGAACTGATGCAGTGGGGCGCACCGCAAGCGCTGTATCAGCAGCCGAAGAATGGTTGGGTGGCGCGTTTTATTGGTAAGGGGAGTGTGCTGATGCTGGCGACGCCCGCCGGGGTACAGCAACTGGATGGCGCGCAAATGCATGCTGGGTTGGCGCATACTGGCGCAGCTTCCCACCAGCCGGTGCTGGTTCGCCCCGAGCATGTGCAGGTAACGCGTGATGGTCTGAGCGCTGAGGTGCAAAGCTGCATTTATCAGGGCGAGCGCTATTTGCTTGATTTACGCCTGCGTGATGGGCAAACGCTGAGTGCGTTTCATCATGCACCGCTGCAACGCAAACAGGCAGTTGCGGTACGTTTGATGCAGGGCTGGCGTCTGGGCGCAGCGTGAAGTGCGCCGGGCATTTACCCCGGCGCAAAACGTCACTTTTTACTGTACTGCGCAAACCATGCCAGCATCCGTTGCCAGCCATCGGCGGCGGATTCTGCGTGATAGCTTGGACGATAGTCCGCATTAAACGCGTGACCTGCTTCGGGGTAGACGATGATTTCCGCTTTGGCGTTGGCGGCTCTGAGCGCCTGGCGCATGGTTTCCACACTCTCCAGCGGAATGCCGGTATCCTGAGCGCCATATAAACCAAGCACCGGCGCGGTAAGTTCAGTGGCAATATCCACCGGGTGATGCGGAGAATTGAGCGATTTCTCCCCGACCAGTTTGCCATACCAGGCGACAGCGGCTTTCAACTGCGGATTGTGCGCAGCATACAGCCAGGCGATGCGCCCGCCCCAGCAAAAACCGGTCACCAATAACTGATGCGCGTTCCCGCCGTTACGCGCCGCCCAACTGGCGACGTGATCCAAATCGGCAAGCACTTGCGCATCCGGTACTTTGCTTACCAGGCCGCTCAGCAGAGTTTGAATGTCGGCGAAATCATTGGGATCGCCCTGGCGAAAATAGAGCTCCGGTGCGATGGCGAGATAGCCTTCCAGTGCCAGCCGGCGGCACAGATCGCGAATATGCTCATGCACGCCGAAAATTTCTTGTATCACAATGACAATCGGCAGTGGGCCTTCGGCATTTTTCGGTCGGGCGTGAAAAGCGGGCATGTTCTCGCCCTGCGTTGGAATAGACGTTTCGCCCGCGATTAAGGCGTCTTCCGGCGTGTGAACAATAGTTGAAGCAAGAGGTGAAGCCGCAGGTGCAAAGCCTGGTGTGTTGTTGGTTGTCATGGCATTCTCCATACCTTTTTTAGCGCTTCAATAACTATAGTCGGGAAGAGTTGCCGCGCGCGCAAATCACCGTGCCGTAGACTATCTTTGCTGCTGAGTTGTGGGATGCGTCGTGTTAGTGTGATGTAAGTCACTAATTTATGGAAATGAAATGCAATCAGTTTCATTCATGGTGATGTCAGTCACGAAATTATGTCCGTGCCTTCTGTAAAGTATCTTTTTGCCTCTACTGATAAAACCGACCACAGAGGAGTCTGTTATGTCCAAGTCTGATGTTTTTCATCTCGGCCTCACCAAAAACGATTTACAAGGGGCTACGCTGGCCATCGTCCCTGGCGATCCGGAGCGTGTGGAAAAGATCGCCGCGCTGATGGATAAGCCGGTCAAACTGGCCTCCCACCGCGAATTTACCAGCTGGCGCGCAGAGCTGGATGGCAAACCGGTTATCGTTTGTTCCACCGGCATCGGCGGCCCGTCAACCTCTATCGCCGTAGAAGAACTGGCGCAGCTTGGCATCCGCACTTTCCTGCGCGTGGGCACCACCGGTGCGATTCAGCCGCACATTAATGTTGGCGACGTGCTGATCACCACTGCGTCCGTGCGCCTTGACGGCGCGAGCCTGCACTTTGCACCGATGGAGTACCCGGCGGTGGCGGATTTTGAGTGCACTACCGCGCTGGTTGCCGCAGCGGATGCGATTGGCGCGACGAAACACATCGGCGTTACCGCCTCTTCTGACACCTTCTATCCAGGCCAGGAGCGTTACGACACCTTCTCTGGTCGCGTGGTGAGCCGCTTTAAAGGTTCCATGGAAGAGTGGCAGTCCATGGGCGTGATGAACTATGAAATGGAATCCGCCACGCTGCTGACCATGTGTGCAAGCCAGGGACTGCGTGCCGGCATGGTTGCTGGTGTGATTGTAAACCGCACCCAGCAAGAGATCCCGAATGCGGAAACCATGAAGCAGACCGAAAGCCACGCGGTGAAAATCGTGGTGGAAGCTGCGCGTCGTCTTCTGTAATTCGCCTTCCCGTTTGCAAAGGCCGACGCGTTCGGCCTTTTCTTTTTGCGTACTGCTTCGCAGGAAAACCCCTTCCAAACTGGACGTTTATACAGCACAATCCTCCGCTATATGGGTTATCACTAAGGGGACGTGGTGGACACTTCAATCATCGTCATGGCAGCCGTTGCGCTGGCGGGTTTACTGGTCGGCTGGCTGGCAGCAAGCTGGCGCGGGGCGCAGCAGCAGGCGGAACTGCTCGCTGAGCAGCGAGATGTCTTTAGCGAACTGAGCGCAGCCCGGCAACAGATAACCCAAAACGAACACTGGCGTGAAGAGTGCGAGTTGCTCAATAACGAGCTGCGTAGCCTGCAACATATCAATAGTTCGCTGGAAGCGGATCTGCGTGAAGTCACCACCCGGCTGGAATCTACCCAGTTACATGCCGAAGAGAAGCTGCGACAGATGCACAGCAGCGAGCAGCGGCTGAGTGAACAGTTTGAAAACCTTGCTAATCGTATCTTTGAGCAAAGCAATCGCCGCGTTGATGAGCAAAACCGGCAAAGTCTGAACGGGCTGCTAACGCCGCTGCGCGAGCAGCTTGATGGTTTTCGCCGTCAGGTGCAGGAGAGCTTTGGTCAGGAAGCACGTGAACGCCACACGCTGGCACATGAAATTCGCAACCTGCAACAGCTGAATGCCCAGATGGCGCAGGAAGCGATAAACCTGACGCGTGCGCTGAAAGGCGATAACAAAACCCAGGGTAACTGGGGCGAAGTGGTGCTGACCCGTGTGCTGGAAGCCTCTGGTTTACGTGAAGGCTATGAATACGAAACCCAGGTCAGTATTGAAAATGACCACCGTGCGCGGATGCAGCCGGATGTGATCGTGCGTCTGCCGCAGGGCAAAGATGTGGTGATCGACGCCAAAATGACGCTGGTGGCCTACGAACGTTACTTCAATGCCGATGACGATTTTATTCGTGAAAGCGCCTTACAGGAGCATATCGCTTCTGTACGTAATCATATTCGCCTGCTTGGTCGTAAGGATTATCAGCAACTACCGGGGCTGCGTAGTCTGGATTATGTGTTGATGTTTATTCCGGTGGAACCCGCCTTTTTGATTGCACTGGACAGGCAGCCCGAACTGATCACCGAAGCGCTGAAAAATAACATAATGCTGGTCAGCCCGACGACACTGCTGGTGGCGCTACGCACCATCGCCAATCTGTGGCGTTATGAACATCAAAGCCGTAATGCGCAGCAGATCGCGGAGCGGGCGAGCCGCCTGTATGACAAAATGCGCCTGTTCGTTGACGACATGTCGTCCATTGGACTGGGTCTGGATAAAGCGCAGGAAAATTACCGTCAGGCGATGAAAAAACTGAGTTCCGGGCGCGGCAATTTGCTGGCCCAAGCGGAAGCGTTTCGCGGGCTCGGCGTCGAAATCAAACGCGAGATTAATCCGGAATTGGCGGCGCAAGCACAGGAACAGGACGAAGAGTTCCGTTTGCGTTCCGGGCAAAACGATTCCCTTGATTGCTTTGAAGACAACGCGTTAGATAGCATGGCAGCGGGCGATGAGCCTGAATCGAAGGCTTCTTCGGGTGGTTGAATCGTAGGGCAATCGCCTCCAATCTGATACACTTCACAAACAAATTCTTGAATAGCAGGCACTAAGATGGCGGAAGATTCAAAAGAGACAACACACTTTGGTTTTCAGACCGTCGCCAAAGAAAACAAAGCCGACATGGTGGCGCATGTCTTCCATTCAGTCGCGTCAAAATATGACGTGATGAACGATCTGATGTCGATGGGCATTCACCGTTTATGGAAGCGCTTTACCATTGATTGCAGCGGCGTGCGTCGCGGGCAGAAAGTTCTCGATCTGGCCGGTGGTACGGGCGATCTGACGGCGAAGTTCTCCCGTCTGGTGGGTGAAACCGGCCAGGTCGTGCTGGCAGATATTAACGATTCGATGCTGAAAATGGGGCGCGAAAAACTGCGCAACCTCGGTGTGATCGGTAACGTAGAGTATGTGCAGGCGAATGCTGAAGCCCTGCCGTTCCCGGACAATACCTTCGACTGCATTACCATTTCGTTTGGTCTGCGTAACGTGACGGAAAAAGAGAAAGCGCTGCGCTCCATGTTCCGCGTTTTGAAACCGGGCGGCCGCCTGCTGGTGCTCGAATTTTCCAAGCCAATTATTGAACCGCTGAGCAAAGCTTATGATGCTTACTCTTTCCATGTCCTGCCGCGTATTGGTCAACTGGTGGCAAACGACGCGGAAAGCTATCGCTATCTTGCTGAATCCATCCGTATGCACCCCGATCAGGACACCCTGAAAGCGATGATGCAGGACGCCGGTTTCGAAAACGTCGATTACTACAACATGACGGCAGGTATCGTTGCTCTGCACCGTGGCTACAAATTCTGACAGGAGTGCGTATGCCTTTTAAGCCGATGGTTGCCGCCGGAATTGAACGCGTATTGAATACGTTCTTATACCGTGAAGGCGCGCTGAAACCTGCGCGCCAGCGTTTGCACGGCAAGGTGTTGCGCGTGGTGCTGCAAGAGTTCTCTTCCCCCTTTGTGCTGGTGTTCAGTGAGCGCCAGATTGATGTATTAGGTGAGTGGGAAGGGGAGGCAGACTGTTCCGTAATTACCCAACTGCGGGTACTGCCGAAGCTGCGTGACCGCCAGCAGCTGACTGCGCTTATTCGCAGCGGAGAGCTTGAGGTGCAGGGCGATATCCAGGTGGTGCAAAACCTGGTCTCGCTGATGGATTTAGCGGAATTCGATCCTGCCGAGATTCTCGCCCCCTGGACAGGGGATATCGCCGCCGAGGGGATCAGTAAATTCCTGCGCGGCGGTGCACGCTTTCTGCAACACGGTTTTCAACGCCAGCAACGCTATGTCGCTGAAGTGTTAACGGAAGAGTGGCGCCTTGCGCCGGGTGCACTAGAAGTTGCCTGGTTTGCCGAAGAAACGGCTGCCGTGGAAAGGGCAGCGGATGCCTTAGCCAAACGCCTGGATAAACTGGAGGGCAAATGACGCCTGGAGAATTACGGCGCCTCTATTTCATCATCCAAACCTTTTTAAGTTACGGGCTTGATGAGCTCATTCCCAAAATGCGCATCACCCTGCCGTTGCGGATATGGCGGCGGATGCTGTTCTGGATGCCAAACCGGCACAAAGAAAAATTGCTTGGAGAACGCCTGCGTCTTGCTTTGCAGGAGCTGGGTCCGGTGTGGATTAAATTTGGGCAAATGTTGTCTACTCGCCGTGATTTGTTCCCACCGCTGATTGCCGATCAACTGGCGATGTTGCAGGACCGCGTTGCGCCTTTCGATGGCCGTCTCGCCAAAAAGCAGATTGAAAAAGCGATGGGTGATCTTCCGGTGGAAGCCTGGTTTGATGACTTCGCCATTGAACCGCTGGCCTCTGCGTCCATTGCGCAGGTGCATACAGCCCGGTTGAAAGAGAGTGGCAAAGAGGTGGTGATTAAGGTCATCCGCCCGGACATCCTGCCAGTGATCAAAGCGGATCTGAAACTGATCTACCGCCTGGCGGGCTGGGTTCCCCGTTTGTTGCCAGATGGTCGCCGCCTGCGCCCGCGTGAAGTGGTGCGCGAGTATGAGAAGACGCTGATTGATGAACTGGATCTGCTGCGCGAAGCCGCTAACGCGATCCAACTGCGTCGCAATTTCGAAAACAGCCCGATGCTTTATGTGCCAGAGATCTACTCGGATTATTGCAGCCAAGACATGCTGGTAATGGAGCGTATTTACGGTATTCCGGTTTCCGATATTACGGCGCTGGAGAAGAACGGCACCAATATGAAACTGCTTGCTGAACGTGGTGTTCAGGTCTTTTTCACCCAGGTTTTCCGCGACAGCTTTTTTCATGCAGATATGCACCCGGGTAATATTTTTGTTAGCTACGATCATCCGGAAGATCCGCAATATATCGGTATTGACTGCGGTATTGTCGGTTCGCTGAACAAAGAAGATAAGCGCTACCTGGCAGAGAACTTTATTGCCTTCTTTAACCGCGACTATCGCAAAGTGGCGGAGCTGCATGTGGATTCAGGCTGGGTTCCGCCGGATACCAATGTTGAAGAGTTCGAGTTTGCCATTCGCACCGTTTGTGAGCCGATTTTTGAAAAGCCGCTGGCGGAAATCTCCTTTGGTCATGTGCTGCTCAACCTCTTTAATACGGCGCGTCGCTTTAATATGGAAGTGCAGCCGCAGTTAGTGCTGTTGCAGAAAACGTTGCTCTATATCGAAGGCGTAGGCCGCCAGCTCTATCCGCAACTGGATTTATGGAAAACCGCGAAACCTTTCCTTGAAACGTGGATCAAAGATCAGGTGGGTATTCCAGCGCTGGTCAGAGCGCTGAAAGAGAAAGGCCCATTCTGGATCGAGAAAATGCCGGAAATTCCTGAACTGATCTACAACGGGTTGCAGCAAGGCAAGCACTTGCAGCAAAGCGTGGATAAGATTGCCAGCGAATTACAGGTAAACCATGTTCGGCAGGGGCAATCTCGTTATCTGTTTGGTATCGGCGCGACCTTATTATTGAGCGGCACATTGTTACTGATTAATCGACCAGAGTGGGGTTTAACACCTGCATGGTTAATGGTAGGCGGTGTTCTGGCCTGGTTTGTGGGTTGGTATAAAACACGTTAAGCGAAACGCCGCCAGGGTGGGTCTGGTGCACAGAAGCTGCCAACAAAGAGGCAGCTTAATGGATAAAGTGTATACTGGGGCCTGTTTTTAACATCATCTGTTACAGAGGACTATGTATGGGTGGTATCAGCATTTGGCAGTTGTTGATTATTGCGGTCATCGTTGTGCTGCTGTTTGGCACTAAAAAGCTCGGTTCTATTGGTTCCGACCTTGGCGCATCCATTAAAGGCTTCAAAAAGGCCATGGGCGATGACGATAAAGAGGAAAAGCAGGATAAATCGGCACAAGATGCGGATTTTACGGCAAAGTCTCTCTCCGACAGCAAGACATCCGACGACGCTAAAAAAGACGAAAAACGTCACGACAAAGAGCAGGTGTAATTCGTGTTCGATATAGGTTTTGGCGAACTGTTACTCGTTTTCATCATTGGCCTCGTGGTATTAGGGCCGCAACGGCTGCCTGTGGCTGTGCGCACGGTCGCGGGCTGGGTTCGCGCGCTGCGCTCGCTGGCGACGACGGTGCAGAATGAACTGACGCAGGAACTGAAGCTGCAGGAGTTCCAGGACAGCCTGAAAAAGGTGGAAAAAGCGAGCCTGGAAAACCTGACGCCAGAGTTAAAGCAGTCGATGGATGAACTGCGCCAGGCGGCGGAATCGATGAAACGCTCCTATAGCGCTAACGATGCCGAAAAAGCGAGCGATGAGGCACATACCATCCATAATCCGGTGGTGAAAGATAACGAAGCGCAGCATGAAGGCGTTACGCCTGCTGCCGCTGAAAACCAGGCCAGTTCGCCACAGCAGGTCCCTGACGCTGCAGAGACGAAAAAAGCGCCGCAGGTTACTCCTGTGGTGAAAGAGGCCGTGTCGGTTTCCGACTCCATACCTTCTTCAAGTGATAAATCCTGAACATGGCTGTAGACGATACCCAACCGCTGATCGCGCACCTTATTGAGCTGCGTAAGCGTCTGCTGAACTGCATTATCGCCGTTATCGTGATTTTCCTCGCGCTGGTTTACTTCGCGAATGATATCTACCAACTGGTTTCCGCACCGCTCATCAAGCAGATGCCATTGGGCGCGACGATGATCGCTACCGACGTGGCCTCACCATTTTTTACGCCGATCAAGCTGACCTTTATGGTGTCACTGATCCTTTCCGCGCCGGTCATTTTGTATCAGGTCTGGGCGTTTGTTGCTCCGGCGTTATACAAGCATGAACGTCGCCTGGTGGTGCCGCTGCTGGTTTCCAGTTCGCTGCTGTTTTACATCGGTATGGCGTTTGCCTATTTCGTGGTGTTCCCGCTGGCTTTCGGTTTCCTGACACACACCGCGCCGGAAGGCGTACAGGTTTCCACCGATATCGCCAGTTATCTTAGCTTTGTGATGGCGCTGTTTATGGCCTTCGGCGTTTCATTTGAAGTGCCGGTTGCCATTGTGCTGCTGTGCTGGATGGGCGTGACCACACCTGCCGATCTGCGGCAAAAACGTCCGTACGTTTTGGTTGGCGCGTTCGTTGTCGGTATGTTGCTGACGCCACCGGATGTCTTCTCGCAGACGTTACTGGCAATACCGATGTATTGCCTGTTCGAAGTCGGCGTCTTTTTTGCTCGCTTCTACGTCGGCAAGCGCCGCATTCCGGATGAAGAGAACGAAACAGAATCCAGCGAAGAGTAATTACCAGCCGCCCGTCAGGGCGGTTGTTGTATGGGAAAAAGCATGTTTGATATCGGTGTGAATTTAACCAGTAGTCAGTTTGCCAAAGATCGGGATGGCACCGTGGCGCGGGCGCAAGCGGCAGGTGTGACGGGTATGCTCATTACAGGAACCAACTTGCATGAAAGCCAGCAGGCACAACAACTCGCTCAACGCTATCGTCATTGCTGGTCCACTGCTGGCGTGCATCCCCATGACAGCAGTTGCTGGACCGATGAAACCGCAGAGGCGATCCGCACGCTGGCGGCTACAGCGGAAGTCATTGCCGTGGGTGAATGTGGGCTGGATTTCGACCGTAATTTTTCGACGCCGCAGGAGCAGGAGTACGCTTTCGACGCGCAACTGTCACTGGCCGTCGAGCTAAAAATGCCGGTGTTTCTGCACTGCCGAGATGCGCATGAGCGCTTTCTGGCGTTGCTGGATCCGTGGCTGGATAAGTTGCCTGGTGCGGTGCTGCATTGTTTCACCGGTTCGGCGCAGGAAGCGCGAGATTGTCTCGATCGCGGTATCTACTTAGGCATTACCGGCTGGGTGTGCGATGAGCGCCGCGGGCTGGAATTACGTGAAGTGGTTCCGCTGATCCCCGCCGGGCGGCTATTGATTGAAACCGATGCGCCATACTTGCTGCCGCGCGATCTCAAACCAAAGCCTGCGTCGCGGCGTAATGAACCGGCTCTTTTAGGGCATATTCTTGCCGTTATTTCTGAGCTGCGCGGTGAAGATGCTCAGCAGTTGAGTTCGGTAACGGATCAGAATGTGCGGCGGTTATTTGGCGTGGATTTTTAACGCGACTCTCACACCTTGCGAAAATCGGTATTCTTGACGCTTTGCAGTACCTGCTTGTTAAGCAGGTGGAGTAAGAGCATGGAGCGCGCTTCGCCATCCGGTTCTTTAAAGATCGCCTGTAACCCTTCAAGAGCGCCCTCTGTGATCACCACATCATCGCCTGGATAAGGCGTGTCAGGATCGGTAATCCCTTCTGGTTGATAGAGCGAAAGCTGCTGAATAACGGATTGCGGAACGGTTGCCGGATGCATACCAAAGCGGACGAAATGGCTGACGCCGCGCGTAGCGTTAATCGTGGTGGTATGAATCACTTCAGGATCAAATTCCACAAACAAATAGTTCGGGAAAAGAGGTTCGTTTACTGTTGTGCGTTTGCCGCGCACCATTTTTTCCAGTGCAATCATAGGCGTCAGACAGCTGACCGCCTGGCGTTCTAAATGTTCCTGGGCGCGCTGGAGCTGGCCACGTTTGCAGTAAAGTAGATACCAGGATCGCATAATGACTCTTTTCCGTAAGTTCGGGCGCAAGAATATCAAAACCGCGGCATGATGGCTAAGTTGATTATAACCTGCGCCTAAAGGTGTCGTTGTAATTCACGCAGATTTAACAAAAATACAGCAACCGCCGGGCGAACACCGTATAATAAGCCCCTTACCTGGAGGCGATAATAGACCGCATGAAATACAACGACCTACGTGACTTCCTGACGCTGCTTGAGCAGCAGGGCGAGCTGAAACGCATCACTCTTCCGGTTGACCCTTATCTGGAAATGACGGAAATAGCCGATCGCACACTGCGTGCGGGTGGCCCGGCGTTGTTATTTGAAAATCCCAAAGGCTACACCATGCCGGTGCTGTGCAACTTATTTGGCACGCCGCGCCGCGTGGCGTTAGGCATGGGGCAAGAGGATGTCGGTGCTTTGCGGGAAGTGGGCAAACTGCTGGCGTTTCTCAAAGAACCGGAGCCGCCAAAAGGTTTTCGCGATCTCTTTGATAAACTGCCGCAGTTTAAGCAAGTGCTGAATATGCCGACAAAACGTCTGCGCGGTGCCCCTTGTCAGCAAAAAGTGGTGCAGGGCGATGACGTTGATCTGCGCAACATCCCGATTATGCAGTGCTGGCCGGAAGATGCCGCGCCGCTGATCACTTGGGGGCTAACCGTGACGCGTGGCCCACACAAAGAACGGCAGAATCTGGGTATTTATCGCCAACAGTTGATCGGTAAAAACAAATTAATCATGCGCTGGCTTTCCCATCGCGGTGGTGCGCTCGATTTCCAGGAGTGGCAGGCAGCGCATCCTGGCGAGCGTTTCCCGGTTGCGGTGGCGCTGGGTGCTGACCCGGCCACCATCCTTGGCGCGGTGACGCCGGTGCCGGACACACTCTCTGAATATGCCTTCGCTGGCTTACTGCGCGGCACAAAAACCGAAGTGGTGAAGTGCGTATCAAACGATCTTGAAGTTCCCGCCAGTGCAGAAATTGTGCTGGAAGGCTATATTGAGCCGGGTGAGATGGCGCCGGAAGGGCCGTATGGCGATCACACCGGTTATTACAATGAAGTCGATAATTTCCCGGTATTTACGGTTACCCATATTACGCAGCGCGAAGATGCGATTTACCACTCTACTTATACTGGCCGTCCGCCAGATGAGCCGGCAGTGCTGGGCGTGGCGCTAAACGAAGTGTTCGTGCCGATTCTGCAAAAGCAGTTCCCGGAAATCGTTGATTTTTACCTGCCGCCGGAAGGGTGCTCCTATCGCCTGGCGGTAGTCACCATGAAGAAACAGTATCCCGGTCACGCCAAGCGCGTAATGATGGGCGTCTGGTCTTTCCTGCGTCAGTTTATGTACACCAAGTTTGTGATCGTGTGCGATGACGATGTGAACGCCCGCGACTGGAATGATGTTATTTGGGCGATTACCACCCGAATGGATCCTGCAAGGGATACGGTTCTGGTGGAAAACACGCCGATTGATTATCTGGATTTTGCCTCACCGGTTTCCGGCCTGGGCTCCAAAATGGGACTGGATGCCACCAATAAATGGCCGGGCGAGACCCAGCGCGAATGGGGCCGCCCCATCAAGAAAGACCCGGAAGTAACGGCAAGAATCGACGCTATCTGGGATGAGTTGGCCATACTGAACGACGAAAATAGACCCGACAGAGAGAGCGCATGACAACCTTAAGCTGTAAAGTGACCTCGGTAGAGGCCATCACTGATACCGTATATCGTGTCCGTTTAGTGCCGGAGGCGGCTTTTTCGTTCCGCGCGGGCCAGTATCTGATGGTGGTGATGGATGAGCGAGACAAACGCCCGTTCTCTATGGCCTCAACGCCGGATCAGCATGATTTTATCGAGCTGCATATTGGCGCGTCTGAGCTGAATCTCTACGCCATGGCGGTGATGGATCGCATTCTGAAAGACCGGGAAATCGTTATCGATATTCCGCACGGCGATGCCTGGCTGCGTGACGATGAAGAGCGTCCGATGGTGCTGATTGCCGGTGGTACCGGTTTCTCGTATGTCCGCTCTATTTTGCTGACCTCGCTGGCGCAAAACCCGAATCGTGAAATCACCATTTACTGGGGCGGGCGCGAAGAGAAACATCTCTACGATTTAAGCGAGCTGGAAGCGTTGTCGGTGGATCATCCGAATCTGCGTGTTGTGCCTGTCGTTGAGCAGCCGGAAGCAGGCTGGCGTGGCCGCTCTGGCACCGTACTGGCTGCGGTGTTGCAGGATTTCGGTTCGCTGGCCGAGCACGATATTTATATTGCAGGTCGTTTCGAGATGGCGAAAATCGCCCGCGATCTGTTCTGTAATGAGCGCGGTGCGCGTGAAGATCGTCTGTTTGGCGATGCGTTTGCGTTTATCTAAGCCTGTCTTCGCCTTTGTCACTCTAGCCGCGTTGGCTGCTGTCGTTCTCCCCGGTCACATAGTTCACGATGCTGCCGGGGATTGATTCTTTGCCACCTTGTTCTGGTACCAACGGCTTCGATATCGCTTTTCTCTTCACCATCGCTGCGGTGGTTGACTGCCGGATAACAGAAATAAAAAACCCGCCCCTGACAGGCGGGAAGAACGGCAACTAAACCTTCTCTCTACCCTTGTCACCATCGCGGTGTTGGCTACTTTCGCTCACCCCGGTCACACAATTCAGGATGCTCCCGGGGATTCACTCAGTTGCTGCTTTGCTCTGGTGCCAATGGCTTGATTGACCTTTCTCTTTACCCTTGTTGTGGCTGCCTTCGCTCACCCTGGTCACATAGTTGTCTATGTTCCCTGGGATTCACTCCGTTGCCGCCTTGCTCTGGCATCAATGGTTTCGAGACAGATCCTTTTCCTGCCTGAAGCGTTAAACGCGTTCAAACACCGTGGCGATCCCCTGGCCTAAACCGATGCACATGGTCGCCAGACCAAATTGTGCGTCTTTACGTTCCATCAGGTTCAGCAGTGTGGTGCTGATACGTGTTCCGGAGCAGCCCAGCGGGTGACCAAGCGCAATCGCGCCACCGTTGAGGTTGATCTTTTCATCGATCTGCTCCATAAGGCCCAGATCTTTAATACACGGCAGGATCTGTGCGGCAAACGCTTCATTCATCTCAAACAGGTCGATATCGCTGGCGTTCAATCCGGCTTTTTTCAGCGCCAGTTGAGAAGCCGGAACCGGGCCATAGCCCATGATCGACGGATCGCAGCCAACAACCGCCATTGAGCGAATACGCGCGCGCGGCTTCAAACCCAGCTCACGAGCGCGGCTCTCGCTCATCACCAGCATTGCTGATGCACCGTCTGACAGCGCCGAAGAGGTGCCAGCGGTAACGGTGCCGCTTACCGGATCAAAGGCTGGTCGCAGAGTCGACAGTGCTTCGACCGTGGTTTCCGGGCGGATCACTTCGTCATAGGTAAACTGTTTCAGTACACCGTCTGCATCGTGGCCGCCGGTCGGGATCAATTCATTTTTGAACGCACCGGATTGCGTCGCGGCCCAGGCGCGAGCATGGGAGCGAGCGGCAAAGGCATCCTGCATTTCGCGGCTGATACCGTGCATGCGCGATAACATTTCAGCGGTCAGCCCCATCATCCCCGCCGCTTTTGCGACGTTACGGCTCATGCCCGGATGAAAATCAACGCCGTGACTCATCGGCACATGGCCCATATGTTCCACGCCGCCGACCATACAAACCTGCGCATCACCGGTCATGATCATGCGTGCAGCGTCGTGTAATGCCTGCATTGAGGAGCCGCACAGACGGTTAACTGTTACGGCGGGTACAGAATGTGGAATTTCAGCCAGCAGCGCGGCGTTACGGGCAATGTTGAAGCCCTGTTCCAGCGTCTGCTGTACGCAACCCCAGTAAATATCGTCGATAGCAGTTGCGTCTAGCGCCGGGTTCCGCGCCAGCAAACTACGCATCAGGTGAGCGGAAAGGTCTTCCGCCCGGACATTGCGAAATGCGCCGCCTTTTGAACGGCCCATCGGGGTGCGAATCGCATCGACAATGACAACGTGTTCCATTGTGACTCCTTAAGCCGTTTTCAAATCGCCCACCGGGCGCGCAGGTTCAACCGCAGGATAGTAAGGTTCGTTGTGACGCGCTTTTTCACGCAGCCCCGCCGGAACTTCATACAGCGGGCCAAGGTGCTGATAATGCTGCGTCATATCGAGGTATTTCGCGCTGCCGAGCGTATCCAGCCAGCGGAACGCGCCGCCGTGGAACGGAGGGAAGCCCAGGCCGTAAACCAGCGCCATATCTGCTTCTGCGGGGCTGGCGATAATGCCTTCTTCAAGGCAGCGCACCACTTCGTTGATCATTGGGATCATCATGCGCGCGATAATTTCGTCATCGCTGAAATCGTGTTTGCCTTTGCTGATTTCCGCCAGCATGCTGTCCACGGCGCTGTCTTCTTCTTTCTTCGGTTTGCCTTTGCTGTCTTCTTTATAGCGCCAGAAACCGAGGCCATTTTTCTGCCCAAAACGGTTGGCGTCGAACAGCGCGTCAATCGCATCGCGATAATCTTTCTGCATCCGTTGTGGGAACCCAGCCGCCATCACTGCCTGCGCGTGATGCGCGGTGTCAATGCCGACGACATCCAGCAGATAAGCCGGGCCCATCGGCCAGCCGAACTGTTTTTCCATCACTTTGTCGATTTTGCGGAAATCCGCGCCGTCGCGCAGCAACTGGCTGAACCCGGCAAAGTAGGGGAACAGCACGCGGTTAACAAAGAAGCCAGGGCAATCGTTGACCACAATCGGCGTTTTGCCCATCTTGCTCGCCCAGGCCACCACTTTCGCGATGGTGTCATCAGAAGTTTTCTCGCCGCGAATGACCTCAACCAGCGGCATACGGTGCACCGGGTTGAAGAAGTGCATGCCGCAGAAATTTTCCGGCCGCTTCAGTACGCTCGCCAGTTCGCCGATCGGAATGGTCGAGGTGTTGGAGGCCAAAACGGTATCCGGGCGAACCTTGTCTTCTGTTTCCGCCAGCACCGCTTTTTTCACTTTCGGGTTTTCTACCACCGCTTCCACCACCACATCGACACGCTCAAAACCGGCGTATTCCAGCGTCGGCTGAATAGTGGCAATCACGTTGGCCAGCTTCAGGCCATCGATCTTGCCGCGTTCAAGCTGCTTATTCAGCAGCTTGCCCGCCTCATTGATGCCAAGCGCGAGGGATTTCTCGTTGATATCCTTCATCAATACCGGCACGCCTTTCCAGGCCGACTGGTAAGCGATACCGCCGCCCATGATGCCTGCGCCAAGCACCGCAGCATGTTTGGGGGTTTCAATATCTTTGGTGAGTTTTTTCGCTTTGCCTTTCACATACTGGTCATTGAGAAAAATGCCGACCAGCGCGCGGGCTTCATTGGTATGCGCGAGTGGAACAAAGCTCTGGTTTTCCAGTTTCAGTGCTTCTTCGCGGCCAAATCTGGCGGCGGCTTCAATGGTTTTAACCGCAGTGATCGGTGCCGGGTAGTGTTTCCCGGCTGTTTGCATCACCATGCCTTTGGCGATGGTAAAGCTCATGGCGGCTTCAATTTTACTCAGCTTCAATGGCTCCAGCTTCGGCTGGCGTTTGGCTTTCCAGTCGAGATCGCCATTAATCGCCTGACGCAGAATTGCCACCGCGCCATCACGTAATTTCTCCGGTTTGACGATGCCATCAACCAGGCCGATTTTCAGTGCTTGTTCCGCGCCGACATCTTTCCCGGCGGCGATGATCTCCAGTGCACTATCGGCACCCAACAGACGCGGCATACGCACCGATCCGCCAAAGCCTGGCATGATGCCGAGTTTGGTTTCCGGCAGGCCAATGCGCAGATCCGGTGTGGCTAAGCGGTAGTCTGTTGCCAGTACACATTCGCAGCCACCGCCGAGGGCATAGCCATTCACGGCGGAGATTGTCGGAACGGGCAGATCTTCCAGGCGATTAAAGACGCTGTTAGCAAAGTGCAGCCATTGGCTCAACTGTTCTTCCGGGACCAGGAACAGGGAGAGGAATTCGGTGATATCGGCACCGACAATAAAGGCCGCTTTTTCTGAGCGCAGCAGCAGCCCTTTTAAATCTGATTGCTTTTCCAGCACGCCCAACGCTTCGCCAAGGCTGGCGACGGTGGCGGTATCAAGCTTGTTAACTGAGCCAGGCGCATCAAACACCAGTTCGGCGATGCCATCTTCCAGCCAGTCGAGGTACAGGTTGTTGCCTTTGTAGAGCATGTCAGTCTCCTGAATCCAGCGGTGATCTGGTCGTACCAGATGAAGCGGAGTGTGGTTTTTATGTTAATAAAATGCAAACAACTCATTAAAAAAATGCAGCGCCGATCACGCTCGGCGGAAATCACTCAGTTGTGGACAGGTGTGCTAAGATGCGAAAACTTGAGGTCACAAGAAACAGAAGGAAAAACGATGGACTCACTGGCTGAACTTTATAAAAATCATATTGTTACTTTGCAGGAACGCACACGTGATGTGCTGGCGCGGTTTAAACTCGACGCGTTACTTATTCACTCCGGCGAGTTGTTTAATGTCTTTCTTGATGACCACCCTTACCCGTTTAAAGTGAACCCGCAATTTAAAGCCTGGGTGCCGGTAACGCAGGTACCGAATTGCTGGCTGCTGGTTGATGGTGTGAATAAACCGAAGCTGTGGTTTTACTTGCCGGTGGATTACTGGCACAACGTGGAACCGTTGCCGACCAGTTTCTGGACCGAAGAAATTGACGTTATTGCGCTGCCGAAAGCGGACAGTATTGGCAGCCAACTGCCAGCCGCGCGCGGCAACATTGCCTATATTGGGCCGGTTGCAGAACGCGCCTTAAATCTTGATATCGCCGCAAGCAATATCAACCCGAAAGGGGTGATCGATTACCTGCATTATTACCGTGCGTATAAAACCGATTATGAACTGGCGTGCATGCGTGAAGCGCAGAAGACGGCGGTGATTGGTCATCGCGCAGCGCATGAAGCGTTCCAGTCTGGCATGAGCGAGTTCGACATCAACCTCGCCTATCTGACCGCCACCGGCCATCGCGATACTGACGTGCCTTATGGCAACATTGTGGCGCTGAACGAACACGCCGCTGTCCTGCATTACACGAAGCTCGACCACCGCGCACCGGCGGAAATGCGCAGTTTCTTGCTGGATGCTGGTGCGGAGTACAACGGCTATGCCGCTGACCTGACGCGTACCTGGGCGGCGAACAGCGACACCGATTACGCGCAACTGGTGAAAGACGTCAACGATGAACAACTGGCGCTGATTGCCACCATGAAAGCGGGTGTCAATTACGTGGAGTACCATGTGCAGTTCCATCAGCGTATCGCGAAATTGCTGCGTCGCCACCAAATCATTACGGATATCAGCGAAGAAGCCATGGTTGAGGAGGACATTACCGGGCCGTTTATGCCGCACGGTATTGGCCACCCGCTTGGTTTGCAGGTGCATGATGTCGCCGGTTTTATGCAAGATGACAGCGGTACGCATCTGGCTGCGCCATCGAAATACCCGTATCTGCGCTGCACACGCGTGATGGAACCGCGCATGGTGCTGACCATCGAGCCGGGTATCTACTTTATTGAGTCGCTGTTGGTGCCTTGGCGCGATGGCCCGTTCAGCAAGCACTTCAACTGGCAGAAGATTGATGCGCTGAAACCGTTTGGCGGCATTCGTATTGAAGATAACGTGGTTATCCACGAAAACAGCATTGAAAACATGACGCGGGACCAGAAGCTGGCGTAATGGAGAGCTGGCTGATCCCGGCGGCACCGGTCACCTTTAGTGAGGAGATCAAGAAGAGCCGTTTTATTACCCTGCTGGCGCATACGGATGGTGTCGACGCAGCAAAAGCGTTTGTCGACGCCGTTCGGGCAGAACACCCGGACGCGCGTCACCACTGTATGGCGTGGGTCGCAGGCGCGCCGGATGATTCGCAGCAGTTAGGCTTTTCTGACGATGGTGAACCGGCGGGCACGGCGGGTAAACCGATACTCGCGCAGTTGATGGGCAGCGGTATCGGAGAAATTACCGCCGTCGTGGTGCGATATTATGGCGGCGTGCTGCTGGGAACCGGTGGGCTGGTGAAAGCTTACGGTGGCGGTGTGCAGCAGGCGTTAAGCCTTTTAACCACCGTCCGCAAGATGCCATTAACCGAATATACTTTGTGGTGCGATTACGCACAGCTCGCCGGAGTTGAAACGTTGCTTGGGCAATTTGAGGGGAAAATTGTCGCAAGCGAGTATCAGGCTTCCGTGCATCTGCGAGTGGCGCTTCCTCACAGCAGACTGGACGCATTTTCAGCAAGGCTTGCTGATTTTAGTCGTGGCGCATTGCAATTGTTAAAAACTGAAGAATAATCCCCCACCTGATTTTCTGAACACCTAAGGAAGCGGCAGAGATGCAATTTCGCGCCATAACCCGAATCGTTGGACTGCTGGTTATCCTCTTTTCCGGAACGATGATCTTACCCGGACTGGTTGCCCTTATTTACCGCGATGGTGCGGGTCGTGCATTTACCCAGACCTTTTTCGCTGCGCTGGTGATTGGCTCCATGCTGTGGTGGCCGAACCGTCGGGAGAAAAAGGAACTGAAATCCCGCGAAGGCTTTTTGATCGTCGTGCTGTTCTGGACCGTGCTGGGGAGTGTGGGTGCGCTGCCGTTTATTTTCTCGGAAAGCCCGAACCTGACGGTGACTGACGCTTTTTTTGAATCGTTCTCTGGCCTGACGACAACAGGGGCGACTACGCTGGTAGGGTTGGACTCGTTGCCGCATGCCATCCTTTTCTACCGCCAGATGCTGCAATGGTTTGGCGGGATGGGGATCATCGTGTTGGCGGTTGCGATACTGCCGATTCTGGGCGTGGGTGGGATGCAGCTTTACCGCGCGGAGATGCCCGGGCCGCTGAAAGATAACAAAATGCGCCCGCGTATTGCCGAAACGGCGAAAACGCTGTGGCTTATTTATGTGCTGCTGACCGTGGCTTGTGCGTTGGCGCTGTGGTTTGCCGGGATGCCCGTTTTTGACGCTATCGGCCATAGCTTCTCGACCATCGCCATTGGCGGCTTTTCGACACATGATGCCAGCGTGGGTTACTTCAATAGCCCAACCATCAACACTATCATTGCTATCTTCTTATTGATCTCTGGTTGTAACTACGGCCTGCATTTCTCTTTACTGAGCGGGCGCAGCCTGAAAGTTTACTGGCGCGATCCTGAATTCAGAATGTTTATCGGTGTGCAACTGACGCTGGTGATGATCTGCACCGTGGTGCTGTGGTTCCACGATGTTTACAGCTCCGCGGTGACGACGGTGAACCAGGCTTTCTTTCAGGTGGTGTCGATGGCGACAACTGCCGGGTTTACCACTGACAGTATTGCGCGCTGGCCGCTGTTCTTGCCGGTGTTGCTATTGTGCTCGGCGTTTATTGGTGGCTGTGCGGGTTCTACCGGTGGTGGTTTGAAAGTGATCCGCATATTGCTGCTGTTCAAACAGGGGAACCGCGAGCTGAAACGTCTGGTGCACCCGAACGCGGTTTACAGCATTAAGCTTGGGAATCGCGCATTGCCGGAACGTATTCTTGAAGCGGTGTGGGGGTTCTTCTCTGCCTATGCGCTGGTGTTTATTGTCAGCATGCTGGCGATTATCGCCACGGGCGTGGATGACTTTTCTGCTTTCGCTTCGGTTGTCGCCACGCTGAATAACCTGGGGCCAGGGCTGGGCGTGGTTGCTGATAACTTCGCGAGTATGAATCCGGTGGCGAAGTGGATCCTCATCGCGAATATGCTGTTTGGTCGTCTTGAAGTCTTCACATTGTTGGTTCTGTTTACCCCAACCTTCTGGCGCGAATAAGGGAGCGTGACGTGAAAACATTGATTCTATTTTCAACCAGAGATGGGCAAACTCGGGAAATCGCCGCTTACCTGGCGTCCGAGCTGAAAGAGCTTGGTGTCTATGCCGATGTGGTGAACCTGAACCGTACGCCAGATATAGAATGGGATAACTATGAGCGTGTGGTGATTGGTGCGTCTATCCGTTACGGCCATTTCCATCCGGCGCTGGCGAGCTTTGTGAAAAAGCACCTGCAGCAGTTGAATGCGCTACCGAGCGCGTTCTACTCCGTTAACCTTGTTGCGCGTAAGCCTGAGAAAAGTTCTCCGCAAACCAATAGCTACACGCGCAAATTTTTACTCTCTTCACCGTGGCAGCCAGATCAGTGCGCGGTATTTGCCGGTGCACTGCGTTACCCACATTATCGTTGGTATGACCGCTTGATGATTCAACTGATTATGAAGATGACCGGCGGCGAAACCGATCCCACCCGAGAAGTTGTCTATACCGACTGGCAGCATGTAGCGAGTTTTGCCCGCGAAATCGCTCAATTAAAATGCAAATCGACCGATTAGCGGCCGTTGCGACTGAAAATTAAGCGAACGAAAACTTTTTTTAAATTTATACTTGTCAGCGGAAATTAACTCCCTATAATGCGCCTCCACTGACACGGCACAACGGCAAACACACAGGCCTGTCAGGTGAAGACTTCTGAAAATAAACAGTTGACTTCACAGCGGGAAAGCGTATTATTCGCCACCCGCGCCG